>NZ_JBSKHS010000006.1:0-209786 GCF_057128685.1 Pseudomonas artemisiae
TGTGTGACACGAGGCGGCTACCGAATTTCTTGACGACCATAGAGCATTGGAACCACCTGATCCCTTCCCGAACTCAGTAGTGAAACGATGCATCGCCGATGGTAGTGTGGGGTTTCCCCATGTGAGAGTAGGTCATCGTCAAGATTCAAACCCCAAAACCCCTGATCGCTCCGCGGTCAGGGGTTTTGTCTGTGTGGCCTGAAAACACTCGAGCCCCTGTGTAGGAGCCAGCGGAGCTGGCGAACATTCGCGAGCTTGCGCTCGCTCCTACAGTAATCCCACTTATGCGGTGAAGATTAAAACGGTGTCCACGAAGCGGTTTCCCTTAGTCTCCTTCGTACTCACACCCACTGGTGCAGGTTTCGTGAATCCTCACCTTGCTTAGCTCTGGCAACAGCGGTTTAAGCGCTCCCCAAATCCACACTGCAAGGTTTTCGCTGGTGGGGTTCTCCAGCCCTGGGATGTCATTCAGGTAATTGTGGTCCAGGCGCTCATAGATCGGCTTGAAGATGGCTTTGATCTCTGAAAAATCACGTATCCAGCCCGTATGAGGATCTACTGCTCCGGTCAGGTGCAAACCTACCCTGAAGGAGTGCCCATGAAGCCGCCCACATTTGTGGCCCTCGGGTACGTTCGGCAGTTTATGTGCCGATTCAAACGTAAACTCTTTGAAAATTTCCACGCTGCAAATACTCATTCATAAGGCAAAGAGGAATGTTACCAGCATCGTTATTGTCAGGCGCGCCTGAAGGCTTCAGGTTCACTTAAGGGCATGTCGTTAACATGCCAGGCAAATGGCATATGCCCGCTATACCACTGGCAAAGGCCCACACCGACGGAGGTGCCTCAATGATTACGGTGCGTGCTTTGTGCCTGCTCCTAGCGATGTTCACTGTCGACCTTAGCAGTGCCCATGACCTCACCCAGGACGAAGCCCTTCGCCTGCGTCAACAAGGTGTGATTTTGCCGCTGGAGCAACTGACTGCCAAGGCCCTGGCGCGCTATGAGGCAGCGCAGTTTCTAGAGGCGGAGCTGGAACGCGAAGACAACCGTTATGTCTACGAAATCGAAATCTTGCTGCCAAGCGGGCAGGTGCGTGAATTAGAGTTCGACGCGGCTACAGGCGACCTGCTGGAAGACAAGGAAGACGATTGAATGCGTTTGTTATTGGTTGAAGACTCAGTTCCGCTGGCAGATGAATTGATGACGTTGCTGGCTACCCACAGCTATGCGGTGGACTGGCGCAGCGACGGTCGCGATGGGTTGACCCAAGGGCAGATCGAACCTTACGACTGCTTTATCCTGGACCTGGGTCTACCAGGCCTACCTGGCCTAGAGGTATTGGCACAATGGCGCGCGTCCGGGGTGAACACACCCGTATTGGTGCTTACGGCCCGTGGCTCTTGGGCAGAGCGTATCGAAGGGCTCAAGGCTGGCGCGGACGACTACCTGAGCAAACCGTTCCACCCTGAAGAACTGGTACTGCGTATCCAGTCACTGCTGCGCCGGTCCAAAGGGCTACCTAATCAACCGCATTTGCAAGCCGGCGGGCTGACATTGGATGAAGCTACGCAAACGGTCCAGAACGATGGGCAGTCCATTGCCCTGACCGCCGTGGAGTTTCGCCTGTTGCGCTACTTTATGCTGCATCCAGGCCAGATTCTGTCCAAAGGGCACCTGGCGGACCACGTGTACGATGGTGAAACCGAGCGAGACTCCAATGTACTGGAAGTGCACGTTAACCATTTGAGAAGAAAACTGGGCAAAACGGTAATTGAAACACGGCGCGGGCAGGGTTACTGCTTTGGCGTAACAGCCGCGTGAAGTCTCTACAGGCACGGTTGAGCGTAGGCCTGCTCAGTGTTCTCTTACTAGGGGGGCTGGCATTTGCTCAGGCAGGCCTATGGCTGTTTGAAAGCGGCGTAAAGCGTTACCTGGAGAGCAATCTGCGCAGTCAAAGCGAGACTCTACTACTGGCGCTGGCCCGTACGCCTACCGGCATCGAACTGCTCCCTGATCGCGTACTGCCCGCTTACGACCGCGCATTTTCAGGGTACTACTATCAAATTGATCTGCCTGAACGCCACCTACGTTCGCGCTCTTTATGGGATGTAGAGCTTCCCTCGCTGGCCACCCCTGGAAGGGCAGAGGTACAGGCGACCGGCCTGGATGGGCAAGAAGTCATCCTGTTGCGCGCCGACTACCGCCGGTTGGGTAACGTAATATCCATCACCGTCGCCCAAGACTACACTCCCATTCACCAAAGCTTTGCCAGGCTTCGCCGGTGGGGGTTGGCTTTTGGGGCACTCTTGCTGTTGGCAGTGCTTGCGCTGCAGCGGTTGATCGTCACCCGTGCCTTGCGCCCCTTGGAGGCCGCTCGGGTGCAGCTGACACAGCTTCAGCAAGGCAAGCGAGAGCAACTGCAACTAGAAGTGCCTTTGGAGCTTGAGCCGCTGATTACGCAGATCAATCATCTGCAGGCCCATACCGAAGACAGCCTGAAAAAGGCACGTACTGCGCTGGGTAACCTGGGGCACGCCTTGAAAACCCCTTTGGCAGTGCTCTTCAGCCAGGTCAAAGGCCCGCGCCTGGAAGGTAACCCAGCGTTACGCGCCGCGCTGCTGGAGCAACTGGGTCAGATACAGGCCAGGCTTGATAAAGAACTGGCACGGGCACGCTTGGCGGGCGACGCCATGACCGGTACCCGCTTCAACTGCGCAAGTGAAGTGCCTAACTTGCTGGCGACCCTGACCACCCTCCATGGCACGCACCTTGAGCTCGATGCGCACTGCCCTCCAGGTTTGGTATTGCCTTGGGACCGGGAGGACATGCTCGAGCTGCTGGGCAACCTGTTGGATAACGCTTGCAAGTGGGCTGATAGCCACGTGCGCTTGAGCATCGGCACGTCTGACGCGGGCTACCAGATAGAGGTGGAAGATGATGGTCCAGGTATCCCGATGCAGGCCCGACAGCAAGTATTTACTCGGGGGGAGCGGCTGGACGAGCAGACTCAAGGGCATGGGCTAGGCTTGGGAATAGTGCGAGATATCATCGAGGCCTGTCACGGGACCATGGCCCTGGCCGATAGCCCGCTGGGAGGATTGCGGATCAGCATCGCACTCCCTCGCCGCTGATGTCAGCCCGTCGCTCAACTTCACGGCAAGAAGGCCGATAACCGGGCATTACTTTTCTGCCAATGAGAATTTTCTATGCGCCTTAGCTTGAAGAGCAAGGTCCTATCCCTCGCCATCGTGCCTGTAGTGCTATTTGCGCTGGTCATCAGCCTCTTCTCCCTGTGGCTGCTGCATCAGCAGGCAGATCAGGAGATCCGGGATACCCGCGAACGCTTCATGTCTGCCGCCAAGGCCTCCTTACAGGATTACGTGGCGGTGGCCCTGGGTACGGTGAAGCCGATCTACGACGCCGCTGGCGCCGACGATGACGTTGCACGCGCGCAAGTGATTAAAATGCTGTCCCAAGTCACCTATGGCAAGGACGGCTATTTCTTCGGCTATGACTCCAAAGCGGTGCGGCTATTTAAAGGCAATAGCAGCGAAGGCGTAGGTAAAAGCTTTATCGATGCGCGGGACCCTAATGGCGTATACGTGAACCGGGACTTGGTAAGCGTGGGCAAAGATGGCACCCACTACGTCAGCTACTCCTCCAGCCTGCCAGGTACGCAAACACTGGTGCCTAAGCTTGCGTACACCGAATACCTACCGAAATGGGACATGGTCATAGGCACTGCGGTCAACCTCGACGGTATCGATGCTCAGTTGGCCCAAGTACGCGAGGCGGTTCATGCACGTACTGTAGACATGCTTACCAGCATCATTGGCATCGCCACTGCCGTGCTGGTGGTGATCGCATTGCTGGGCTGGGCGCTGGCACGCAATATCGTGCGGCCGCTAGAGTTGATGAAGCACAGCCTGGACGACATCGCCGCTGGTGAAGGCGACCTGACCCGTCGCCTGCCGGTGACCAGCCAGGACGAACTGGGTCAACTGGCCGGTTCCTTTAACCGCTTTGCCGATAAGATCCACGGGCTGGTTCGGCAGATCGCCAATATGACGGGCGAGCTGACCGGGTTGGTCAGTGAAGTGGCTGACCAGGCCCAGCGTTCCGAGCAGGCCATGGAACGTCAACGCCAGGAAACCGACCAGGTAGCCACGGCGGTCAACGAAATGTCTGGCGCCGCTCAAGAAGTGGCCCGTAGTGCCCAAGGCGCCGCCACCGCGGCTCAAGAAACGGACGAAGAAGGCAGGCAGGCTAAACAGGTGGTCGACGGCAGCGTGGCGCAGATCCACTCGCTGGTGGCCGATATTCGCCTGAGCGGCAACTCCCTGGATACACTGCAAAATGATGTGCGCGCTATCGTCGGTGTGCTGGGTGTGATTCGCTCCATCGCCGAACAAACCAACCTATTGGCGCTTAACGCCGCTATTGAAGCCGCGCGAGCCGGTGAAGCGGGTCGGGGCTTTGCGGTAGTCGCCGATGAGGTACGCGCGCTGGCCAGCCGTACCCAGCAGAGCACCCAGGAAATCCAGGGTATGATTGCTCGCTTGGAAAACGGCACCCGCGATGCTGTGGAAGCCATGCGCCGCTCCAGCGAGGCAGGCGAGGGTACTAGCGTACGGGCCAACGAAGCCGGCCGTTCCCTAGACGCCATTGGCCAGTTGATCGAGACTATTCGTAACATGAACGCCCAGATCGCCACCGCCGCCGAGGAACAAACCGCTGTGGTGGAAGAGATCAACCGTAGCGTGCACCACATTGCCAGTGCCGTGGATCAAGTGGCCGATGAAACCCGTCATGGCGCCGAGACCTCCCGCAAGCTCGCGGCACTGGGGCAAGGCCTGGGGCGGCTGGTGGCACAATTCAAAATCTGACCAATCGCTCAGGGCACTTTAGCGCCTCGCTGTCGGACTAAGCATCAGGCACCCCACCAGGGGTGTCGAAGGCCTAGCTGACATGGAATGCGCATGAACGAAAATAACCTCCATTACAAGTGCCTTCTGGTGTTACTTGTATTGGTAACAGTGGCATTTATCTGGATTCTTTTGCCGTATTACGGTGCTGTGTTCTGGGCGGTGATCCTGAGCATTCTGTTTACCCCGCTGCAACGCAAGATGATCCAGCGCTACAAGTGGTCCCGCAATACCACCTCGGTGGTCACCCTGTCCATCTGCATTCTGGTGGCTGTGCTGCCGGTGATTATCATCAGTGGGCTGCTGGTGCAGGAAGGCACGACTGTCTATAAAAACATTCAAAGCGGGCAGTTGGATGTGGCGGCCTATGCCAGCCACTTCAAGCACGCCTTGCCCGACCCCCTGCAACACCTGCTCGACCGCCTGGGCATGGGTAACCTGGATGGGCTGCGGGAGAAGGTGACAGCACGCGCCATGCAGGGTAGCGAGGCCTTGACGTCTCAAGCGTTCAGCTTTGGCCAGGGTACCCTGGACTTTATTGTCAGCTTTGGCGTGATGCTCTACCTGGTGTTCTTCTTTTTGCGTGACGGGCCGGAACTGGTGCGTAAAATGCGCATGGCCGTGCCTTTGGCCGAGCAACAAAAGCGCCGCTTGCAGTTAAAGTTCACCCGTGTGGTACGAGCAACGGTGAAGGGCAATATGCTGGTAGCCATTTCCCAAGGTGCGTTGGGCGGCTTCATCTTTTGGGCACTGGATATCCCCAGCGCGCTGCTTTGGGCCGTGTTGATGGCATTTCTTTCATTATTGCCCGCGGTAGGGGCCGGGGTAGTATGGGCGCCGGTGGCGGCGTACTTCTTCCTCGATGACCAGATGTGGCGTGGCGTGATACTTACCCTGTTCGGCATTTTCGTGATCGGGCTGGTAGACAACGTGTTGCGGCCCATCCTGGTAGGCAAGGACACCAAATTGCCGGACTACTTGGTGTTGATTTCTACCCTGGGTGGCTTAGCGGTGTTTGGCCTCAACGGTTTCGTCATAGGGCCCTTGGTAGCGGCATTGTTCGTTTCCAGTTGGAGCATCTTTGCCAGTAACCGCCCCACCATACAACTGCCCCCAGACCTACAGCGTTGACCGCGTGATTTACGGATCGAGCGCTTCGCCCCTGGCGGGCGCTTCGATCTGTAGACACGAGCGGTGCCATGCCAGAACCCATTCCTCTTAAAGACCACGATAAGGAACAGGGCCTGGTCAATGGGCGGCTGGTGGCCTGTGCACTCTTAGTGGTGGGGCTGGCGCTGGCATTGGTTGGGCGGCTGTATTTCCTCCAAGTGATTCAGTACGCGTACCACTCCACCATTTCTGAAAACAACCGCGTGCACGTGCTGCCCATTGCACCGGAGCGCGGGCTGATCTACGACCGCAATGGAGTGGTACTGGCTAATAACCGACCCAGTTTCAACCTCACGCTTACCCGCGAGCGCGCCGGGGATACCGCCCAGGTGCTCGATACCTTGGCCCGGCTGTTGCAACTGCCCGAAGAGCAGCGGCACCAGTTCGACAAAGACTTGCGTCGCGCCCGCCACCCCTTTGAGCCTGTAACCCTGATGTATGAGCTGAGCGAGGAGCAGATCGCCCTGATCGCGGTGAACCAGTTCTTGCTGCCGGGGTTGGACGTAGAGGCACAATTTGTTCGTGAATACCCCCTGGGCGAGCAGTTCGCCCATTCACTGGGCTATGTAGGGCGGATCAACGAAAGCGAAGCCAAGGTGCTGGACCCTATCGAGTACCGCGGTACGCAGTCGGTGGGCAAGACCGGGGTGGAGCGTTTTTATGAAGGTGCCTTGCATGGCCACGTGGGCTTCGAAGAGGTGGAAACCAATGCCCAGGGCCGGGTGATGCGCGTGCTGCGCCATACCGACCCAGTAGCAGGCAAGAACATTACGCTTACCCTGGATGCCAACCTGCAGCAGGCGGCAGAAAAAGCCCTGGCCGGCCGGCGGGGCGCGATCGTGGCCTTGGACCCGCAAACCGGGGAAGTGCTGGCCATGGTCAGTGAGCCGAGCTTTGACCCGAATCTGTTCGTGACTGGCATCAGCTACAAGGAATACACAGCCCTGCGTGACTCCATCGACCGGCCGCTATTTAATCGGGTGCTGCGCGGGCTCTACGCACCTGGCTCCACCATCAAGCCAGAAGTTGCCGTAGCGGGCTTGGACAGCGGGGTTATCACTGGCGGCACGCGGGTGTTCGACCCTGGCTACTATGAGCTGCCCAACTATGATCATAAATACCGTAACTGGAACCGCAGTGGCGACGGCTGGGTAGACCTGTACGCGGCCATCATGCGCTCCAACGATACCTACTTCTACGAAACCGCTCACCGCCTGGGCATTGACCGCTTGCACGATTACCTGAGCCGTTTCGGCATCGGCCAAAAAGTGTCTTTGGACATGTTCGAAGAGGCCCCAGGGCTGATGCCCTCAGAGCAATGGAAGCGGGCAACCCGTCGCCAGCCCTGGTTCCCAGGGGAAACCCTGATTCTTGGTATCGGCCAGGGTTATATGCAGGTCACCCCGCTGCAACTGGCGCAGGCCACTTCGCTGATTGCCAGCAAAGGCGTATGGCACCGGCCGCGCCTGGCCGAATCCGTGGGCGGGCAGCCGCCAGTGGACACCAACCCCATGCCGAACATCGTATTGCGCGATGCCGGGGAGTGGGAGCAAGTCAACCGTGGAATGCAGGCTGTGATGCACGACGCCCGGGGCATCGCTCGACAGTCCGCCGCTGGCGCGCAGTACCGCATCGCGGGCAAAAGCGGTACCGCTCAGGTGGTCGCCATTCGCCAGGGTGAGCGCTACAACCGCGCAAAGACCCTGGAGCGAAATCGAGATAACGCGTTGTTCGTGGGCTTTGCTCCAGCGGAAAACCCGAAGATCGTGGTGGCGGTGATGATCGAGAATGGGGAGGCCGGTGGCAGGGTCGCCGGCCCGGTGGTGCGAGAGGTCCTCGATGCCTGGCTGCTGGACCCGGATGGGCATCTTAAACCCCAATACGCCAGCCCGTCGGCTTCGCCAAAGGCCCCGGCAACCTGAGGCTGCCCAGGCATTGGCTACACTGGTAAAAGGTTACATCTGGCGGATCGATGAAACCGTTCGAATCCCCGCGTTATCTTCGTGCTTCAAGGTATGCGAACTTCATGGGCTCGCGCCCTTCTGGCGTGACCTTTCAAGGAGCGTTCTATGGCTAAAGTTCTTGTTCTCTATTACTCCTCCTACGGGCATATCGAAACCATGGCTGATGCGGTCGCCGAAGGCGCGCGCGCCGCCGGTGCCACTGTGGATGTTAAACGTGTGCCGGAAACCGCCCCTCTAGAAGTAGCGCAGGCCGCGCATTTCAAGCTCGATCAGGCCGCGCCTGTTGCCACCGTGCAAGACCTGGCCGAATACGACGCCATCATCCTGGGCAGCCCGACTCGTTTCGGCAGGGTAAGCAGCCAAATGGCCGCCTTCCTGGACCAAGCCGGTGGCCTGTGGGCCAAGGGCGTGCTCAACGGCAAGGTAGGCGCGGCTTTCACGTCCACCGCCTCCCAGCACGGCGGCCAGGAAACCACGCTGTTCTCTTTGATCACCAACCTGCTGCACTTTGGGATGGTCATCGTGGGCCTGCCCTACAGCCACCAAGGCATGATGAGCATGGACGAGATCGTCGGCGGCACGCCTTACGGCGCCAGTACCCTGGCCGGCGGTGACGGCTCTCGTCAACCTAGTGAAATCGACCTGGCAGGCGCCCGTCACCAAGGCGAGCTGGTGGCCAAAACCGCGGCTAAGCTGTTTAGCTGATCGAAGCCGAGGGGGCCTTATGTATTCGCATATCATCGTAGGCGCGCGGGACCTGGCCGTTATGGCCGGGTTCTATGAAAAGGTACTGGCCGAACTGGGCTTGGAGCTGATGCCCGACGAGAATGATGGCGGGCCTCCCGGCAAAGGCTGGCAACGCCCAGGGCAGCGTTGGCCGCAGTTCTTCGTGCAGGCGCCATTCAACGGCGAGCCTGCGGCGCCTGGCAATGGCAATCAGGTCAGCTTTGCCTGTGCATCCAACGAGCAGGTGGATGCCGCTTGGGCCATTGCCATGGCCAATGGAGGTAGCGACGAGGGTAGGCCAGGCATACGTGCCCACTACGCGCCGGATTACTACGGTGCCTACTGCCGGGACCCAGAGGGCAATAAGCTGTGTTTCGTCCACGCGCAAGGGATGTAGGCTAAAACCGCTTATAGCTGTGCATGGTCTGCCAAACTATCGGCAATAAAAAACCCCCGCTTGGCAATGCGCCAAGCGGGGGTTTTTTATTAGCGGTGGGCCATTAGCCCATCAGTTGCAGCCCCGCGTGTTGCACCAAGTCTATCAGTGGCTGCGGGTATACCCCAAGCACGAAAGCCAGGATGGCGATGGCCAGCAGCATCACGCCACCAGTACGCTGCTCCCAGTTCAACGGCGCGTCCTGGCGAGGAATGCTCGATTCCATCAGGTAAAGGGTAACCATCACCCGCAGGTAGTAGAACAGGCCAATGGCGCTGCCCAATACCAAGGCACCGACCAGCCACCACAGCCCAGATTCCACGCCAGCGGCCATGATGTAGAACTTGCCGATAAAGCCTGCGGTAAGCGGAATCCCGGCCAAGGACAGCATCATCACCGTCAGTACGGCCGTAAGGTATGGCCTGCGCCAGAATAGCCCACGGTATTCGAACATCGCATCGGCGTCGCGGCCTTTGAAAGGCGAGGACATCAAGGTGATAACGCCAAAGGCACCCAGGCTGGTGATCACGTAGGTCGCGAGGTAAACACCGATGGCTTCTACCGCCAGGCCCTTGCTGGCCACCAGGGCGATTAGCAGGTAACCAAAGTGGGCAATGGACGAATACCCCAGCAAGCGCTTGAGGTTGGTCTGGTTCAACGCCAGTAGGTTACCTACCAAGATGGACGCGACGGCAATCACGCTCAGAACAGTGTTCAATGCGCCGCTGCTAGCCACTGGTGAAAGCTGGAACAAGCGCACGATCACCGCAAACACCGCCACCTTGCTTGCAGTGGCCAGGAACGCCGCTACCGGTGCCGGGGCGCCTTCGTATACGTCTGGGGTCCAGAGGTGGAAGGGCACCAGGGACAGTTTGAACGCCAGGCCTACCAACATCATGCCCAAGCCCAATTGCGCCAGCTGGCTCGGCATGCCAGTGGCCGCCAAGGCCGCGCCGATGCCACTGAAACTCAGGGTACCAGCGTCGGCGTACAGCAAGGCCATGCCGAACAGCAAGAAGGCAGAGCCAGCGGCTGACAGCACCATGTACTTGATACCGGCTTCCAACGACCGTTTGTTGAAGTAGGCATAAGCCACCAGCCCGTAGACCGGTACGGATAGCAGCTCCAGGCCGATGAACAGTGCGGCCAGTTGCTGTGCGCACACCAATACCATGCCGCCCGCCGCTGCCAACAGGATCAACAGGTACAGCTCTTCACGGTTGCCTGGGTAGCCGGAGCCAGCATCCCCCAGGTAGGCATGGGCCAGGGTCACGCAGGCCAGGGTGGCAATCAGGATCAGCGCCATGTACAGGCAGGCAAAGTTGTCCACCTGCAACAGGCTGGTCACGCTTAAGGGGGTGATCTTGAGCACCGGCAGGATTGACAGCAACGCCAGGTTCAAACCCGCGCAGGACAACAAAAAGGTTTGGGAGTGATTACGGCGCCAAGCGATGGCCAGCATCACCACCACGATGGTGACGCTGGTAATCAGCAACGGCGCCAATGCCAGAAAGTGTGTAGAGGTCAGTTCCATTGCAGGTTACCGGGCCGATGCAAGTTGAGAGAAAGCCGAGCCTAACCAGCTTTGAACGCCAGCCATGGTAGCGGCCGAGGTGTCCAAAATCGGTTGGGGATACACGCCCAGCAATACCAGCAGTACGCCCAGCAGCAGAATCATCGCAAGCTCGCGGCCGTCCATGCCATGCAGCACGGCATCGGATTTGGCCGGGCCAAAGTAGGCGCGGTGGATCATGATCAGCGAGTACACCGAACCTACTACCAACCCGAAGGTGGCAATGCTGGTGACCCAAGGCGCGGAAGCGAAGCTGCCCAGCAGGATCAGAAACTCACCCACGAAGTTACCCGTACCTGGCAAGCCTAGAGACGCGGCGGCAAAGAACAGGCTAATCGCCGGCAGGTAAGCGATGCGCGACCATAGGCCACCCATTTCGCGCATGTCCCGAGTATGCAGGCGTTCGTACAACTGGCCGCTCAGGATGAACAGCGCGGCCGCCGACAAACCGTGAGCCACCATTTGCACCACGGCGCCTTGTAGGGCCTGCAGGCTGCCGGAGTAAATGCCGATCAACACGAAGCCCATGTGGGACACGCTCGAATAGGCGATCAGGCGCTTGATGTCAGTCTGTGCGAACGCCAGGAAGGCACCGTAGAAGATCCCGACCAACCCAAGGCCCATGGCGATGGGTGCAAACTCGGCCGAAGCATTGGGGAACAGCGGCAAGGCGAAGCGCAGCAGCCCATAGGCAGCGGTTTTCAGCAGGATACCGGCCAGGTCCACGGAACCTGCGGTAGGCGCCTGTGCGTGGGCATCTGGCAGCCAGGAGTGTACCGGCACTACAGGAAGCTTCACGGCGAAAGCCACGAAGAAGCCCAGCATCAGCAGGTACTCGGTACCGGCAGGCAGGTTGGCCTTGAGCAGGTCGCTATAGTTGAAGGTAATGACCCCGGTCGCATTGAAGTTCACCAGCACCAGGCCAAGGATGGCCACCAGCATGATCAGGCCGCTGGCTTGGGTGAAGATAAAGAACTTGGTCGCGGCGTAGATACGGGTCCGTTTGCCGTCTGCCGAGCTGTGACCCCAGAGTGCGATGAGGAAGTACATCGGCACCAGCATCATTTCCCAGAAGAAGAAGAACAGGAACAGGTCCAGCGCCAGGAACACGCCGATCACCCCGCCCAGAATCCACATCAGGTTCAGGTGGAAGAAGCCCACATGGCGCTGGATTTCTTTCCACGAGCACAGCACCGAGAGTACGCCCAACAGGCCGGTGAGCAGGATCATCAGCAAGGACAGGCCATCGAGCGCCAAATGCACGCTGATGCCGAAGCGCTGAATCCAGGCCAGCTTGAATTCAACAGCCCAAACCGGGTCCGCGCCTGGGGCCGGTGCCAGTGAGTAATCGCCCTGGGACCAGAGCCAAAGCCCCAGTGCCAATTCCAGGGACATGGTCAGCAATGCGATCCAGCGGGGAAGGGTGGCGCTTGAGCGCTCAGCCATCCAGCACAGAAGGCCGCCGATGAAGGGAATCAGGATCAGCCAAGGCAGAATCATGACGGGTTCGTTTCCTTTCGCAAATTCGCAAGGTTCATGATCAGGCAGCCATTATCACAGCGCCCAGCACCAGTACGGCGCCGAAAGCAATGGATGCGGCATACCAGCGCAGCTGGCCGTTCTCGGTCCGGCTCATGACGGTGTTGCCGCCTTTCACCAGCCGAGGCACCAGGCCGATGCCGCGATCCATCGGATCCTTGCGCAGCATATGGCTGATCCACAGATAAGGTTTGACGAAGAGCTTGTCATAGATCCAGTCAAAGCCCCAGGCCGCATACCACCAGGCCGACAGCAACCGCCCTGGGCCACTGTTGGCGATCGCGGTCGCGACCCGACGCTTGCCCAGGAACAACAGCGCCGACAGCAAAATGCCCGCCAAGGCGATGGCGCTGGAGGCGATTTCCAGGCTGTGCTTGGCTTCGCCACCCGCATGGCCCGCGCTTTCTGGCAGTACACCAGCCAGCGGTGGATGAATCCAGGCGCCGATGAAGGTGGACAGCACCAGCAGCACACCCAAGGGCAGCCAATGGGCAATGCCGTGGCCTGCATGAGCTTCGGTCTTGGCTTCGCCGTGGAAGGCAATGAAGATCAAGCGGAAGGTGTACAGCGAGGTCATGAAGGCCCCTGCCAGGCCTGCGTACAGCAAGCCGGTATGACCACTGGCGAAGGCTTCCCAGAGGATCTCATCCTTGGAGTAGAAGCCGGCGGTGAGAATCGGCAAGGCTGACAGCGCCGCGCCGCCCACGATGAAGCTGGCATAGGCCAGCGGTAGCTTCTTCCACAAACCGCCCATCTTGAAGATGTTCTGTTCGTGATGGCAGGCCACGATCACTGCCCCCGATGCCAGGAACAGCAGCGCCTTGAAGAAGGCGTGAGTCATCAGGTGGAAGATCGCGCCGTCCCACGCGCCCACGCCCAGGGCCAGAAACATATAGCCGATCTGGCTCATGGTGGAGTAGGCCAGAATGCGCTTGATGTCTGTTTGCACCAGGGCCGCGAAGCCTGCCAGCACCAGGGTCACGCCACCGACGATGCCCACCAGGTGCAGGATGTCCGGCGCCAGGGTGAACAGGCCGTGGGTACGGGCAATCAGGTAAACGCCCGCGGTCACCATGGTAGCGGCGTGGATCAATGCCGATACCGGAGTGGGGCCGGCCATGGCGTCAGCCAGCCAGGTTTGCAACGGCAACTGGGCCGATTTACCCACCGCGCCACCGAGCAGCATCAGGGTCGCCAGCACAATCCAGAAATCACCTACCTTGAAATGCTCCGGCGCGCGTACCAGCAACTCTTGCACGTTCAACGTGCCCAGTTGGTGGAACAGGATGAACATGCCAATGGCCATGAACACGTCACCGATACGGGTAACGATAAAGGCCTTGAGTGCGGCGTTACCGTTGTTGCGATTGCCGTAGTAGAAGCCGATCAGCAGGTAGCTGCACAGCCCCACGCCTTCCCAACCAAAGTAAATGAACAGCAGGTTGTCACCCAGGATCAGGAACAACATGCTGGCAATAAACAGGTTGGTGTAGGAGAAGAAGCGCGAGTAGCCCTCTTCACCCCGCATGTACCAACTGGCGAACAGGTGAATCAAGAAGCCCACACCCACGACCACACCCAACATGGTGACCGACAGGCCGTCCAGGTACAGGGTGAAGCTTGGGGTAAAGCCATCCACTGACATCCAGGTCCAGAGTACCTGGGTGAACACCCCACCCGCGGGCGGCGCGACGTTGAACTGCCAGATGGCGAAGGCCGCCACCAGGGCCGCCAGCCCGATGGAGCCCACACCGATCAGCGCCGAGGTATTCTCTGAAAGGCGGCCCCGCGAGAACGACAGCAGAAAGTACCCCAATAGGGGAAAGACGAAAGTCAGAAAGAGTAGGTTCATCCGCGCATCTCACTGGCAGCGTCGATATCGAGCGTATGGAAGCGGCGATACAACTGGATCAGAATCGCCAGGCCAATGCTGGCCTCCGCGGCAGCCAGGGTGATCACCAGAATGAACATGATCTGCCCATCCGGTTGCGCCCAACGGCTGCCGGCCACCACGAACGCCAAGGCCGAGGCGTTCATCATGATTTCCAGGCTCATCAGCACGAAAAGAATGTTGCGGCGAACCAACAGGCCCACCAGGCCGAGCACGAACAGCACGCCCGCGACGGCCAAGCCGTGTTCTAGAGGAATGGCAGGCATGGGTTACTCCTTCGCCTCGTTGCGGCCAATATGGAAGGCCGTGATGGCCGCTGCCAGCAACAGCATCGACGCCAGCTCCACCGCCAGCAGGTACGGGCCGAACAGGCTGATACCCACGGCCTTGGGGCCGATGCTGGTGTGGCCGACAGGAATGTCGCCAGGGCCAGAGAACAGCACGTACATCAGCTCCAGCAGCAGCAGGGCGGCGAGCAACATGGGGCCAGCCCAAATGCCCGGCTTGAACCATTCCCGCTCCTGATGGGACGACTCGGTGCCCAGGTTGAGCATCATCACCACGAACACGAACAGCACCATAATGGCACCGGCGTAGGCGATGACCTCCAGAATGCCCGCGAAGGGCGCTCCCAGGGCGAAGAAGGTCATGGCCACGGCGATCAACGAGATGATCAGGTACAGCAGGGCATGGACCGGGTTGGTGCCGGTGATAACCCGGAGGGTTGCCAGCACCGCGACGCCAGAGGCGAAATAGAACGCGAATTCCATTGTTGTTCCTTAGGGCAGCAGGCTCTTCACGTTGATCGGCTCGGCTTCGTTCTGCGCGGCGCCCTTGGGCTTGCCGGCGACCGCCATGCCTGCAACGCGATAGAAGTTGTAGTCCGGGTTCTTGCCGGGGCCCGAGATCAGCAGGTCATGCTTCTCGTACACCAGGTCCTGACGCTTGTAGTCCGCCATCTCGAAATCCGGCGTGAGCTGGATCGCCGTAGTGGGGCAGGCTTCCTCGCACAGGCCGCAGAAGATGCAACGCGAGAAGTTGATCCGGAAGAACTCCGGGTACCAGCGACCGTCGTCGGTTTCAGCTTTTTGCAAGGAGATGCAGCCCACTGGGCAAGCGACCGCGCACAGGTTGCAGGCCACGCAGCGCTCTTCGCCGTCAGGGTCCCGGGTGAGTACGATGCGGCCGCGGAAGCGCGGCGTCAGGTACACCGGCTCTTCCGGGTACTGGAGGGTGTCACGCTTGCGGAAGCCATGACCGAACACCATGATCAGGCTGCGCAACTGGGTATAGGTGCCATGGGCGATATGGCCGATATATTTGAACATCACGCGTTCCTCAAGCACCCGCCGGCGTGTTCAACAACACGATGGCGGCGGTTACCAGCAAATTGATCAGGGTCAGCGGGAGGCAGAACTTCCAGCTGAAGTCCATCACCTGGTCATAACGCGGCCGTGGGATCGAGGCCCGCAGCAAGATGAACAGCATGATGAAGAAGGCGGTCTTGAGGGCGAACCACAGGAACGGTACTTGCGGCAAGATATCGAACGGGCCATGCCAGCCGCCAAAGAACAGGGTCACCAGCAGCGCGGAAATCAGCACAATGCCGATGTACTCGCCCACGAAGAACATGCCCCATTTCATGCCGGCATACTCGATGTGGTAACCGTCGGCCAGTTCCTGTTCCGCTTCGGGCTGGTCGAAGGGATGACGATGGGTCACCGCTACGCCGGCGATAAAGAAGGTACAGAAGCCGAAGAACTGCGGAATGATGAACCACAGGTGCTGGGCCTGGTACTCAACAATATCGCGCATGTTGAACGAGCCGGCCTGCACGATGATGCCCATCAGCGCCAGGCCCATGAACACCTCGTAAGACACGGTCTGGGCAGACGCCCGCAGGCTACCGAGCAACGCGTACTTGTTGTTGCTGGACCAGCCGGCGAATAGCACCGCGTACACCGACAACCCCGCCATGGCGAAGAAGAACAGCACGCCGATGTTCAGATCCGCCACACCCCAGGTAGGGGTGATCGGGATGACCGAGAAGGCGATCAGCAGGGCGCTCATGGCCACCACCGGCGCCAGGGTAAAGATCACCCGGTCCACGAAAGGTGGGTTCCAGTCTTCCTTGAAGAACATCTTCAGCATGTCGGCTGCGATCTGGAACATGCCGAACGGGCCCACGCGGTTGGGGCCGTACCGGTCCTGCCACCAACCCAGCAGACGCCGCTCGACGAAACTGAGTAGCGCGCCGCACACCACCACGGCCAGCAGGATGACGATGGACTTGACCACCGACACGATCACGTCGATCACTTCAGGGGTGAACCAAGTCATAGCGCGGCCTCCTGCAAGCGTTCCACGGCCTGCCCACCAAAGGCTGGAGGAATGCCCGCCAGCCCCTTGGGCAGTGCCACCAGGCCAGCGGCCAGTTGTTCATCGACCCGTAACGGCAAGCGCAGCTCAACGCCGCCAAGGCTTACGCTCAGTAGCGCGCCATCGTTGACGCCCAGGCGGTCAGCCTCGGCTTTGGCCAAGGCCACATAAGGCGCGGGGATGCGAGTGTGTACCGGTGCGGCCTTGGACGAGGTTTCTTCACTACCGAACAGGTGGTAGTAGGGCACCGCCGTCCAAGTACCCTGGGCCGGGGCGAAGGCCGCGGGGATGCCGGTGAACCAGCCCAAGCTGTCGCCACGGGGCTCGATCAGGCGCACGCCAGGGTCGCCCGCGCGCAAGTGACCGCCTACTTCGTCTTGGAATTTGTTCCACGCTTGGGGTGAGTTCCAGCCTGGGGACCACGCGAATGGCACCTGTTGGCGGGGCTCTTTGCTGCCCGAATAGCCTTCCATGGAGAAGGCGAAGGGGCTGTCCACGTCCTGGCTGGTGCGCGGCTCATGTACGCTGATGTTGGCGCGCATGGAAGTACGCCCTGAATAACGCAGTGGTTCGCGAGCCATTTTCTGACCCTTGATGCGGAAGGCCGCCGAGGGGGCGGCTTCAACGATACCCGTCAGTTGCGCGGTGCTTGCGGCGCAGGCAGCGGTAACCTGGTCCAGTTGGGTCCAGTCCACCTTGCGTTCGAGCAGGGTCGCGCGCAGGGCGTGCAGCCAGCGCCAGCCTTCATGGGTGAAGTTCTGCGGGTCAAGGTAGTGCGGGTCGAACACTTGGAAGAAGCGCTGGGCGCGGCCTTCCTGGCTCACCAGCGTGCCATCGCCTTCGGCGAAGCTGGCCGCCGGCAGAATCAAATCAGCGCGTTCGGTGGTGGCAGTGTGTTGATGGTCGGCGACGATCAATACCTTGGCCGCGGCCAGGGCGGCATCCACCTTGGCTTTCGGCAAACGGGTATACAGGTCGTTTTCCAGCACCACGATAGCGTCGGCGCGGCCTTCGATCACCGCATCCAGCGCGGCATCCAGAGAACCGCCGCCGAGCATGGCCAGGCCCAGGCTGTTGGCCTCGGGCACGATCAGGCTCAGCGAACCGGCCTTGGCGCGCAGGGCCAGGGCCTTGGCGATGTTGGCGGCGGCTTCGATCAGCGCGTTGCAGCCCAGGGACGTGCCGGACACCACCAGTGGCCGCTTGGCCTCGACCAAGGCATCGGCGATGCGCTGCACCAAGCCCTGGGTTTCTTCATCCAGGCCGGTGACCGCAGGGGCGCTGGCGTCGATGGCGTGAGCCACGGCGAAACCCAGGCGAGCCAGGTCTTCAGGGGCGGCGTGCACGCATTCCTCGGCCACGTCGTCCAGGCGAGTGTCGGTCAGGCTGGCGATAAACAGCGGGTACATTTCATGTTGCCCGATGTTCTTCACCGCCGCGTCCAGCCACGGCTGTACCCGCATGGCTTCGGCCATGGCTTCGGCCTTGCCCTTGACCGACTGGCGCAGCGACAAGGCCATGCGCGCGGCGGTCTGGGTCAGGTCTTCACCCAGCACGAACACGGCGTCATGGTCTTCGATGTCACGCAGGGTAGGGATGGGCAGCGGGCTGTTATTGAGTACGTCCAGCGCCAGGCGGATACGGGCCCACTCACCGGCTTCAATACCGGTGTAGTACCAC
The DNA here is from genome assembly GCF_057128685.1 of Pseudomonas artemisiae. Classification (NCBI taxonomy): domain Bacteria; kingdom Pseudomonadati; phylum Pseudomonadota; class Gammaproteobacteria; order Pseudomonadales; family Pseudomonadaceae; genus Pseudomonas; species Pseudomonas artemisiae. The sequence continues at coordinate 18,287 of NZ_JBSKHS010000006.1, forward strand.
TCGCTGCCTACCAGCTCACGCAGCGCGTAGTTGCTTTCAAGGCTGGCCCGGGGCGAGCCGATGCCCACGATGGTACGGCCACGCAGCAGCTGCGCGGCCTGGTCCAAGGCCGCATCCACGCTCAGCATGGCGCGGTTCTGACCCAGCATCGGGTGCTTGGGGCGGTCCTTGCGGTTCACGTAGCCGTAGCCGAAACGGCCGCGGTCGCAGAGGAAATACTGGTTCACCGAGCCGTTGAAGCGATTCTCGATACGGCGCAGTTCGCCGTAGCGCTCGCCGGGGCTGATGTTGCAGCCGCTGGAGCAGCCATGGCAAATGCTCGGCGCGAACTGCATGTCCCACTTGCGGTTGTAGCGCTCGGAGTGGGTTTTGTCGGTGAACACCCCGGTGGGGCAGACTTCGGTCAGGTTGCCGGAGAACTCGCTCTCCAGCACGCCGTCTTCGACGCGGCCGAAATACACATTGTCGTGGGCGCCGAATACGCCCAGGTCGGTACCGCCGGCGTAGTCCTTGTAGAAGCGCACGCAACGATAGCAGGCGATGCAGCGGTTCATCTCATGGGCAATGAACGGGCCGAGGTCCTGATTCTGGTGGGTACGCTTGGTGAAGCGATAACGGCGCTCGTTGTGGCCGGTCATCACCGTCATGTCTTGCAGGTGGCAATGGCCGCCTTCTTCGCACACCGGGCAGTCATGCGGATGGTTGGTCATCAGCCACTCGACCACGCTGGCGCGGAACAGCTTCGCCTCTTCGTCGTCGATGGAGATCCAGCTGTTGTCGGTCGCCGGGGTCATGCAGGACATGACCAAGCGTCCACGCTTGTCGTTTTCGTCGTTGTACTGCTTTACCGCGCATTGGCGGCAGGCGCCGACGCTGCCCAGCGCCGGGTGCCAGCAGAAATAAGGGATGTCGAGGCCGAGGGACAGACACGCCTGTAGCAGGTTGTCTGCGCCATCGACTTCGAGCGCTTTGCCGTCTACGTGGATAGTGGCCATGGTTCAGAGGTCTTCGTTGGCCCGGTTGCCCGGGCTTGGCTAATGGAAATCTTGTTCTGTGCCTGGTGCCGGAACCCCGAGGCAGGGGCGGGTCGCCGCCCTCGCATCAATCAGGCTCCAGCAGGGACTGGCCGTGGCTGGCCAAAGCCCGGAGCAGGGCTCGCCGCTCCCAGGGGGGCGATGCCAGCTTCGAACTCTTCCCGGAAATACTTGATCGCGCTGCCCAGCGGTTCTACGGCGCCCGGCGCATGCGCACAGAAGGTCTTGCCTGGGCCGAGGAAGCCCACCAGGCCCAACAGGGTTTCGATATCTCCCTGGCTGCCTTGGCCATTTTCCAGGGCGCGCAGCAGCTTGACCGACCACGGCAGGCCATCTCGGCAAGGGGTGCAGAAGCCACAGGATTCACGGGCGAAGAACTCTTCCATATTGCGCAGCAGCGAGACCATGTTCACGGTGTGGTCCACCGCCATGGCCAGGCCTGTACCCATACGGGTACCGACCTTGGCGATGCCGCCGGCGTACATTTGCGCTTCCAAGTGTTCCGGCAGCAGGAAGCCGGTGCCGGCCCCGCCAGGTTGCCAGCACTTGAGGGTAAAGCCGTCGCGCATGCCGCCAGCGTAATCCTCGAATAGCTCACGAGCGGTTACGCCGAAGGGCAGTTCCCACAGGCCAGGGTTTTTCACCTTGCCCGAGAAGCCCATCAGCTTGGTGCCATGGTCTTCGCTGCCTTCACGCGCCAGGCCTTTGTACCAGTCCACGCCGTTGGCCACGATGGCAGGCACGTTGCACAGGGTTTCGACATTGTTCACACAGGTAGGCTTGCCCCATACACCCACCGCGGCGGGGAAGGGCGGCTTCGAACGGGGATTGGCGCGGCGGCCTTCCAGGGAGTTGATCAACGCGGTTTCTTCACCGCAGATATAACGCCCGGCACCGGTATGCACAAACAGCTCGAAATCAAAACCGCTGCCCAGGATATTCTTGCCCAGCAGGCCAGCGGCCTTGGCTTCTTCCACGGCGCGGTTCAGGTGCTTGGCTGCGGTAGTGTATTCGCCACGCAGGAAGATATAGCCACGGTAGGCTTTCAACGCCCGAGCGCTGATCAGCATGCCTTCGATTAGCAAGTGTGGCTGCTGCTCCATGAGCATGCGGTCTTTCCAGGTATTGGGTTCCATTTCATCGGCGTTACACAACAGGTAACGGATGTTCATGGATTCATCTTTTGGCATCAGGCCCCATTTCACCCCGGTGGGGAAGCCTGCGCCACCACGGCCCTTGAGGCCGGCGTCCTTCACGGTTTGCACGATATCGTCTTGCGCCATCTGCGCCAGGGCCTTACGGGCAGCGGTGTAGCCGTCCTTGCGCTGATACTCGTCGAGCCACACAGGCTCTGCGTCGTCGCGCAGGCGCCAGGTGAGCGGGTGAGTTTCAGGGGCGCGGGCAATACGGTTGGCAGGGCCGAACGAGGTGAGGGTCATACGTAGGCCTCCAGCAAGGCGCTGACGCCGTCGGGGTTAACGTCGCCAAAGGTATCGTCGTCGATCATCAAGGCAGGGGCCTTGTCGCAGTTGCCCAGGCAGCACACCGGCAGCAGGGTGAAGCGCCCGTCCTCGGTGGTTTGCCCCAGGCCTATGCCCAAGGTTTGCCGCAGCTTGGCGACCACTGACTCGTGGCCGCCGATGTAGCAGACCATGCTGTCGCACACGCGAATGATGTGGCGGCCTACAGGCTGGCGGAAAATCTGGCTGTAGAACGTTGCCACACCCTCTACGTCGCTGGCGGGAATGCCCAGGATCTCGCCAATGGCGTAAAGCGCGCCGTCTGGTACCCAACCACGCTCCTTCTGGACGATCTTCAGCGCCTCGATGGACGCCGCGCGCGGGTCTTCGTAATGGTGCAGTTCGTGCTCGATGGCCGAACGCTCGGTTTCGCTCAAGGCAAAACGATCAGTTTGGATCAGCGTAGTGTTCATGCTTAGCGGTCCACATCGGCCATGACGAAGTCGATACTGCCCAGGTACGCAATCAGGTCGGCGACCATGCTGCCGCGGATCACCGAAGGGATCTGCTGCAAGTGCGGGTAGCTAGGGGTACGGATACGGGTGCGGTAGCTCATGGTGCCGCCGTCGCTCGTCAGGTAATAACTGTTGATGCCCTTGGTCGCTTCGATCATCTGGAAGGATTCGTTGGCCGGCATCACCGGGCCCCACGACACTTGCAGGAAGTGAGTGATCAGGGTTTCGATATGTTGCAGCGTGCGCTCCTTCGGCGGCGGCGTGGTCAGCGGGTGATCCGCCTTGTACGGGCCGGCCGGCATGTTGCGCATGCACTGGTCGATGATGCGCAGGCTCTGGCGCATTTCTTCCACGCGCACCATGCAGCGGTCGTAGGCGTCCCCGTTATGGGCCAAGGGCACTTCGAATTCAAAGTTCTCGTAACCCGAATACGGCCGCGCCTTGCGCAGGTCGAAGTCGCAGCCGGTGGAACGAAGGCCCGCCCCGGTTACGCCCCACTCCAAGGCTTCACGGGTGTTGTACGCCGCCACGCCCACGGTACGCCCTTTGAGAATGCTGTTCTGCAAGGCGGCCTTGGTGTACTCGTCCAGGCGCTTTGGCATCCAGTCGAGGAAGTCCTTGACCAGTTTTTCCCAGCCACGCGGCAAGTCGTGGGCCACGCCGCCGATCCGGTACCAGGCCGGGTGCAGGCGGAAACCAGTGACCGCTTCGATCACGGTGTAGGCGCGCTGGCGGTCGGTGAAGGTGAAGAACACCGGGGTCATGGCGCCCACGTCCTGGATGTAGGTACCCAGGAACAGCAGGTGGCTGGTGATGCGGAAGAACTCGGCCATCATGATGCGAATGGTGTTGACCCGGTCCGGCACCGTGATGCCGGCGAGTTTTTCCACCGCCAGCACGTAGGGCAAGTTGTTCATAACCCCACCGAGGTAGTCGATACGGTCGGTGTAGGGGATAAAACTATGCCAGGACTGGCGCTCGGCCATTTTCTCTGCGCCACGGTGGTGGTAGCCGATGTCGGGCACGCAGTCGACGATCTCTTCGCCGTCCAGCTGCAGAATGATACGGAACGCACCGTGAGCCGAAGGGTGGTTAGGGCCCAGGTTGAGGAACATGAAGTCCTCGTTGGCGGTGCCACGCTTCATGCCCCAGTCTTCGGGGCGGAAGCGCGCGGCTTCTTCCTCGATGGCTTGTTTGGCCAGGGTCAGGCTGTAGGGGTCGAACTCGGTGGCCCGAGCAGGGTAGTCCTTGCGCAGCGGGTGGCCTTCCCAGGTAGGCGGCATGAGGATACGGCCAAGGTTCGGGTGCCCGCTGAAGCTAATCCCCAACATGTCCCACACTTCACGTTCATACCAGTTGGCGTTGGGCCACAGGCCGGTGATGCTGGGCAGGTTCAGGTCGCCTTCGCTCAACGCCACCTTAAGCATCACGTCGCTGTTACGCTCGACGGACATCAAATGGTAGAAAACGGTGAAGTCCGACTCTGGCAGGCTGCGGCGCTGGGTGCGCAGGCGTTCGTCCACGCCGTGCAGGTCGTAGAGCATCGAATAGGGCTTGGGTACGCCGCGCAGGAAACTCAGCACCTCCTTGATTTGCGCGCGCGGTACCCAGAGCACGGGCATGCCGGTGCGCGTGTGCTGCGCGGTAAAGCTATCAGGGCCGAAGCGGTTGTTCAGTTCGACGACCACATCCTGGTCGTCAGCCTTGTAAGGCGGGATATACAGAGCGGTGTCCGCTGTTGTCATGGTGTCGGTCGCTTTCGCTTTCGGTCAACGTAAAGGATGAGCCCCAGCCGCGCGCCCACCCGTTCGCCAGGTAGGCGCGCCCTGGGTCACACTTCGTCTGGGCTGCGCAGGTTGGTGACCTGGATGCGCTGTTCGCGACGCAGGTCTTTCTGGGACGGCATCTCGGCGCGGTAAACGCCTTGATCGCCCACCACCCAGGACAGCGGCCGCCGTTCCTTACCGATCGATTCCTGCAACAGCATCAAGCCTTGCAGGAACGCTTCAGGGCGAGGCGGGCAGCCAGGCACGTAAACGTCCACGGGGAGGAATTTGTCCACGCCCTGTACCACCGAGTAGATGTCGTACATCCCACCGGAATTGGCACAGGCGCCCATGGAAATGACCCACTTCGGTTCGAGCATCTGCTCGTACAGGCGCTGAATGATCGGCGCCATCTTGATGAAGGGGGTACCGGCGATCACCATGAAGTCCGCCTGACGCGGCGATGCCCGGATCACTTCCGCGCCAAAGCGGGCGATGTCGTGGGGCGCGGTGAACGCGGTGGTCATTTCCACGTAGCAGCAGGAAAGGCCGAAGTTGTAAGGCCACAAGGAATTTTTGCGGCCCCAGTTGACCGCACCGCTTAGAACGTCCTCGAGCTTGCCCATGAAGACGCTGCGATGCACTTGGTCTTCGAGCATCTTGTCGTCAACGATGCCCTGTTTGCCAAGGGGATAACGCTGTTCCGGATCCTGAGGAGCATCCGGGTCGATCTTGGTGAGATTGTATTGCATTGCCAAAGCCTCATTGTTTCAGCTTCGCTTGCCGCTTCCGACGACCTTCAGGCGCCCAATCGAGAGCCCCCACTCGCCAAAGGTAAACAAGACCTGCCAACAGAATTGCTATGAAAATGAGCGCTTCGGCAAAGCCTGCCCAGCCGCTTTCACGGACGGACACAGACCAGGCGAACAAAAAGAGGGCCTCGATATCGAAAATCACGAACAGCATCGCGACCAGATAGAATTTTGCGGAGAGGCGCAGCCGGGCAGTGCCCACGGGCAGCATCCCAGACTCGAAGGGATCGTTCTTGCTGCGGCCCCAGGCCTTGCCACCGAGCAGGCTCGAAACGCCCAGCATGAAGGCACAGAGCCCTACGACACCCAGGAGGAAGATGGCAAAGCCCCAGTTGTGGGCGATGAGTCCTGTTGATGGGGTCATGCTGGCAGTCCTTAACAGAGAGGCAAAGCTCTGAATCTAAAGAAAGGTAAAAGCAGTGACGAAATGTCGCAGCCATAGGATCGGCGGATTTTATGGGCAAACCCGCGGCAAGTAAATTTATAGGATCAAATTAATTCCTGCGATCCATTAAATAGACGCTGACTATACGCCTGTAGACCCCAGCCTACGGCCATTTAAGCCATTTCGTTCAACGCTGTTTCGTTATTTAAGCAACACACTAAGTTGCAAATGATAATTGATCTCATATGAGAGCCGCTAAATGTTAAGGTGACCACCCTAACTGCTGTTTCCACAACTCACTATAGTCCCGGTTTGAGCTTACGCCTGGGGGATTTTCCACTTATGGATTTAGATCAATGAAGTGGCGGGGCAGCGCTGATTACGCAACCAGGATTGTTGTAGGAGCCAGCGAAGCTGGCGAAGAATTGGGCACTGCCCGTGCCGCATGTTCGCGAGCTTGCGCTCACTCCTGCAGGCGGTGGTTAAGGCGCGCTTAAGGCAGCGCATCTACCCGCACGCGCAGGGTCATATCGTCCCGGCCTTGGGTGCCATAATAACGGCTAGTGCCGCTTCGCTCCGACTGGCTTTGGCTGTTGATGCCAGCCACGGTGATCCATTGCCCGAGCGGGCCGCTTACTTGGGTATCCGTGCTTTGCACGTTGACCACGTCTGGCCGCTCCTGACTCATGCGGTCGTTGTTGGTGCTGATGGCCAAATGCACGGTGCTGCCGGTCACGCTAGCGGTGACATAGAAGCCTTGGGTAACATTACGGTACTCGGTCTGGGTTTGTAGGCGCCCATAGCTGTCGGTCTGCGCGCTGGTCAGCGGAACGCTCTGGCCCACCTGAATCAACGCCGGGGTACCCTCACTGGCCTGTACCTGTTGCACGCCGCCGGTGCGGTTGGCGGTACCGTAGCGAATCACCCGGCCACTGCCCGCGCCCGCGCCTGTGCTGTGATTGCTGTCGGTGGTATCGACGCTGATCAACAATCGCCGCGCAGGCGCATCCAGACGCTCAAGGAGGGCCGCCAGCTCATCGAGCTTGCCGGGTTCGGCATTCACCACCAACTGGTTGCCCAGCGCGCTGATACTGCCCTGATTCCCGAGGAAGGCGCGCAGCGTGGGTAGTAGTTCGTCACTGGTGCGGTAATGCAGGTCCAGCACCTGGGTGGCGGCATGGGCGAAGGAAGTGAAGGCGAGCAGCAGGAAGAGGATATAGGGGCGCAGCGGCATGGCAGGTTACTCCGCAAGGTCGAGCCCCTAGTATGAACCAGCCCTTGAACGAAAACTGACGACGCGCGCCCATCCCGCGTTAAAAGCCTGCCTAGGCGCTTGTCTGGTGTAAATTGCTTACACCTGGTGGCCTGACCGGCAGGCCCACCAGGCCTATGGGCGTCAGGCCGCGCGGCGGAGCATTTCCACATGAGGCAGGCCTGCCTCCAGAAACTCTTCGCTGACCACCTCGAAGGCGAACCGCTGGTAGAACGCGGTGGCATGCACTTGGGCGGTAAGCTTGAGCTCACCGATCCCGCGCGCCTGAGCTTCCTCGATCACCGCTTTCATCAGCGCGTCACCCACGCGTAAGCCACGCCAGTCCTTGAGAACAGACAGCCGCCCCACGTAGCCGTCTGGCAGCAAGCGGGCGGTGCCGATGGCGAAGCCGGCCTGTTCGGCCAGGAAATGAACAGCGATATCGTCTTCCGAATCCCATTCCTGCTCCGGGGTCACGGCCTGTTCAGCCACGAATACCGATTCACGGATACGATGGATCTGGGCGTAATCCCTATGCCAGTCCGCCAGACGAATCCGCAGGTCATTCATCGGCGAAGCCCAGGCTACCCTGGATCACCAACTGGCACAGCAGGGTGACCACTTCATCATCCTCCAGCCAAGGCGCCAGGTTGGTCTGGTGCAGGGCGTCGGCCGAGCACACCAGTTGTAATAGGCCGCGCAGGTTGCCCGGTAGCAGGCGGCTCTGGCCACTGGCAAACAGCATCAGTTCGCTGCCCATCTCCGACCAGGCCATGCGCGCGCTTGGATTACGGACTACAACAGCGCCCTGGCCCAGTGCATCGAGCAGTTCTTCTTCGCTCACTTCGGTGCCCGCCACGCGCTCGGCATAGCGCGGCTCGGTCATAAACTGGCCAAACCAGGTCAGCAGCAGGCGATCATCGCTCATGTGCTCGGCCAATAGCCCCTTGAGCCGCGCCAGCGCATCATGCTGGATTTGGTTAGGGTCGTTGGCCGCCTGGATGTCCGGGTCGCTGTAGCGCTCTTCATCCGGAATGAACTGGCTAAGGAAGTCAGTAAAGTGCGTCAGTACCTCAGTGGCGCTCGGCGCCCTGAAACCGATGCTGTAGGTCATGCAGTCGTCCACGGCGGTACCGAAGTGGGCTAGCCGGGGCGGCAGGTAAAGCATGTCGCCAGGCTCCAGCGTCCACTCCTGGGTGTGCTCGAACTCAGCCAGGATGCGCAGATCGGCGTGTTCAAGCAGCGGGCTGTCGCTGTTGCACATCTGCCCAACGCGCCAGGTACGCTGGCCATGGCCTTGGAGCAGGAACACGTCGTAATGGTCGAAGTGCGGGCCCACGCCGCCACCCGGCGCCGCGTAGCTGATCATTACGTCGTCGATGCGCCAGGTGGGCAGGAAGCGGAAGGGCTCGAGCAGCGCGCTGACTTCCGGCACGAACTGGTCGACCGCTTGCACCAGCAGGGTCCAGTCTTTGGGCGGCAGTTGAGCGAAGGCATCTTCAGCGAAGGGGCCTCGACGCAGTTCCCAGGGGTGCTCGCCATGCTCAAGCACGAGGCGCGATTCGATTTCTTCTTCCAATGCCAGGCCGGCCAGTTCGTCAGGGCTGATAGGGTTTTCGAAATCAGGGAAGGCCTGGCGTACCAGTAGCGGCTTCTTCTGCCAGTAGTCACGAAGAAATTCTTGCGCAGTCAAGCCGCCGAGCAGTTGAAGTGGTTTATCGGAAGACATCGTTAACTCTTTGAATTTTGATGAAGTACAAAATGAGAAACGCCCGGCAATGCCGGGCGCCTGTACGAAGGTAAGGTTAGACTCGGCGGGCTTGATCGGCTGCGTTACCGATGTAGCTCGCAGGGGTGAGACGGGCAAGCTCCGCCTTGGCCGCCTCTGGCATGTCAAGGCCATCGATGAATTCTTTCAAGGCCTGGGCGGTGATGCCCTTGCCACGGGTCAGCTCCTTGAGCTTCTCGTAGGGGTTCTCGATGTTGTAGCGGCGCATGACGGTCTGGATCGGCTCGGCCAACACTTCCCAGCAAGCGTCCAGGTCGGCGGCGATGCGCTGAGCGTTGATTTCCAACTTGCCGATGCCCTTGAGGCTGGCTTCATAGGCGATCACGCTGTGAGCAACGCCCACGCCCAGGTTGCGCAGCACGGTCGAGTCGGTCAGGTCCCGCTGCCAGCGTGAGACCGGCAACTTGCTGGCCAGGTGTTGGAACAGTGCGTTGGCGATCCCCAGGTTGCCCTCGGAGTTCTCGAAATCGATGGGGTTGACCTTGTGCGGCATGGTAGACGAGCCGATTTCACCGGCAACGGTGCGCTGCTTGAAGTACCCCAGGGAGATGTAGCCCCACACATCGCGATCGAAGTCGATCAGGATGGTGTTAAACCGGGCAATAGCGTCGAACAATTCGGCGATGTAATCGTGGGGCTCGATCTGAGTGGTGTAAGGGTTGAACTCAAGGCCTAGCTCATCCTCGATAAAGGCGCGGGCGTTGGCTTCCCAATCTACGCTCGGGTAGGCGGACAAATGGGCATTGTAGTTGCCGACCGCGCCGTTGATCTTGCCCAGCAGCGGCACCGCGGCTACCTGGCTGATCTGCCGTTCCAGGCGGTAAACCACGTTAGCCAGTTCCTTGCCCAGGGTGGTGGGGGAGGCTGGCTGCCCATGGGTGCGCGAGAGCATGGGCACGTCCGCGAAGCGCACGGCCAGTTCGCGGATAGACCCGGCCAGTTGGCGCATCAGCGGCAGCAACACAGTGTCGCGGCCTTCGCGCAGCATCAGGGCGTGGGAAAGGTTGTTGATGTCTTCACTGGTGCAAGCAAAATGAATGAACTCGCTCACCTTGGCCAGCTCTGGCAACCGCGCGGCCTGTTCCTTGAGCAGGTATTCGATGGCCTTGACGTCATGGTTGGTAGTGCGCTCGATCTCTTTCACGCGCTCGGCGTGCTCCAGCGCAAAGCCGGTGGCCAGCTCGTTGAGCAGCGCGTTGGCGCCTTCGGAGAAGGGCGGCACTTCCGGAATTTGCGGGTGGGCAGCCAGCCGCTGCAACCAGCGTACTTCTACCATGGCGCGGAAACGGATCAGCCCGTATTCGCTGAAAATGGGGCGCAGGGCCTCGGTTTTGCCGGCGTAGCGGCCATCAACAGGGGAAACCGCAGTGAGCGAAGAAAGCTGCATGGGGTGTTCTCGGCAGTCGGGCAACGAAAAGGGCGCGTATCATACATGAAAAACCCTAGGCTGGCTTAGCTACGCATCATGGGGTACAACTCTCGCAGCAGCTTGCGGCGGCTTACCAGTAGCTGCCAGCGGTGGCCGCCCAACTGGCGCCACAGCCGCGCGCAGCGGATCCCCGCCAGCAGTAGCGCGCGGATTTTCGACGCATTGCTGGGCTGTTGCAGGTGGCGCATGTCCCCATGCACCTGGATACGCTGGCGCAGGGTGCTAAGGGTGTCTTGGTACAGGCTGCCGCTGGCCGCCACCACGTTTTCGTGAGCCGGGCCGAAGTGCTCTACCTGGGCCTGGAGCTGCGGCAGCCGCTTACCGATGGCTTCAAGCATGGCCGGGCGTTTCTCCAACTGGCGTTCCAGGGTGACCATGGACAACGCATAGCGCAGCGGTTCGCGCTGCAAGCTGGCAGGGTCGCGTTCCAGGGCAGCGGCCAGGGCGCGATAGCCTTCGCGCAATTGCTCGTCACTGCCACCGAACACCTCAAGGGTGTTCTTCGGGTCGCGCACCAGCAGCGTGCCCAGCATGCCCCCCAGGGCCGCCTCGCTGATCTGGCCGGTCTTGGCGATCTGATCTACCAGTACCGCGGCCTGGAACACCCCGGCCAACGCCATGAGTTGATCGCGAAGGTCGCTCATGCCGAGGCCGCCTGGTTCAGGTGTACCGGTTCGGCGGCTTCGATCACGCCGCCCCCCAGGCATACCTCGCCGTCATAGAACACCACCGATTGCCCGGGGGTTACAGCCCGTTGCGGTTCGTCGAAGGTCACTTGATACCCGCTGGGTGTAAGGGTGAGGGTGCAAGGCTGGTCGGCCTGGCGATAACGTACTTTTGCAGTGAGCCGGCGCGGGTTGGAGAGGTCCACAGGGTTCACCCAGAACACCTGCGAGGCGTGCAGGGCTTCAGCGAACAGCCAAGGGTGGTTATTGCCTTGGCCAACGATCAGCTCGTTGCGGGAAAGATCCTTGGCCAGCACGTACCAAGGCTCTTCTCCAGCGCCGTGAAGGCCGCCAATACCCAGCCCCTGGCGCTGACCAAGGGTGTGATACATCAAACCATGGTGGCGGCCGATGACCTGGCCGTCGGTGGTTTTGATTTCGCCGGGCTGGGCCGGCAGGTACTGCTTGAGAAAATCGCTGAAGCGGCGTTCGCCGATAAAGCAGATGCCGGTGGAATCCTTTTTCTTGGCGGTGGCCAACCCGTGAAGGTCCGCGATGGCCCGCACTTCGGGTTTTTCCAGCTCGCCTACGGGGAACAGGGTGCGAGCGATCTGCTCCCCGCCCACCGCGTGCAGGAAGTAACTCTGGTCTTTGTTCGGGTCTAACCCTTTGAGCAGCTGGGTCACGCTGTGTTGATCCCTGCGGCGCACATAGTGGCCGGTGGCGATCAGGTCCGCGCCCAGGCTCAGCGCATAGTCCAGGAAGGCTTTGAACTTGATTTCCCGGTTGCAGAGGATATCCGGGTTGGGTGTGCGACCGGCCTTGTATTCGGCCAGGAAGTGCTCGAACACGTTGTCCCAATACTCAGCGGCGAAATTGGCCGTGTGCAGCTTGACGCCGATGCGGTCGCATACGGCCTGCGCGTCGGCCAGGTCTTCCCGGGCCGTGCAGTATTCGGTGCCGTCGTCTTCTTCCCAGTTCTTCATGAACAGGCCTTCGACCTGAAAGCCTTGTTGCAACAGGAGCAGGGCGGACACGGAGGAGTCGACGCCGCCGGACATGCCGACGATCACGCGCGTGTTACGGGGATCCTTGTAGGGATCGAGAGGGGTAGGCTCACGCATGGGCTTGAAAAAGGTTCTGGTGAAAAACGCAGCATTCTAACAGGCCCATGGCGCGCTGGGGTAAACCCCTAGTCGCGAATCACGTCCAGGCTGTGCAGCGGCCCTGCAAGATAGTCGTCGATGCAACGCATCACCAGCTCGCTGCGCCAGCGTTTCGGTTCGGCGGCCAGTGCTTCGCGGGTGAGCCAGTGGGTCGCGGTAATGTCACGGTCCAGGGGGTGATCCTTGCGGCGCAGTGGGCGAGCGGCGAAGCAGACCCGCTGGTAGGTCACGCCATTGGAGGGCGCGGTGTAGAGGTAAATGCCCACCACGGCGGTGAGCTCGACCTCCCAGGCGGTTTCCTCCAGCGTTTCACGGCGCGCGGCCTCGCGCAGGGTTTCGCCACGCTCGAAGTGGCCGGCGGGCTGGTTGAGGACCAGCCGGCCCTCTTTATGTTCTTCGACGAACAGAAAGCGGCCATCGTCTTCGATCACGGTAGCGACGGTAATGTGGGGGTGCCAGGTCATGCAAAGGTACTCAGGGTGAAAGAAAAACCCCGGCCTGGGCCGGGGTTTCTGGGCTTACTTCAGCGAAGCGATGGCTTCATTGAGGGTGTTGCTGGGGCGCATGGCCTGGCTGGCCAGGCGAGCAGTGGCGAAGTAGTAACCGCCAATGTCCACAGGCTTGCCTTGGGCGCCGTTGAGTTCGGCAATGATGGTGGCCTCGCCTTGGGTCAAGGCATCGGCCAACGGCCTGAAGCGGGCTTGCAGCTCGCTGTCGGTGGTTTGCGCGGCCAGGGCCTGCGCCCAGTAGGTTGCCAGGTAGTAATGGCTGCCACGGTTATCGATCCCACCCACTTGGCGGGAAGGCGATTTGTTGGTGTCCAGGAACTTGCCGGTGGCTTGGTCCAGGGTATCGGCCAACACTTGCGCCTTGCTGTTCTGGGTAGTGGTTGCCAGGTGCTCGAGCGAGGCAGCCAGGGCCAGGAACTCGCCCAGCGAATCCCAGCGCAGGAAGCCTTCTTCGTTGAACTGCTGAACGTGCTTGGGTGCCGAGCCGCCTGCGCCGGTCTCGAACAGGCCGCCACCATTCATCAGCGGTACGATCGAAAGCATCTTGGCGCTGGTGCCCAGCTCCATGATCGGGAACAGGTCGGTCAGGTAGTCGCGCAGTACGTTGCCGGTCACCGAAATGGTGTCCTGGCCGGCGCGGATACGCTCCAGGGAAACCTTCATGGCCTCTACGGGCGAAAGCACGCGGATGTCCAGGCCGTTGGTGTCGTGTTCCTTGAGGTAGCGCTGCACTTTTTCGATAAGCGCGGCGTCGTGGGCGCGGGCTTGGTCCAGCCAGAAGATCGCGGGCGTGCCGCTGGCGCGAGCACGGTTCACGGCCAGCTTGACCCAGTCACGGATCGGCGCGTCCTTGGTTTGGCACATGCGGAAGATATCGCCAGCGTCTACCGGCTGCTTCATCAGCACCTTGCCGTCGGCGGCTACAACGCGTACCACGCCGGCGCTCTTCACTTGGAAGGTCTTGTCATGGGAGCCGTATTCTTCGGCCTTCTGAGCCATCAGGCCTACGTTCGGCACGCTGCCCATGGTGGTGGGGTCGAAGGCGCCATTGCGCTTGCAGTCTTCGATCACTGCCTGATAGATGGTGGCGTAGCAACGATCAGGAATCACTGCCTTTGCGTCTTGCAGCTTGCCTTCGGCATCCCACATCTTGCCCGAGTCACGAATCATCGCCGGCATCGAGGCGTCGACGATCACGTCGCTTGGTACGTGCAGGTTGGTGATACCTTTATCGGAGTTGACCATGGCTACTGCCGCGCGGGTGGCGTATACCGCTTGTACATCCGCCTCGATCTCGGCCTGCTTGTCCGCGGGCAGGGATTTGATCCGCGCATACAGGTCACCAATACCGTTGCTGCTGTTGAAGCCGGCTTCGGCCAAGGCGTCGGCATGCTTGCTCAAGGCGCTCTGGTAATACTCTTCCACGAACTGGCCAAACATGATCGGGTCCGAGACCTTCATCATGGTGGCTTTGAGGTGTACCGAGAACAGTACCCCTTGGGCCTTGGCATCTTCGATCTGGGCTGCGACGAATGCGCGCAGGGCCTTGCGGCTCATCACCGCGGTGTCGATGATTTCGGCGGCCTTTACCTGGGTTTGCTCCTTGAGCACGCTGGTGGTGCCGTCCGCGCCAACCAGCTCGATGCGTACAGCGCCATCGGCGTCGATTATCGCGGCCTTCTCGCTGCCGTAGAAGTCACCGTCATCCATGTGTGCCACATGGGCTTTGGAGTCGCTGGCCCAGGCGCCCATTTTATGCGGGTGCTTGCGGGCGTAGTTCTTGACCGACAAGGGCGCGCGGCGGTCAGAGTTGCCTTCGCGCAGCACTGGGTTTACGGCGCTACCCTTGATTTTGTCGTAGCGGCCGCGGGTGTCCTTGGCTTCGTCGGTATCTGCGGTGTCTGGGTAGTCCGGAACGTCGAAGCCCTTGGCTTGAAGTTCCTTGATCGCGGCCTTGAGCTGCGGTACCGAGGCACTGATGTTGGGCAGCTTGATGATGTTGGCTTGCGGTGTGGTCGCCAACTCGCCCAATTCGGCCAGGTCATCGGCTACGGCTTTGTTGCCCAGGCGCTCCGGGAAGGCGGCCAGGATGCGGCCAGCCAGGGAGATGTCGCGAGTTTCGACGGCAATATCGGCTGTTTTGGTGAACGCTTCGATGATGGGCAGGAGGGAGTAGGTGGCGAGGGCAGGGGCTTCGTCGGTGAAGGTATAGATGATCTTGGATCGGGTGGGCATGTCGGGTTAACTCTCTGTTTTGCTGAGCAGGCTAGGCATCTCGGTGCGCAAAGTAGGCGCTTTCGACGCGTTCGCCACCAGGGGCGGGCGTCGGAAGTCGAGAGGCCTCGCGGTGATGTTGGGTGCATCAGTCGAGCGTCAAGCGGCCGGGCCAAGGTGCCGGCCCCAGCAGTTACAAGATGTTGCTCGCGGCGCCCCATGCGGGGGGTTGGCCGCTATGACCCGATGGTCACCTGGCCAAGTATATCAAACCAGCGTCGGTGCGCATCAAGGCTTTGAGGAGGGCTCTGAAAAGCCCAACGCCGGGCCTGGTGAATTGGCAGCGGCATTGGGTTATTGCCCGCCGTCCCAGGATGGGGCAGCGGGTGGGGGCAAGCGGGGGGCGCTTCAGGCGGAGGCGGTGTCGGACGTATGAAGATTGACTGCCTGGGTGACGTTATCGGTGACGGCTGAAATGCCCACGGCGTGCAAGCCTTTGGGCCCTTGAATGATGTTGAAATGTACGGGTTGCCCAGCCTTGAGCGTTTTGTAACCATCCATGGTGATGGCGGAATAATGAGCGAACAAATCCTCATCTTTTCCGTCTTCTATGATGAACCCATAGCCCTTGGCATTGTTGAACCACTTGACTTTACCGCTCGGCATGCTCATATCCCTCTGCAAAGGACTCCATCGCTGGAGTATCATCCACCACGTTCGCGCACTGGCCTAAAATTTATTTTGACTGTGCGGACCTTTCTTCCCCAATGTGGGTTCTACTGTTTGTAACACCGTTTTGCCGATAGTCAAGGTCATGCGGCGGCCGAGTATCAATACTGGACACACGTCTCACCTCAACCTTCAAAATCGCTCAACGATGATCACTTCCGAAATGCACGCACTCAACCACATTCGTCTAACCTTCAAGCAAGATCAGCCTGGCCAGGATCGGCCCGGCCACGCTCGGCTTGGTCCGGATACCCCGAGCCCTCTGGAAGATGATGCTTCCGGATTGGCGGTGGAAGAATCCCGGCCCGCGCTACAGGCGCCACCGATGTACAAGGTGGTGCTGTTCAACGATGACTACACCCCGATGGACTTCGTGGTGGAAATCCTGGAATTGTTCTTCAACCTAAACCGCGAACTCGCGACCAAGGTCATGCTGGCGGTACACACGGAAGGGCGTGCGGTCTGCGGGCTGTACACACGGGACATCGCGGAGACGAAGGCAATGCAGGTGAACCAATACGCCAGGGAAAGCCAGCATCCGCTACTCTGTGAAATCGAGAAGGACGGTTGAAATCCGGCCACTTGGGTTATGAGGTGAAGCAATGTTAAACCGCGAGCTCGAAGTCACCCTCAATCTGGCCTTCAAGGAGGCTCGATCTAAGCGTCATGAGTTTATGACCGTCGAGCATCTCCTGCTGGCCCTATTGGACAATGAGGCTGCCGCCACGGTACTCCGTGCGTGTGGCGCCAACCTTGACAAGCTCAAGCACGACCTCCAGGAATTCATAGACTCCACCACTCCGCTCATTCCAGTGCATGACGAGGATCGCGAAACCCAACCTACACTGGGCTTCCAGCGCGTGTTGCAACGCGCCGTATTCCACGTTCAAAGCTCGGGCAAGCGTGAGGTGACTGGGGCCAACGTCCTCGTGGCCATCTTCAGCGAGCAAGAAAGCCAAGCCGTGTTTCTGCTCAAGCAGCAGAGCGTGGCGCGCATCGATGTGGTGAATTACATCGCCCATGGCATCTCCAAGGTGCCCGGGCATGGCGATCATTCCGAGGGAGAGCAAGACATGCAGGATGACGAGGGCGGCGAGTCTTCATCTTCTAGCAACCCTCTGGATGCCTATGCCAGCAACCTGAACGAGCTGGCGCGTCAAGGCCGAATCGACCCCTTGGTGGGCCGTGAAAGCGAAGTCGAGCGTGTGGCGCAGATCCTCGCCCGTCGGCGCAAGAATAATCCGCTGCTGGTAGGAGAGGCTGGGGTGGGTAAAACCGCCATCGCCGAAGGCTTGGCCAAGCGCATCGTAGATAGCCAGGTGCCTGACCTGCTGGCCAACAGCGTGGTCTATTCCCTGGACCTGGGTGCGTTGCTGGCGGGCACCAAGTACCGTGGCGACTTCGAAAAACGTTTCAAGGCGTTGCTGGGCGAGCTGCGCAAGCGCCCCCATGCCATTTTGTTTATTGACGAGATCCACACCATTATTGGTGCGGGCGCTGCGTCAGGCGGGGTAATGGATGCCTCTAACCTGCTCAAGCCGCTGCTGTCGTCGGGCGAGATCCGCTGCATTGGGTCGACCACCTTCCAGGAGTTTCGTGGCATCTTCGAGAAGGACCGGGCCTTGGCCAGGCGCTTCCAGAAGGTCGATGTGACCGAGCCTTCTGTGGAAGACACCATTGGCATCCTGCGAGGCCTGAAGAATCGTTTCGAGCAGCACCACAGCATCGAGTACAGCGACGAAGCCTTGCGCGCGGCCGCCGAGCTGGCGTCGCGCTATATCAACGACCGTCATATGCCAGATAAAGCCATTGACGTTATTGACGAAGCAGGGGCCTATCAGCGCCTGCAGCCAGTAGAAGCGCGGGTCAAGCGCATTGAAGTGCCTCAGGTTGAGGACATCATCGCCAAAATCGCACGCATCCCCCCAAAACACGTCAGCACCTCGGACAAAGAACTGCTGCGTAATCTGGAGCGTGACCTGAAACTGACCGTGTTCGGTCAGGACGCGGCCATCGACTCACTGTCCACGGCCATCAAGCTGTCCAGGGCAGGGTTGAAGGCGCCCGACAAGCCAGTGGGTTCATTCCTGTTTGCAGGCCCAACCGGGGTTGGTAAAACAGAAGCCGCTCGGCAGTTGGCCAAGGCGCTGGGCATTGAGCTGGTGCGGTTCGATATGTCTGAGTACATGGAGCGCCATACCGTGTCTCGTCTTATCGGCGCCCCTCCAGGGTACGTTGGGTTCGATCAGGGCGGTCTGCTGACCGAGGCCATCACCAAGCAGCCCCATTGCGTACTGCTGCTCGATGAAATCGAAAAGGCACACCCGGAAGTCTTCAACCTGTTGTTGCAGGTGATGGACCATGGCACCCTGACCGACAATAACGGGCGCAAGGCGGACTTCCGCAACGTGATTCTCATCATGACCACAAACGCCGGGGCAGAAACTGCTTCGCGGGCCTCCATTGGCTTCACGCATCAGGATCACTCCTCCGATGCGATGGAAGTGATCAAGAAGAGCTTCACGCCAGAGTTCCGCAACCGCCTGGATACCATCATTCAGTTTAGCCGCCTCAACCACGAAGTCATCAAGAGTGTGGTGGACAAGTTCCTTACCGAGCTTCAGGCCCAGCTGGAAGACAAGCGGGTACTGCTGGAAGTTACAGACGCAGCGCGTAGCTGGCTGGCCGGCAGCGGTTACGATGCACAGATGGGCGCACGGCCTATGGCCAGGCTTATCCAGGACAAGATCAAGCGGCCCCTGGCTGAGGAAATCCTGTTCGGGGAGCTGGCAGAACACGGCGGTGTGGTGCATATCGATGTCAAAGATGGCGAGATCACCTTCGACTTCGAAACCACGGCTGAAATGGCTTAAACCCGGCGTGGTGGGGGAAGCCCTGCCGCGTTTGGCGAATTACGTACAAACGAAAAAGCCCGGCTTCCATAGCCGGGCTTTTTCGTATGCGTGCCGTTAGCGAGCGCGGTAGGTAATGCGGCCCTTGCTCAGGTCGTAAGGGGTCAGCTCGACGCGCACCTTGTCGCCGGTCAGGATTCGGATGTAGTTCTTGCGCATTTTTCCAGAAATATGCGCGGTAACGACGTGCCCGTTTTCCAACTCCACGCGGAACATGGTGTTGGGCAGGGTGTCGACGACAGTGCCTTCCATTTCGAAGCTGTCTTCTTTCGACATGCAGTAAAGCCCTCGGTATCCAGTATGTGGCCCGGTGCAACTGCGCCAGGCAAAAGCGGCGCATATTGTGCCCGAAAAAAGGACCACGCGCCAAGGGCTTCAGTTCAGCCCAACCCACCTTTGATTGATTAAAAGTTCGATAGGGCGGTATTGGGTCTTGTAATTCATCTTCTGGCAGTTCTTTATCCAGTACCCCAAGTAAATCGCCTTCAACCCTAGTCGCACGGCTTCGCTTATCTGCCAGAGGATGGCGAAGCGCCCGAGGCTGCGCCGTTCTTCGTCTGGATCATAGAAGGTGTACACCGCCGAAAGCCCATTGGGTAGCACATCGGTAACTGCTACCGCCAGCAGGCGCCCCTGGGCCCTGAATTCATAAAACTTCGAAAAAGGCAGTTCCCGAACCAAAAAGCTAGAGAACTGCTCACGGCTCGGCGGATACATATCGCCATCAGCGTGGCGCTGCTCGATATAACGGCGGTACAGGTCGAAATATTCTTCGGTATAGCGCGGGCTGTGAGCCGTAACACTGATATCGACGTTACGTTTGAAAATCCGCTTGTGCTGCCGACCGGGCTCGAAGCGGGCCGCCGGAATTCGAGCAGGCACACACGCATTGCATCGCTGGCAATGGGGGCGGTAAAGGTGATCGCCACTACGGCGAAAACCTAATTCCGACAGGTCAGCGTACATGCTGGTATCCATCGGTTGGCTCGGGTCCAGAAAGAGCGTGGTGGCTTGCTCATCCGGCAGATAACTGCAGGAGTGGGGTTGAGTGGCATAAAACTTCAAACGCGCCAACTCGGTCATGATCAACCCTCGATCGAAACGTACCCATTGAGTGTATGCCACTGCGGCGCTGCTCGCCTAGCCAGCCCATTTCGCCGTGTTAGGCGCGTCCAAGTGCTGTTCGAGGTAGTGCCCGAACGCCTCGCGGCTGATCTCGCGCGCGCCTAGGCTTTCAAGGTGGCGAGTATGCATCTGACAGTCGATCAGTACGAAGCCTGCGTTTAGCAGATAGTCCGCCAGCGTGGCAAAAGCCACCTTGGAGGCATCGGCGGCACGGCTGAACATGGATTCGCCAAAGAACAAACGCCCCATGGCGATCCCATACAGCCCGCCTACCAGCTCGCTGCCTTGCCAGGCTTCTACGCTATGGGCAATGCCACGCTCATGCAGGGCTACGTAGGCCGCTTCGATGGCAGGGGTGATCCAGGTGCCCTGAGCGTACGCACGCGGCCCTGCACAAGCTCTGATGACTTCGGCGAAGGCAGTATCCAGGGTCACGTTAAAGCGCCCCTGGCGCATCACCTTGCGAAGGCTGCGAGACACCTTCAGCTCGGTTGGCGGCAGCACCATGCGCGGGTCGGGGGACCACCAGAGAATCGGTTGACCTTGTTCATACCAAGGGAAGCAGCCATGACGGTACGCGGCGATCAGCCGTTCAGGGCTAAGGTCGCCACCTGCCGCCAGCAGGCCATTGGGTTCGCGCATGGCACGGCCCACGGGTGGGAAGGTGAGGTCATCGCGGTTGAGCCAAGTAAGCATGAGCGGGCTGCTAGGTTGATCGGTGATAGGGGAGGGCAGTATTGCGCTCGCGTCGTGCTGCGTCGAGCATGGCGTTTGGCCTTTGACTCGGGAATCACTTCCAGACACCGGGTCGCGGCGGCGTCTGGAACTCAGACCTGTCAAGGCAACTCCATGAAGCTTCGCGCAGTTAGCTAAATTATTCGCTTAACCCTTTGTCATGCCTAGCAAAGCATGGTGAAATCGAAGCCATTTCACGGTTGTCGCGTTACGTTGCGGAGTGTGCATCAGCGCCTGTGCCGGGGGATAAAGCTTCCGCTATCAGCAGCCAGCAAGCTGGCATCATGCCACCCTATGACACCGATACTGTAAATCCGTACAATAGTCACCCATGAACGGAACCCGCCGCGATACAACCTTTTTAGTTATGCATCGCGCGCACCGCGCAGGAAAGAATGCGTTTTGAAGAAGTCCACCATTAAACCCGTCCCCGTACCCCTTTGGCGGCAGCAGTTGCACTACCGTCTCAAGGAAGGTGCGCTTATTGCCATGGCCGCTTTGTGCCTTTACCTCTGGATGGCCCTGCTCAGTTATGACCAGGGCGACCCCGGCTGGAGCCACACCGGTACCAGCGTTGGCCAAGTGCAGAATGCCGCCGGCCGCGCGGGCGCCTACGCCGCCGATATTCTTTTCATGGTGCTGGGCTATTTCGCCTACATCTTCCCGTTGTTGCTGGGCGTAAAGGCCTGGCAGATCTTCCGTGAGCGTCATCAGGCGTGGCAGTGGAGCGGCTGGCTATTTTCCTGGCGGCTCATTGGCTTGGTGTTCCTGGTGCTCTCCGGCGCGGCCCTGGCGCATTTGCACTTCCATTCCGCCGCAAGCCTGCCAGCTTCGGCCGGTGGCGCCCTTGGCGAGAGCCTGGGGGACCTGGCGCGCAATGGGCTCAACGTGCAGGGCAGCACCCTGCTGTTCATCGCCTTGTTCCTGTTCGGGCTGACCGTGTTCACAGACCTGTCCTGGTTCACGGTGATGGACATGACTGGCAAGATCACCCTAGACCTGGTGGAGCTTGTCACGGGCGCCGCCAGCCGCTGGTGGGCTGCCCGTACCGAACAGCGCCAGTTGGTCGCCAGCCTGCGAGTGCAGGAGCCTGCCTACGCAGCCCCAACGCCCCGGCGAGAAAGCCGCGCCGAGCCCAAGGTAGAGCCCGAAACCGAAGCCAAGCCTCAGCCTCCCGTGATCGTGCGCCAGGAGCCTTCCTTTGAGCCACGGCCAGCGGTAGTGGTGCCTGCTGTTGTAACGTCGGCAGCGGCCTCGGCCAGCACTGTCGTTTCACGTGCACGAGTGCCCGAAGTTGCTTTGCGCATGCCGTGGGACGACGAAGACGAGGAAGCACTCGAGCACTTCTCCGCTAACGACCGTGAGCCGTTACTGGATGCGCCACGTGCTGTGTCTGAGCGTACGACTCAGGTCAGCGCGCCTGCCATGCCGCCCATCATCGCGCCCGCTGCTCAGCCGCCGGCTGTGCCTGCACCTGCGCCCAAGGTGGAAGCACCCCGTCGCATGTTCCCGGAAAAGCCGGAGCCACCCCAAGTGGATGCCGCGCTCGAAGGCACCATTCCTCCGCTGTCGATTCTCGACCCGGTGCAAAAGAAGCAGGTGCAATACTCACCTGAATCCCTGGCCGGTGTAGGCCAGCTGCTGCAGATCAAGCTCAAGGAATTCGGCGTGGAAGTCACGGTGGACTCGATCCACCCGGGGCCGGTGATCACCCGCTATGAAATCCAGCCCGCGCCGGGGGTAAAGGTCAGTCGTATTTCGAACCTGGCCAAGGATTTGGCCCGCTCCCTGGCTGTTACTAGCGTTCGCGTGGTGGAAGTGATCCCTGGCAAAACCACCGTGGGTATCGAAATCCCCAACGAGGACCGGCAGATCGTTCGCTTTTCCGAGGTGTTGTCCACGCCACAATACGATGACGCTCAATCCCCGGTAACCCTTGCCCTAGGTCACGATATCGGCGGCAAGCCGGTCATTACCGACCTGGCCAAGATGCCCCACCTGCTGGTGGCCGGTACCACCGGTTCGGGTAAGTCGGTGGGTGTAAACGCGATGATCCTCTCAATCCTGTTCAAGTCCACGCCTCAAGATGCGCGCTTGATCATGATCGACCCCAAGATGCTGGAGCTTTCGATCTACGAAGGCATTCCACACCTGCTGTGCCCGGTGGTAACGGACATGAAGGACGCGGCCAATGCCTTGCGTTGGAGCGTGGCCGAAATGGAGCGGCGCTATAAACTGATGGCCGCCATGGGCGTTCGCAACCTGGCAGGCTTCAACCGCAAGGTGAAGGACGCAGAGGAGGCCGGCCATCCGCTGGGCGACCCGTTGTACCGCCGCGAAAGCATGGAAGACGAAGCCCCCTTGCTCAAAACCCTTCCAACCATCGTGGTGGTGGTGGACGAGTTCGCGGACATGATGATGATCGTGGGCAAGAAGGTCGAAGAGCTCATTGCCCGTATCGCCCAAAAGGCGCGGGCGGCGGGCATTCACCTGATCCTCGCCACCCAGCGGCCATCGGTGGACGTGATCACTGGCCTGATCAAGGCCAACATTCCTACCCGTATGGCCTTCCAGGTGTCCAGCAAGATCGACTCCCGCACCATTATCGACCAAGGCGGCGCCGAGCAGTTGCTGGGCCACGGGGATATGCTCTACATGCCCCCCGGTACCAGCCTGCCTATCCGTGTACACGGCGCCTTTGTGTCTGACGATGAAGTACATCGCGTGGTTGAAGCCTGGAAAATGCGTGGCACGCCGGATTACAACGACGACATCCTCAATGGTATCGAGGAAGGTGCCGGTAGCTTCGAGGGCGCGGGCAGTGGCGATAGCGACGACAGCGAAAGCGATGCGCTGTACGACGAGGCGGTGGCCTTTGTGCTGGAAAGCCGTCGGGCGTCCATTTCTTCTGTGCAGCGTAAGCTCAAAATCGGCTATAACCGGGCTGCGCGCATGATCGAAGCCATGGAAATGGCCGGCGTGGTTACCCCCATGAATACGAACGGCAGCCGCGACGTGATCGCGCCGGGCCCATCACGAGACTGACTTGCCGGCACCAAAGGGTGCCGGTTCGCTCACCTGACAAGAGGATTACCATGCGCCTGATTCGCATGCTGTTAGTGTCTGCCCTGGCCCTGACCAGCATCTCCGCGAACGCGGATGACCGAGCTGTGAAGTCATTGACCCAATTGCTGGAGAAGTCCCAAACCTTAACCGGGCGCTTTTCTCAGCTAACCCTGGATGGCGGCGGTACCCAACTGCAAGAAACCAGCGGTGAAATGGCGTTGCAGCGCCCTGGGCTGTTCAACTGGCATACGGATGCACCGCAAGAGCAACTGATGGTCTCTGACGGCAAAAAGGTCTCCCTGTGGGACCCGGATCTTGAGCAGGTCACCATTAAAACCCTGGACCAGCGCCTGACCCAAACCCCAGCGCTATTACTCTCCGGCGACGTATCGAAAATCAGCCAGAGCTTCGATATCACCTCCAAGGAAGCGGGTGATGTGGTGGACTTCGTGCTCAAGCCCAAAACCAAAGACACCCTATTCGACTCTCTGCGCTTGTCTTTCCGTCGTGGGCTAATCAACGATATGCAGTTGATCGACAGCGTAGGCCAGCGCACCAACATTCTATTCATGGGCGTTAAAGCCAATGAACCGGTTCCGGCCAGCAAGTTTACGTTCGTCATCCCCAAGGGTGCCGACGTAATCCAGGAATAGGGCGGCACGCCCTCTATGGACCTGTTCAGCTCGCCGCCGCCTGCCCAGCCACTGGCGGCGCGCTTGCGCGCGAGCACGCTGGATGAGTATGTAGGGCAGGACCACCTACTTGGCCGTGGTAAGCCGCTGCGCGAAGCCTTGGAACAGGGCGCCCTGCACTCGATGATTTTCTGGGGCCCGCCCGGTGTAGGCAAAACTACCCTGGCGCGTTTGCTGGCGAAGGTATCCGACGCCCACTTCGAAACAGTATCCGCGGTACTGGCGGGGGTGAAGGAAATTCGCCAGGCGGTGGAAATCGCCCGGCAGCAGGCTGCCCAGTACGGCCGGCGCACGCTGTTGTTCGTGGATGAAGTCCACCGCTTCAACAAGTCTCAACAGGATGCCTTTCTGCCCTATGTCGAAGACGGCACCTTGATCTTCGTTGGGGCAACCACGGAAAACCCGTCCTTCGAGCTCAATAACGCCTTGCTCTCCAGGGCCCGGGTGTATGTACTCAAAAGCCTGGACGAGGCGGCCATGCGTCAATTGGCCCAACGCGCGTTGACCGAAGCCAAAGGCCTGGGGGAGCGCAAACTCACCTTGGCCGAAAGCGCCTTCACCATGCTACTGGCGGCCGCCGATGGCGACGGGCGTCGTTTTCTCAATTTGATCGAAAATGCGTCCGACCTTGTGGAGGACGGTGAGGCAATCACCCAAACGTTATTGCAAGGCTTGTTGGGTGACAGCCTGCGGCGCTTCGATAAAGGCGGTGAGGCCTTTTACGACCAGATATCAGCACTGCATAAATCCGTGAGAGGCTCCAGCCCAGACGGCGCCTTGTACTGGTACGCGCGCATGCTCGATGGCGGTTGCGACCCATTGTATATTGCCCGCCGCGTGGTGCGCATGGCCAGTGAAGACATCGGCAATGCGGACCCGCGCGCCCTGGGGCTTTGCTTGGCAGCCTGGGATGTACAGGAGCGCCTTGGCAGCCCCGAAGGTGAGCTGGCCGTGGCCCAGGCCATCGTGTATCTGGCATGTGCCCCTAAAAGCAACGCAGTGTACACCGCCTTCAAGGCCGCCAAGGCCGATGTTACAGGGCTGGGCTCCCAAGAAGTGCCGCTGCACCTGCGTAATGCCCCCACCAAGCTGATGAAGCAGCTAGGTTATGGCGAGCAGTATCGATACGCCCATGACGAACCAGATGCGTACGCCGCCGGGGAGGATTACTTCCCTGAAGGCATGGCACCTCGGCATTATTACCAGCCAGTGCCTCGAGGCCTGGAATTCAAGATTGGTGAAAAGCTTCGTCACCTGGCCGACCTGGACCAGGCTAGCCCCCTGCAACGGAGAAAGACGTGATCCCTGTTGTAGTTTCAGTCGCACTGTTCGGTATTGTCGGCGGACTGCTGCGGTTCGCGACGGGTACCTGGGTAACGGCGCATTACCCTCGGTATTTCTTCGTAGCCACCTTGGCGGTTAATATCGTCGGCTGCCTGATCATTGGCTATCTTTACGGGGCATTTTTAGGGCGGCCAGACGCGCCTCTGTACCTCAAAGCCGGGTTGCTGGTAGGTTTCGTCGGTGGCTTGACCACCTTTTCTTCGTTTTCGCTGGATACCCTGCGCCTGCTGGAAAGCGGGCAGGCCTTCTTGGCCATCGGCTACGCGGCCGCCAGTGTGTTCGGTGGCCTGCTCGCTACTTGGGCGGGTTTGTACCTGACAAAAATCTGATCAACGAGAGAACCCCATGCTCGACTCCAAACTGTTACGCGGCCAATTGCAAGATGTTGCCGAGCGCCTGGCGACTCGAGGCTTTACCCTCGACGTCAGCCGCATCGAGGCCCTGGAGGCCCAGCGCAAAGTGGTGCAAACCCGCACCGAGCAACTGCAAGCCGAGCGCAACAGTCGTTCCAAGTCCATTGGCCAGGCCAAGGCCCGTGGTGAGGACATCGCCCCCCTGATGGCCGATGTGGAACGCATGGCCCAGGAACTGGCCCAAGGCAAAGCCGAACTGGACGACATCCAGGCGCAGCTGGACGCCATACTGCTAGGGCTGCCCAACCTGCCAGATGCGTCGGTACCTATTGGCAAGGATGAAGAGCAGAACGTAGAGGTTCGCCGTTGGGGAACGCCTGCGCAGTTCAGCTTCGAGATCAAGGACCACGTAGCCCTGGGCGAGCGCTTTGGCTGGCTGGATTTTGAAAGCGCCGCGCGCCTGTCCGGTGCCCGCTTTGCCGTGCTGCGTGGCCCGATCGCTCGACTGCACCGTGCCCTGGCCCAGTTCATGATCAACCTGCACGTGGCCGAGCACGGCTACGAAGAAGCCTACACCCCCTACCTGGTGCAAGCCCCAGCGCTGCAGGGTACCGGGCAATTACCAAAATTCGAGGAAGACCTGTTCAAGATCGCCCGCGAAGGCGAGGCGGACCTGTACCTGATCCCTACCGCCGAAGTGTCTCTGACCAACCTGGTGGCCGATCAGATCCTCGACGCCAAGGCGCTGCCGGTCAAGCTCGTGGCCCACACTCCATGCTTTCGCAGTGAAGCCGGTGCGTCCGGGCGCGATACTCGCGGCATGATTCGCCAGCACCAGTTCGACAAGGTCGAGATGGTGCAGGTGGTAGAACCTGCCAAATCCATGGACGCGCTGGAAAGCCTTACCGCCAATGCCGAGCGCGTACTACAACTGCTTGAATTGCCCTACCGGGTACTGGCGCTTTGCACCGGCGACATGGGGTTCAGCGCTGTTAAAACCTATGACCTGGAAGTGTGGGTGCCTAGCCAGGATAAGTATCGGGAAATTTCTTCCTGCTCCAATACCGGGGATTTCCAGGCGCGGCGCATGCAGGCCCGCTGGCGTAACCCGGAAACCGGCAAGCCAGAGTTGGTACATACCTTGAATGGTTCTGGCCTGGCGGTAGGGCGTACCCTGGTCGCCATCCTTGAAAACTACCAGCAGGCCGACGGCTCCATCCGGGTGCCCGAAGTGCTTAAACCTTACATGGCTGGCCTTGAGGTCATCGGCTGAATGGATTATCTGCCTCTGTTTCACAAGCTCACTGGGCGTAACGTACTGGTGGTGGGCGGTGGGGAGATCGCGTTGCGCAAGTCTCGCCTGCTGTTCAGCGCCGGGGCTCGCCTTCGGGTCGTTGCCCATGCCGTGGACAGCCACCTGGCCGAGCTGGTGCGGCAGAGCGGAGGTGAGATCCATGAGCGCGACTATGTCAGTTCCGACCTGGAAGGCTGCGTATTGGTCATCGCGGCCACCGATGACACGCCCCTCAACGCTCAGGTATCCGCCGACGCCCAGCACCGTTGCATAGCGGTGAACGTGGTGGACGCCCCATCATTGTGCACGGTGATCTTCCCGGCCATCGTGGACCGCTCGCCTTTGGTGGTAGCTGTATCCAGTGGCGGCGATGCGCCGGTGCTGGCGCGGTTGATCCGGGCACGGCTGGAAGCCTGGATACCCTCGGCCTATGGTGAGCTGGCCAGGCTGGCGGCGGGTTTTCGAGACCGGGTCAAGGAGCGGTTCCCCCTGGTGAACCAGCGCAGGGCCTTTTGGGAAGAAGTGTTCCAAGGGCCCATCGCGGAGCGCCAGCTAGCGGGGAGGGCGAGCGAGGCAGCGGCCATGTTGGCCGAGCGCGTGGAGGGTGCGCCGCCCCATGCCCCTGGCGAGGTATATCTGGTCGGTGCCGGCCCAGGCGACCCGGATTTGCTGACCTTCAAGGCGCTACGCTTGATGCAGCAGGCGGATGTGGTGCTGTACGACCGCCTTGTGGCACCGGCTATCTTGGATCTATGCCGCAGGGACGCCGAGCGTATCTATGTGGGCAAGCGGCGCGCTGACCATGCATTGCCGCAAGACATGATCAACCGCCAATTGGTGGACCTCGCCAAAGCAGGCAACCGCGTTGTTCGCCTCAAAGGCGGGGATCCGTTTATCTTCGGCCGTGGCGGCGAAGAAATCGAAGAGCTGGCC
Organism: Pseudomonas artemisiae; assembly: GCF_057128685.1. Taxonomy (NCBI): domain Bacteria; kingdom Pseudomonadati; phylum Pseudomonadota; class Gammaproteobacteria; order Pseudomonadales; family Pseudomonadaceae; genus Pseudomonas; species Pseudomonas artemisiae. The sequence goes on from NZ_JBSKHS010000006.1 coordinate 46,466, forward strand.
GCCAACGGTATTCCTTTCCAAGTGGTGCCGGGCATTACCGCGGCCAGTGGCTGCGCGGCTTATGCAGGCATTCCGCTGACTCACCGGGACTACGCCCAATCGGTGCGTTTCGTTACCGGGCACTTGAAGGACGGCAGTACCGATCTCCCGTGGGCAGACCTGGTCGCGCCCGCGCAAACCGTAGTCTTCTACATGGGGTTGGTAGGCTTGCCAGTGATTTGCGAAGGCATGATCCGCCATGGCCGCTCACCAGACACCCCTGCGGCGCTGGTGCAGCAAGGCACCACGGCGCAACAGCGGGTATTCACGGGCACCTTGGTGGACCTGCCAGCGTTGGTCGCGCGCCATGACGTTCACGCGCCGACCTTGGTGATCGTCGGCGAAGTGGTACGCCTGCGGGAGAAGCTAGCCTGGTTCGAAGGCAGCGCTTAAACCGCCCTATCACGCCCAGCCCACCAGGCCCTCGCGGTCTCGAAGGCCTCATCCTGAGGCTTGCCGAGGCCGCGCAAGGCCAAAGCCATGGTAGCGATGGCCGCCAGCTCACCATAACGGTCCTGGGTTTCTCCACGCCAAACCGCGTTTAGCTGAGCCGGGTCTAAGAAACCAGGTTTCAAATGCCGCTGCGCCGACATCTGCGGCCACTCCTCATCCCAGGCTTCGCCACCCGTAGCACCGTACAAGTGGCACGCTGCATCCGGGTTCACCTCCAGCTCACCGCCGTCGCCCTTGATCACAATGGACGTGTCTCCCAGCAAGCGGCTGGCTTCACGATGAACCGGCTGATAGCCCGGGTGGAAGATACTCTGCAACCCACAGCGGGCTTGCAATGGGTTCAGCACCCGCGCCAAAGAGTGAATCGGCGAGCGCAGCCCCAAGGTATTTCGCATGTCGATCATCCGCTGCAACGGGCCCGCCCAGTCACTGAGTGGGGCAAAGGCCACGCCATGGCTGTCCAGGCCCGCGGCTACCTCATCCCAGCCACGGCACAGTGGTATGCCGAGGGTATCCAAGAGGTGTTCGGTGTACATCCGGCCCGCGGTATGCGCACCACCACCGTGCATAAAAATCTTAAGCCCGTTCAGGCCCAGGCACTTCACTGCCAGCATGTACCAAGGCAAATGGCGTTTCTTGCCAGCATAAGAGGGCCAGTCCAAGTCCACATTCAAGGCGGGCGCACGGACTCGCGCGCGCACAGCCTCTGTGAAGCCCGCCAACTCTTCCGCGCTTTCCTCCTTGTGACGCAACAGCATCAAAAAAGCACCCAGCTGGGCATCTTCCACCTGCTCATCGAGCACCATACCCATGGCTCGTGCCGCTTCCTCACGGGTCAGGGGGCGTGCACCACGCTTACCCTTGCCAAGGATGCGTACGAATTCAGCGAAGGGATGCTCCGGGGGCGTGGTAAGGCGCAGAGGTTCGAGGGTGGTCATCATATGCAATTCGCCGGTTTGGGCAGGCCCGCCAGCTTGGCTGCCAGCTTGGCGGGGGTGCCTTTGAAAAGTTGATTAAGGTAAGCGCTATTGCCTTTGTCCGGGCCCACTTGAGCCGCGACGTATTTCACCAGCGGCCGAGTAGCGGGGGATAGCTGAAACTCATCATAAAAATGGCGCAATACCGTCAGCACTTCGGCATGAGCCGGCGTGAGTGTCAGGCCTTCTCGCTCCGCCAAGGCTTCAGCAACCACCGGCGACCAATCGCCCAGGTTGACCAAGAAGCCGTCTTTGTCCAACAGCACAGCTCGCCCGTCTACCAACAACGGCCCTACATCCATGTGTTGACCCGCTGGTACGCCAAGGACAATTCAACGAAGGCTGAATAGTCGACCTGTTTAGCCTCCACCTCGCCCAGCCCACGGGCCTGACAATCCTCACTCAGTGCATACAACCGTGACGTGGGCACTTGCTGCAAACGCTGTGCCCAGGCGGTGCCAACGCGCAGGCCTTGCACAGCCTCACCACACAACAGCAGACCGTCGTCAGGGCCGAGAGTACGCAGGCAGCTGCTCAGGCGGCTGTCGGTAAACGGGGAACTCGATACAACATGCAGGGTGGCCATTAGAGCGTGATCGCCTCATCAAAGCGGTTAAACACAAGGGGCAGCTCTGTCTCTAGCACCACCACGGCCTCCAAGGCCAGCTCGCCGGTGCTGATGCCCCGCGCCTCAAGGCTGGAAGCACACACGAAGAGCTCACTTACCCCGAACAAAGGCAGCGCCTTGAGGTTCGCGCCTTGGTCCTTCAGCTCAAGGGCCTTAGGCTGTTGATCGCGCAGCAGTTGGTACACCCCGTCGTCCATAAACAACATGGCCAAGGGCAAGTCATAAGCGCCGCCGGCCAATGTAATGTCCAAGGCTTCCCGAGCATCCAGCCCGTTCCAAGGTGCCGCGCGGCTAACGATAAGTACAGACCTGGCCAATTCAGTCACCTCCAAAGCACATCAAGCGGTCCGCGCCCTGGATGGCCTCATGCAACTGGCCTAGCCCAGACAGCTCCAGTGGCGGCAGCACATTCGCCGCTGGGCGCTCCCAACGCTGGGCTTCTTCGGCGTTCAAGGTGCCGCGTCGTAGCGCGGCCGCGATGCACACCACCGCATCCAGGTTGTGGACAATCACAAGCTGCCGCCAGGCCGCCGCAATGTCCGATTCATCTTGCGGCGCCACTACATTGGAGGACGCGTTGTATACGCCGTCTTGGTAGAAGAATACCCGCACCACCTCATGGCCAGCCGCCAGGGCAGCTTCGGTAAAGCGCAACGCCCGCCGAGTGGCCGGCGCATGGGGAGGGGAAAACACGGCTATAGCGAATTTCATGGGGCATCCGGAACGCGAAAACTGCTTGATTCTAATGCCTCGCCCAAAAAAAAGCCCGCCGAAGCGGGCTTGGGGTAACTAAAGGATCAGTCGTCCCGGCTCATCAAGCCGAACAGCTGCAATAGGCTAACGAACAGGTTGTAGATCGAAACGTACAGGCTCACGGTCGCCATGATGTAGTTCCGCTCACCGCCATGGATGATGGCGCTGGTTTGGAACAGGATACACACCGACGAGAACAGCACAAAGCCCGCGCTGATTGCCAAGTGCAGGCCGCTGATCTGGAAGAAGAACCCAGCGATGGTCGCGCCCAGCAGTACGAAGAAGCCAGCGGTGATGAAGCCCGACAGGAAAGACATGTCCTTACGGGTGATCAACACATAGGCCGACAGGCCGCCAAACACCAGTGCGGTCATGGCAAAGGCCGAGCTTACTATTTCAGCGCCACCGGCCATGCCCAGGTAACGGTTGAGGATTGGCCCGAGGATGTAACCCATAAAGCCGGTGAGGGCGAAGGTAGAGACAATGCCCCATACCGAATCCTGCAGTTTGTTGGTGAGGAAGAACAGGCCATAGAAGCCGATCAACACCACGAACACGTTCGGGTAGCGGACGTTCATTTGCTGGGCCACGAAAGCCATGACCGCGCTGAACGCCAGGGTAAGGGCCAATAGGCCATAGGTATTGCGCAGAACGCGGCTGACTTCCAGCTCCGCCCCCTTCGCTTGGCTGAGTACGTAATCTTGTTCGCGCATTGCGAAACTCCTTAAAGGCTCGTTGATGAGGCGATTGAACAGGCCTTTTGACCCCGGGGCAAGCGCCATATCCGCCCCTGTAACCTATAGTTGCAAATGATCATAGCAAAGCGGGCCGGGAAGGGTAGCAGTAGTGTTTGACAGCTTGTTTCATTCGGGTATTATGGCGCCCGCAAGACGAGGAGGTGTGGCCGAGTGGTTTAAGGCAGCGGTCTTGAAAACCGCCGATGGGCGACTATCCTAGAGTTCGAATCTCTACGCCTCCGCCATATTTAAACCCCTGAGAAATCAGGGGTTTTTTGCATTTTGGGGTAGCGTAAGTAATAAGCTTTCAGAGCATGTGTTCCACAATAAAACTGGAACCGTTCCAGAACTCCCCTATTTTGAAGGCTTCGCGGTGCCCCCTAGCCGCCGATAAACTATCTTCGTAATGTGGCTTTCAGTGTGGCCAGGCAGCTAGCTGGCGTCTTCCATTTTCTTGATTTACGAGGCTGCCTTTGGTCGATTCTCTGAATTGAAAGGCTGCGATACGTGCGTGCAGGGTGGTATCGCCTGCTAGGTAGGCCAGGAGCATGGCTTCCTGAAGCTCAGAAGGGAGTGGGGTGAAGGTCGGGGAGTTGGTATATTTCAGTTTTTGGAGCCGACGCTATAGTGCGGAGGGGCCTAATGCGGCCCTTCCATCGCCTATGAGTCAGTTGCCTTACCAGCCCACAGCAGTGGTTTTCCAGTCGTTCGGGAAGCCTAAGAGGGCAAACAGAGCATCACCATACTTCGATTCGATAGCCGCTAATTTAGCTTTGAAGCCGTCGCCGAACCCAATAGCGTTCAACAATACATTGATCATCGTCAGGGACGCATAAGCTGTCTTGTTGTCTTTGAAGACAATCTTTTTGACTTTGAGGTTGGTGGGCGATACTCCAATGCTCGCGCCTAGAAAGCGGTCGTGATGAGCGGCCATGTTTCTGAGCACGGTCAGTGTATGGAGCCAACTTTCGAACACTTCGACCTGGGTAATTCCGAACTTGGATGAGATCGCCTTTTTATCGGCCGGGTCTCCCAGGATCGCAAAGATTTTAGACCAGAGGCCCAACGTCACGCATTCCATCATCGCCCAGCTGGGCGGAAGGTAAGGCTCGTCGTGGTTGGCGTAGTACGACGCAATGTAGGGCCTGGCGTTTGCGCGCTCTACCTCTGACTCTATCTTGGCCAGTATCGCGCCCAGCCCATGTCGTCTCGTAGGCTTGAGCACAGTGGGATCTAAGTACCAGTGTGGCGAGTACTTGAGGCTCAGATGATTGCCGATGGCGCACCGCACCGCGACTTCCAGCCGCTCCACCGCCTCCATGATGAGGGTGCGAATTTCTCGGTCGCATTCGTAACGCTGGCAAATGTCGGTAAACGTCGTGCCGGGGACGAACTGCTTGGTCTCGGCATCCTGTAGAGGATACCAATAACCCTTAAGCCGGAAATGGCCGACGAACGATAGGTATTGGATAGCCTTGCGTTCGTCTTCGATGTGCAGGGCGTGGCTCTGTAGCTTTGACACCAACGCCCTAGGCGTGAGGGCGGGCTTTGCGAACGACTGCTTTGACGGGGTTGCAGGCTTCTTGCCCATGAACACTCCACGCATAAAAAACTCGCCTTTTGCACGCCTGCAATTAAGCAGGTCCCTACCCGTTGGGTAGGACGTGTGGCGAGTGTGTTGAGGCAAAGGTTAAGGGGTGAAGGCGTTAACGTCAACTCAAATAGCCGGGGCCCCTAGCTATAAACACACCTGTACCTTTTTTGGAAAGTGTTCCAAATAAAACCGGAGCCGTTCCTGAATTTCCCTATTTCGAAGGCTTCGTGGTGACCCCTATCCGCCGGTAAACTTTCTTCGTAATGTCGCTTTTGGTGTGGCCAAGCAGCAGGCTGGCATCTTCCAGATTCTTGATTTCCGAGGCTGCCTTGGGTCGAATATCCCTGAATTGAAAGGCTGCAATCCGCGCATGCAGGGCAGTGTCGCCAGCTACCTCAGCCACCTTACACGCTCTGGCCCTCGCTTCATCCCAGCGGCGGCGGAGCATAGAGGCGGAGAGGCGTTTGCCGTGCTTACTGATCAGCAGGTATTGAGTGGCATGTTCGAACGTCCGCTTGTCGATCATTGCTATGAGACGACCTAGGCTGTTCAACGAGCCGTCCTCATTGCGCATCATGATCCGTAGCTTCTGGCTGGTCTTGCTCTGCTGCACCAGCAAATAATCGTCTTCGATATCGTCCCGGCGCATCAGCAGAACGTCAGCCGGTCGCTGCCCTGTGAGGTAGGCCAGGTCCATGGCTTCCTGAAGCTCAGGCGCTGCGGATTTATACACGGCGGCCCAAACGGCTTCGTTCGCGTAATAGTCACGCGGGGCTTCTTTGTTCTTGCGCACGCCCTGGCAGGGGTTTTCCCTTATGGTCAGGCCCCACTCCCGGGCCATATTGAAAACGTGAGATAGCGTGGCGATCTCGCGATTAGCGCGCACCTTGGCGGTGCGTGCATCTCGGTATTGGGCGATCATGGAGGGGGTAAGCGCGTCTATGGGGGCAGTATCGAACACTGCTCGTAAATGCTTTAGCTCGGCGCGATTGTCCTTTTGAGTGCGTGCTGCCTTTTTGGGGATGATGTCGCGTTCGTATCGGTCGAAGATCGACCTCATTACTTTCAAGTCCGCTGGCTTGTCCTTGGCCTCAAGTTCGGCCCATCTCATGCGGGCCTGGTCTAAATCCTTCCCTAGGGGAATGTCCTTCCCCGTCTGGTCGCGGTAGTAGTACGCGATCCAGGTCTTCCCGTTTTTTCGCGTCCTGGTGCGCTGGTACATCCTTGGTGGCAAATGACGGTGTTCCATATTCCTGGGGCGCATGTTTAGTTGATCCCCGAAAAGTCTGGTATCCAAGTGGGCTCGGGAAGTGGTCTAGGGCTTAGCAGCGTAGGTGGTGGCGCCAAGCCAAGCATAAGGCGCATATAAGCCCGGCCGACCAGGGGCCTACCGCCACGGCTTTCAACGAAGTGCCAATTGCGCTCGCGAAGCCAGCGACGCTGATAGTGGCGCTGCTTGTAGCCGGTGACTTCGGCCAGCTCCTTCTCAGAGAGGATTTCCTGCTCCATAACGTGTTCTCCGAGCCGCCCGGTGGCGGCGGTTGATAGTAAATGCGGATGCAGCGCGCCCACTGCCCACTGCTACGGGGCCATCGTGTGTACGGAGTGCCCATTGAAGAACCATTCGGGACTGGGTGAATCGGGCGCTTATCTGCTACACCAGCAAAATGTCGTCATTAGTTGGCAGCACCCCGTCTATGCACCCTACGCACCTGAGCCTGCATCTCCTCCAGCAACCGATTGAGGTAGCGGACCCTGGCTTCCTCGGGGCACCAGGGGTACAGCGGGCCGTCGAGCGGCTGGACGCCTTCCAGGCAGCCCCACTTGGGGGTGTGCTCGTGGAGCAGGTCCATGCGTTCGGTGGCCATCGCAATCTGCTTGGCGGCCTCCACAGAGTCGGGTAGGGCGATATCGATGCCGAAGTGGTCGCAGATGGCGAGCCAAACGCTGCGCTCGAGGACTGTGTACTGGGGCAGCAGTTGCTGGACGGGGCGGATGACTTCCCCCAGGTAGGCCGAGGGCGCTGCGTGCAGCAACGCGGCCAGCCGGTCCTCAGCGGGCACCAGGTCAGCGACCATGCAGCAATGTTGCGCCACGCTGTAGAAGTGCAGCGCGTGACCGCCGTAGCGGGAGATCTGAGAAAGCCCATGAGCGATATCGATGACGTCGATCGAATCACTGTGCGGGTCAACCAGGTCGATAACGCGGCCGTTGCTGGTGACGAGTGACGTGCTGTTGTGTTGTGTATGCATGACAAGTTCCTTGTCGTGCCCGCCGCCGGTGGTTTTGGTGAGAGGACGGCGGCGGGTGTGCTCCCGGAACTGCCGGGTCAGGGGCATTGGGTAGCGCTGGTTTGCGCGTCCAGGTAAGCCGCTAGGTCGTGCAGGTACACCACGGGCTTGGCCCGTGATGAGTTGTGCAGCCTGGTGACCTTGATCCGAATCTGGCCGGTACGGATCTGGTGCAGCAGGTAGCGATCCGTTTTGATGTGCGCAAAGTAGTGCTCGCGAATCGTCGTCAAGCTGGGGCAGGGGTCTGCCCACTGCCGGCGTAGTTGGTTGAGGGTGTCGCTCACGCGGCAACCTCCCCGGCCCCCACTGCTGGGGCGCCCAACTTCTGACGGATCAACTCGGCCAGCCCTTCTTTGTTTTTGCCTATGCCAACGGCGCAAACGTGGCCCTGGGCGTCGGCGATCACGGCGCCAAAGGGGCACTCGGGCGAGTTTGTTGGGGTGACGTAGGCCACCTGATCGTCGTGGATCACCTTGTCGACGCAGCGGAAAACTTCGACGAGCTCGTGGTAGCGGCGAGGCGTGCCGCTCCATCGTTCAGCGTCCTCTCGTGTGGCGCCGATGAGTGTGGCGCGGCTAACGATGCTAGTTCTGTCCAGAGAAAGCGGAACCAATCCAAGGGAGAAGAGGGCTTGTGCGTGAGCATTTATGTACTTGCTGTTCATGCGGCGGCGTCCTTTCTGGTAATGGTGATGCCGAGTTTCTTGGCCAGCCAGTCCACGCCTTCCTCTTTCACCATCACCACCGAGTAGTGACGGTAGGTGTTGATCGACGGGATCAACGCGCTACGCGAGTCCGAGTACAGGTGCCCGCGGTCACGGTGCTGGCTTGCAAGGTCGCCGCTGCTGTTCAAGATGCCTAACTCGCGCAATCTGATGCGGAAGGCGCGGGGCTTGAGCCCGAGCACTGCGGCGGTTTCGTCCAGGGTGCGGTTCATGACATTGACCTCAGGCGATGGCCGCGTGGGTGTGCAGCGTGTCCACGATCTTGTCGAGATGGCTTTTTAGGTCGTCGATGGTTCCGTCATTGGGTAGAAACCAGTCTCCCTGTACGCCCTTAATCCCACCTTCACTGCGGTGTGGCTGCACGCTCTTCGCTTCACTGCGGTGAAGGTGGATTACAACGCCACCTTGCTGGCGGATGAACGCTGCCTCGTTTTCGAACCTCACGTCGCTTACAACGAAGCCGTGGGCGGTGTCATAGGTGCGGGCCAGCAGGTCGAGGTTTTGTGCGGCTAGCAGTAGCCACAGCTCAGCCCCTTGAGCAGGCATTACGCACCGGGGACATTTTCGCAGACATGCAGGTGAAGGCTGCGCTTACGGCGTACATGGCTAACAAAGCCCTGTACCAGCAACTCAAGGCCGACACCGGCAAAGCCTCGGGCATATTGGAAAAGAACCTGGCCGAGCGCCGCGACGCATCGGCGCAGAAATGGCAGGAAACGGCCAATGCCTTCAACGATGCGCTACGCAGCGTAGGCGATGCCATCCGGCCGCTCAGCGACAGCGTGGCCACGGGGTTAGGTACTGTTGCCCAGGGACTGGCGCAGGCCGCTGATAACGCACCCAAGCTGACTGCCGCTGTGATTGGCTTGGGCGCTGCCATGGTTGAGGTCAGGGCCAATGTCGCTGCCGTCCGGCTGGCAAAAGGCGGGCTTAACCTGGCGCGAGGCACACTGCTGGGGAACCCTAACCTGGTGCAGCGGGTGTTCGTAACCAATCAGCCCAGCCCTGGCAGTTCGAACGTCGCAGAGAGCGGCGGTCGAGCATCAACAGGCAGGCGCAAACCTAAAGCCCGTAGCCGCCTGGGTAGCATCGCTAAAGGCATGAAGGGAGCAGCGCCACTGGCCGTGATCGGGGCAGGGCTCACCTTGGCCGATACTGCCCTGAATGCGGAAACCCGCAATGAACGGGCCGAAGGCTATGGCAGCGCTGCAGGGGGTCTGGCCGGTGCCGCTGCTGGGGCTGCCGCAGGTGCAGCAGTTGGCTCAGTTGTTCCAGTCATCGGTACAGCGGTAGGGGGCGTGCTGGGGGGACTGCTAGGTGGGTATGGTGGAAGTGAAGTGGGCGGGTGGACGGGAAGAACGCTCTTTGGTGATGATGAGGCTGACCGCCTGGAGCTGCCAGCCAAGCCGCTGATATTCCCTCTCGCCAAAGCTGCCCAGACAGTTCCTAGAGAGCAACGCATCGACATTCAGGCCCCGGTAAAGGTGATCTGCAGGGCACTGTCGATGACCCGGACAAGCTGGCGCAGAAGCTCGCGCCTCACTTCGAGCGACAGTTGAAGGACATCGCCGTACAGTTCAAGCGCGACGGGGAGGGCGCTCGGTTGTATGACGCACCGCACGTGTAGCTCTTGCAGGGAGTACCGTTTTTGGTACACTTGATCACATGAGCAATGAAGCCCCCATACTGACGGTAAGGTTCTTTTGCACGGAAGCAGGTAACGAACCAGTGCGCGATTGGCTGACTGAACTGCCACGCGATGATCGCAGATCAATAGGTACGGACATCAAAACAGTGCAATTCGGTTGGCCGTTGGGTATGCCGGTTGTACGCAAGCTTGAAGCAGGGTTGTGGGAGGTCCGAACAGATTTGGCCGATACCATTGCTCGTGTGCTGTTCACAGTGGTAGGCGATGTCATGGTATTGCTGCACGGTTTCATCAAGAAAAGCCAGAAGACGCCCACCCCGGACCTCGACATTGCCCGGCGGCGTAAGGCCACGCTACAGAGGTAGGGTATATGAACAAGCATATTGGTTCTGATTTCGACGACTTCCTCGCAGAACAAGGTATGAGCGAAGAGGTGTCCGCGGCCGCGCTCAAGCGTGTGATCGCCTGGCAACTGGAAGCATTGATGAAAGCGCAGAAGCTTTCCAAAAAAGCTTTGGCTGAGCGTATGCATACTAGCCGTACTGCAGTGGACCGGGTGCTCGACCAGAATGACCCCGGCATGACCCTAGCGACGTTGGCGAGCGCTGCGCGGGCATTGGGGCAGCGGGTGGAGGTGCGGCTAGTGCCGTGTGACATGTTGCCTATTTAATGCTGGTAGTACGCCGAATCTTGCTTTAACACTGCCACTGCTCAATTTTACGTCTTCGCTCCCCTGATACTATTAAGTGGATGGCGTTTTTCCTAGTCCGTTTGACGTCATCAGAGCCCCAGCCGCGAATGTGGTTGGGGCTTTTTTGTGGGCGCTGATCCGCCGATTATTTGAAGAGGTGCTCATGCCATATGGCATCGATGAACTGCAGTCGGGCATCCGCTACCTGGCAGAAGCAGGCGAGGCCGGGCGGCGTTCGCTGGATGGCGTCGTCGGCCCACTCAACGGCGCCATTGGGGACGTCACCGGGGCTGCGGCCCAGCTTGAGGATTTGCCCTTTGTGGGTCCAGAGGTGGGCGTGAAGTTGCAGCGCCTCCTCCGAGGGCTCAACGCGGCCCAGGCGCGGGTCAATGGCGTGGTGAATGTTTACAACCAAGCCTCCAGGCTAATTACAGGCGTAGATGAGCGCTTAGGGGCATTGAGCGAGCAGGCGGGTAAGGCAGCGGCGGCCGTCAATCGTATTGCCGGTAAGCTTGATCCCTCTCTGGCCAACTTGGTACCGACCGGCGCGATCGGTGCTTCGCCTACGCCTGGCCCCGAAGCAGTACCGCCGTTTCCGCACTTGCTCGTGATGCAGCCCATCAAGCCCGGCGTTGAGCCCTATTTTTTCAACCTCAACACGGCGGCCTTCGATTCCTTGCAACGGCAGACGGCTTACCGCTGGGCTAGCCAAGAACGCCTCACGCGCCGCCCGGCCCTGCAAGCCATAGGGCAGGCCGAAGACAAGTTGACCCTTAAAGGGGCAGTGTTTCCCTTGTTCCGTGGCGGCATTCGCCAGCTCGACAGCTTGCGCAGCATTGGCAACCAGCTACTGCCCCTAAACCTTACCACCGGCTATGGCGATGTGCTGGGCAGTTGATGCCTGCTCAAGGTCGACGAAGAGCAGGGCGGTTTATTGCAGGGCGGCATTCCACGTAAGCAATCGTTCACCCTGGAGTTCTCCCACTATGGCGACGACCTATCGAACCGCAGCCGGTGATCTGCTCGACACCCTGTGTTATCGGCACTATGGCCACCTCAATGGCACGGTTGAGGAGGTGCTCAGCGCCAATCAGGGGCTGGCTGAGATTCAACAGCCGTTTCCTGCCGGCGTACTGGTGAGCTTGCCCGACCTGCCTGCGCCGTCCGACACACGCAACCTGCAGCTCTGGGACTAAGCCATGCGCCCGCGTTACCGCATCGTGGTCGACCAGGCTGACATCACGGCGTTAGTGGCCGATCGTTTGTTACTACTGCGAACCCTTGATAGACCTGGCATGGACTCGGATGAGTTTGAGCTTCGTCTTGATGATCGTGACGGGGCTGTAGTCTTACCCAACCGCGGTAAACAGGTCGAGATATACCTGGGGTACGAGGGGCAGAAGCTCACCCTGATCAACCGCTACGCAGTGGATGAAGTTCAGGTCAGTGGCCGCCTGATACATTGCTGATTAAAGGCAAAGCTGCCGACATGCGCGGCACAGGCAAAACCGTGCGCAATGGTGCCTGGGAAGATGCACCACTGGCGCAGATCGTTTCCGATATCGCCGCCCGAAATGGTTGGAAGCCCATATGCCCGCTCACCGTGGTGGTGCCGCGCGTTGACCAGTTAGGCGAATCGGATTTTAACTTCCTCACCCGCCTGGCTCGCCATTACGACTGCACCGCCAAAGTGGCGGGGGGCAAGCTTTTGGTTATGCCGCGCCAGAGCGGTACCAGCGCCAGCGGCAAGGCTCTGCCGGCCCTAATACTCAAGCGGAGCGACGTAAGCCGCTTCCAGTTTCGCTTGGGCGACCGTGACAGCCAAAGCGCGGTACACGCGCGTTATCTAAACAAGCAGACCGGCAAGCTCGCCGTTGTGACGTTGGACAACACCGCCGCCCCAACCGGCCTGCCCTCGGTTCATAGCGACCGCCACCTTCATCCGAACAAAACCGCCGCCGAAGCCGCTGCTAAGGCTAGGCTCGCCGCATTCAATTGCTCCACCGCTGGCGTGCGCCTTGAGATGCCTGGGCGCACCGATCTCTTTGCCGAGCGCGAAATCATCGCCCAAGGCTTCAAGGATGGATTGGACGGTGAGTACCTGGTCGACCTGGTAGAGCAGATCTTCACCCAGGCTGGCTGGAGTACCGCCGTGGAATGTAACGGTGGGCGCAAAGGTAAGGCCATGGCCAAAAGCAAAAAGGCCAACAAGCCCCTGAAGGTCGAACAGCTCTAGCATTGTCATAGATCACCCAGCCCGCGCCCTGCGGGTTTTTTTTCGCCTGGAGAAAACCATGGGCAAGCCCCCACGCGGAATTCGCAACAAGAACCCTGGAAATATCGACTTCAACCCCCGCAACGACTGGATCGGTCAATTGGGGCTCGAGCAAGGGGTGTTGAAACCACGCTTTGCGTGCTTCGACACCCATGAGAATAGCATTCGTGCCCTGGCCAAGCTGCTGCTCAACTACCGCGGAAAAGATGGCATGCCCAGCATTGGCGGCCCCGGTATCGATACTATGCGAGAAACCATCAGCCGTTGGGCCCCAGGCAGTGAGAACGATACGGAGGCCTATATTAGATATGTGGCCAACCGCCTGGGCGTGAGGTGTGAGGCGGTAATAGACGTGCGCCAGCTCGAAACCCTCCGCACGCTGGTGGAAGCCATCATTGAGCACGAAAACGGCAGTAACCCATACCCAAGTCAGGTGGTGGAGGAAGGGCTGCGCAGGGCGCTGACGTGAGCGCTTTGCCCGGTAAAGCGGCTGCGTACAGCGGCGGGCTTGTGGCGGCTGCTGCCTTGGGCTTTGCCATAGCCTGGTGCTGGCAAGCGAATGCCTACACCGCCCGCTTAGCCACTAAAACCGCCAACTTTGCCCAAGACCTGGGGATGATCGCTAACGCCAGCGCTGCACGATCTCGCCAAGCCCTGGAGGCGCAACAAAGAGCCCAGCAGCTGGCCGCCGAAAGCGATGCCAAACGTACCCAGGAGAAGGCCTATGCACTGGCTAAAAACGAACGCCTGCGCCGCGCTGTTGCTGATGGGGATCGCTGGCTGCGGATCGCAGGCACCTGCAGTAACGGTAGTGAGCGCATGCCCCAAGCCCCCGGCGCCGCCAGCCTGGGCGATGGCGCCACCATCGAACTCGCTCCAATTGCTAGACGCAACCTTTTCGATATCCGAGCCGGGATCATTGCCGACCAGGCAGCCCTGACCGCCCTGCAAGACTATATCCACTCGAGTTGCCCGCTACCTTAAAAAAAGGAGCGGCCAGGCCACATGTTGACGCATGCCTCCTGGCCGCCAAACCCGCAGAACACCCCTGCAAGTCCAGCCAAGGCTCCCTGCTCTGTACAAAGCCAGAGGAGCCTAGCACCTGTTGTTCTTCACAGAGAAGGCTTGCTATATGACTAACCCTTTCATCCCTTGGATGGGCGGCAAACGCCGTCTGGCCAAACATCTGCTCCCGCTGTTTCCCGCCCACGACTGCTACGTCGAAGCATTCGCCGGCAGCGCAGCGCTATTCTTCAAACGCCCAGAGCCCGCCAAAGTCGAGGTACTCAACGACCTCAATGGCGACCTGGTGTGCCTGTACCGCGTCGTGCAAAACCACCTCGAGGAATTCATCCGCCAGTTCAAATGGGCGCTTACGTCGCGGCAAATTTTCGAATGGCAAAAGATGACCCGCCCGGAAACCCTAACCGATATCCAGCGGGCAGCGCGCTTCTTCTACCTGCAGCATCACGCTTTTGGCGCTAAGGCCACCGGGCAGACGTTCGGCACGTCCACGGTGGGCAGGCCCATCAACCTCATGCGCATCGAAGAGACCCTATCCGTCGCCTGGCAGCGGCTTGCCGGGACCTATATCGAAAATCTGCCATGGCTACAGTGCGCGGAAAAATAGGACCGTAGCCACACCTTCCATTATATGGACCCGCCTTACTGGAAGACTCAGGGGTATGGTCAGGGCTTCGGGTTGGACCAGTATGAGTTGATTGCTGAATTCATGAGGGCAGCGAAGGGCAGGGTGCTGCTTAGCATCAATGACCATCCGGATATCCGAGCGGTCTTTCGGGGGGTTCGATATGCGGAGTTTAGTATTCGCTATAGCACCACCAATCAGCGGCAGCGCCTGGCTGAGACGACAGGCGAGCTTGCGGTTATGAATTGGGGTTAGTGTTCTCGCTTCGGTTTGTAGCTGCTGGTAAGACTCCTTTTGCCTGCTGTGACTAAGCGGTGTCCCACGCCGGTCAGCAAAAGATTTAGCTTCGCTGGCACTCCTGTTACCCCACGGGGCGGTCGAAAGAATGCTTCAAAGGTCGTTCGGATACTCCTGTGCCAACGAATGGAAATTTTTGTACACCCATTGCGTCACGGTTGCGCGACTAGGCGAGGTCGATTTGAAATGCTCCTTGATCATCCATTCGGCCATCATCCGTTCTTCGCGCGTGAAATCGAGCCCACTTGGCCACTTGAGTGAGTTCAAGTAGGGCAGCATTTCATAGCCTTGGCTTCGGCTCAGGTGATGGGCGTCCTGCTTCGTTTTTGTTGGGTCATCCCCTTTACCTGCTTTCCACACGTAGGTGAATCGAAGGTCCTTACGGGTGAGTCTGGACATGGTCGTCGCTCCTTGAATTGCGTCAAGGATCAACGCGTAGCGGTTGCTAGCCTATGAGGTCGAATCTGAAACGATCAAGTCCGGGCCTGCTGGAACGTTTTCACTACGGCGGGCGGCAAGCTACCGATGAGGTGGAATGAACCGTAAGCTGACCACTTTCTGGCTTACGTGCCGTGTTGGCGTCTAACATTGTTCTATTCTCACGATCCGTGCATTCTAAGGATCTGTGGATTTTGTGAGTTGTAACTGAATCTATAGATACTGGTCATGCATACAGTATTATGGTAGGATGACCTTACCTATCGAATGTGTGCAGCTGTGTCAAGGAAAAAATTGACAGTTGGTCTTGAATTAGGCAGACTCGCGCCTCATTTTCATACGGCGGATTTACTAGGGAGGGCAAATTATGAGTAAAGATGCACGCGCTGTTGCCCAGCAAGTCCTTAACGAGTGCCGGGCTGCAGGAGACCAAGCCGTTACCCCTATGCAGCTTTTAAAGCTTGTCTATATTGCTCACGGATATATGCTCGCTAGGCATGGAGTTCCGCTCATTAATGAGCCTGTCCAGGCTTGGCAATATGGGCCAGTTGTCCGTAGCGTTTATAACGCAGTTAGAGATTTTCGGTCATCGCCGGTGACAAATGTTCCTAATGCTCCTCCAACTGCCTTCACGCAGAACGAACTTGCAGTCATCAGAGAAGTATCTCAGATTTATGGTAAAGCTGACGGCGTAACATTGTCGGCGGCTACACACCGTCCTGGTACACCTTGGAGCGTGACCTGGAACAACCAAGGGCAAAATGCTGTGATTTCCAATGATATGATTGAGGGATTCTATCGCTGGATTTTGGCCCAACCGACTCATTCAATGCTATGAGCCAGTTTGGGGGAGGTGAGAATTCTCCAGAGCGTTTTTCAAGCGCCTTTCAGCCTCTCCCATCCTCCGATGATTCGCCATTGTTGGACCCTGTCCTTGCAAACGAAGCAGAGGCCTTTGCGGAAAACGTCAACCAAGCAAGAAGCGAATTCAAGCCACCGCCTGTCTCATCTGAATCTCCACTTTTAGATAAGACCATTGCCAATGAGCTTCAGGCCTTCGCAAACGACGAAGACCAGGCTCGAAAGCGGAAGCGGGACGACGACATTCATGGGATGAGGATGTCCCATTCTTGGATGCTACTCGCTTTAGCTATTTTATGGATATTTGTAGTTTTAATGGTTGTGCTTTTACAAGGTTTTGGTAAATGGTTTACGCCGCTCTGGGGTGGTTTTAATTACATAAGTTTCAAACTCTCAGATTCTGTTGTGGTGGCTTTTATCACATCAACAACTGCAACCGTATTGGGCTTGTATTGCATTTCGGCGTACTGGTTGTATGGAAAGCCAAAGCAGGACTCCAAGCTAAATAGTGATATGAATGATAAATCCAGCTAGATTAATTAGCATTTCATTGCTGAGTATTTTATATAAAATTTAAAGCCGTGGAAAAATATGCAAATAGGTGCACTTATAGACAGACATAACCTCCCGCATTGAATGCGGTCCATCTGCTAAGCCTATAATGCAATAATTCTTAAGCTGCAATGCGCAAAGTGCTGGAGATTGGAGTTGCCTAGCCGTACGGGTGCACCTTAACTGCAGAGAAGAGGATCGGTTCCAAAACTCAATACGGGAACCGCACTAGAATGCGGCCTGTAGCTAGGCGGTATCACAAAAGTTTCGGAATCGAAAAACACCTCAAAGCTCCGTCATCTCAAGATTTCAAAATCGGTCTTGAAAACCGCCGACGGGCGACTATCCTAGAGTTCGAATCTCTACGCCTCCGCCATATTCAAACCCCTGAGAAATCAGGGGTTTTGAATCGCCCCCAGTTTCCTAGACACTCTCCAAGCTCAGAAAATAACGTTTCTCATACTCTACCGGCGATAGCTGCATAGCACTACTGTGTCGGCGTTTAGGGTTATAGAACATCTCGATGTAATCGAAAATATCACTTCGGGCTTCATCACGCGTCGCGTAGATTTTTCGTCGGATTCGCTCCCGCTTCAACAGCTGGAAAAAGCTCTCGGCTACGGCATTGTCGTGGCAGTTTCCTCGCCGACTCATACTGCTAATCACGTTGTTGGCCTTCAAGAAACTTTGCCAATCTGAGCTACTGAACTGGCTACCTTGGTCTGAGTGAATCATCACTTGCTGCTGTGGCTTGCGTCGCCACACGGCCATCAGCATGGCGTCGATGGCCAGGTCGCTGCACATCCTGGGCTTCATTGACCAACCGATGACTTGTCGAGAGAACAGATCCAGCACTACCGCCAGGTACAGCCACCCTTCATACGTGCGGATGTAGGTAATATCGGTCACCCAGACCTTGTTCGGCTCACTGACCTTGAACTGCCGGGCAAGGTGATTAGGCGAGGCCACTGTTGGCTTTGCGCCATAAAACCCTGGACGCCGTCGATAACCTGTTTGCGAACGCAGCCCCTGCGCCTGCATCAAACGTCCTACCCGATTTCGCCCGCAGCGCTCACCCAGTTCTCGAAGGTCATCGTAAATTTTGCGATAGCCATACACACCTGCGCTTTCCAGCCAGGCATGTTTGATCAAGCCCAGTAGACGTTGATCTTCTTTTGCTCGGGTAGCGTGAGGCTCGGCGAGCCAAGCGTAGTAGCCGCTGGGATGCACCTTGAGGGTTTGGCACAGGCGACGCACCGGGTAATCAGTCGAGTGCTTCTTGATAAAAGCGTACTTCAGCCGCACTCCTTGGCAAAGTACGCGGCGGCCTTTTTTAAGATGTCTCGCTCTTCGGTCACGCGCTTGAGTTCAGCGCGAAGCTGACGCAGCTCGGCTTGCTGATCATCGTCTTGCTGACGCTGATCTTGGGGCTTGCTGTAGAGCTTGATCCAGGCGTAAAGGCTGTGCACGGACATGCCCAAGCGCTGAGCCACATCAGCGACAGGTTTGCCTTTCTCGGTCACTTGCTTGACCGCTTCGATTTTGAATTCTTCGGGGTAACGCTGACGACTCATGGCACCTCCTATTTGGGCCTCATTATGAGGCTTGGAGGTGTCTACGAAACCAGGGGCGATTCATTTTTGCGTTTTTGGGGGTGGACGATTTTGGTCCTGCCACGCCCTGAATCGGCAACACGACCACTACACACTGCGCGAAACTGAAAAGCTATTAGAGGAGTGGGAACGGTGGCGAATGGCCGCGATACCCCTCGAGCGGGCGCAGCGGCACGGCCTGCGCGCGGCTGGTGTCGTAGTCGAAGGTATAACGGGCGTGTCGGGTGGCCCGCCGGCCCGCACCCACATCCAGGATTGTGCCGCTGGGTCGCGCGTCGGTTCGTAGAGGACCTGCAGGGGGCGCCGCAGTGGAGCACCGCGCTTTCCAGCAGCCTGTCGCGCAGCAGGTTCAGCAGCGGCTGGAATTGCCCGCCGCATTGAATCACCTAGCACGCCAGGGTTTGCCGGGAAATATCAATACCGTGGCGATTCAAGACGTTTTCGAAGCGGTACAACGGCAGACCGTAGGCGTATTTGGTGGTCAGCAACATGGCCAATACGCTGGAGCTGGCCAGGCTCTTTTCGGTTACCTGGGCGGGTTTGTCGGCGGTGACCGGGGCGCTTTCGCAGCCTTCGCAGACGTAGGTCTTGCGAATGTGGCGCAACACGCGAATCTGCATCGGCCCGATATCCAGTTGTTCGCTGGTTTATCCACCGATGACCTGCCTGCGGCAACTACAGGCGCAGATAAGTTCGTATTCAGGCAGTTCGTGAACGATTTCGATACGAGGCACGTTGGCTGGCAGGGCTTGCGCTTGCCACGGCGCTTGGTGGGGGCAACGACTTCTTCTTCGTCGGCATCGGCTTCAGCAGCAGGCGCGTCGAGTACGTGCTCGGCTTCCTGCGGCAAATGGCTGATCACTGTTTGCCAAAGTACGAACTCGACGATGGGCCGCTGACAGACGAAAAAATTGAAGCTATTCGGGCCGCCAGCGCTGCTACAGGTATTCCCGAAGAACGCGCTACTAAAAGGCTTTTTTGAACGATGGCGGTGTTTCAGCGACCAAGTTCGATCTCAACCGTACGGTCAAACTTTACTTCGATGCCAATTGGTTCAGTGCTGCCCCCGGCGTGCACATCAACGCTCCGCTTCCAAAAATAGGGTCCCTCCACGCCAGCTACATGCGAGCGGCGGGTGCTGCGTACAAGCACGTTACTTGATTCAGATCACCAGCCGTTCCATTCACTGGGCGATACTCTAGTCGCTGCCGTGGGAGCGTCAGCACTGTGATGGCGTTTTTCCTAGTCCGTTTGACGTCATCAGAGCCCCAGCCGCGAACGTGGTTGGGGCTTTTTTGTGGGCGCTGATCCACCGATTATTTGAAGAGGTGTTCATGCCATATGGCATCGATGAACTGCAGTCGGGCATCCGCTACCTGACAGATGCGGGCGAGGCCGGTCGGCGTTCGCTGGATGGCGTAGTCGGCCCACTCAATGGCGCCATTGGAGACGCGACCGGGGCCGCGGCCCAGCTTGAGGATTTGCCTTTGTGGGCCCACAGGTGGGCGCCAAACTGCAACGCCTACTCCGGGGGCTCAACGCGGCCCAGGCGCGGGTCAATGGCGTGGTGAATATTTACAACCAAGCCTCTAGGGTGATTACCGGTGTAGACGAGCACACAGCCGTGCCAACGGCTCAGCCAGGTTACCAGTCATTTAGTCTTTCACTATGCTGGTGCAGGATCCGGAGTACTTCAGCTCTGTCTCCTTTAACCCGATACGCTGCCAGGAAGGGGTACTGACTTGGAATAAGCTCACGGCTATCTGGCAAACGGCCGGGCCGGCCAGCGTGGGGGAAGGTTTCCAGCATTTCGAGTGTTTCGATAATACTGAGTACCGCGGCGACCCCGCCTGCTGGCCCCATCTTCACGGAGTAATGCTCATTAATCGCGTCCAGATCACTTTCCGCGTTCAGTGTCAGATAAAGCTTCAGCACGTTTCACCCACTTATGCTTGATAGTCTCGAGGTCCTTGAGATTTCCTGCATCGGCTTGTGCAATTCCTTCTGCGATAGCCTCTACGTGCCACGCCTCGTCCTCAAGATAGCGGGCGACGGCGCGTTTGAGATGGTATTGGCGATCCCTGTCGGTAGCGGCTGCTAACGCATCAAGACGCGAGATGAAATCCGGTTCAACCCGGAAGGACAACACGGGTGCTGCCATAGAATTCTCCTGGCTAATGGCGTATACGCCACTGAGAACTCTCATGGCGACTGTATACGATGTTTACAATAGAATTTAGCGTACACAGATGACTAAGCGTTTTCCAGCCTGGCGTTAGCTGGAGGGTAGCGGTCAGGCTGTGGCTATCGGTGTCGTACTGAATAACGGCGCCGTCCCGGTACTGGCGCAGGTGAAGCGACGGCGATTCACTCGGCGCGGGGAAGCGGTGGTTGAACAGGCCGACTAGCACGAATCCACAAGCGGTACGCCCACCCGGGGCGATGACAATGCATTGCTCGTTCAGGCTAGGCAGGTCCCATACCCGATCTTCTCCGGCGCGGGGCTGGAAGAACGGCAGCCAAGCCGTGACCAGGCCACCGGTGGCGACCCGACAACGGGCAGCCTTGGCATCCAGCGCGGCGACGGTGCCTGCACGGATAAGGTTTTCTAAAGCGCGGTTGAGTTCGGTGATGGGGTCCATGGGCCGATGGTGGCCTAGACCGCAGAAGAGTGCATCGAGCGGGAGGTAATCCCTGTGCTTACAGACCCCATCTAAGATCCCGCACGCAACTATGTAAGTTTAAGCCTGCGCGTTGAATAGCTGGATCAGGGTCGTCGTGGAGAGTACCAGCCGTAGCGGGTTATTAACGGAGGGTATGAACCCTAGTTTGGCATGGTAGTAATCGGCAGCCTGTTCATCTTTCGCGTCCACTACCACAAAAGCGACCCCCGACTGCTGGGAGATCAGGTAAACACGCCTAAAGAAATCGGCCATCAACCGCTGACCTAGCCCTTGGCCTTGCATGCTTTGATCAACTGCCAGGCGGCTTAGTAAGACTGCGGGCATCGGGTATCGAGGTAGCTTCTTCTTCTGCGCTTCGCTGAGTTCGTTCAGGGCTACGGAGGCATTAGCCAACGTGTAGTAGCCGCGCAATGCACCGTCTTCGAGGTACATGAACGTACGCGACACATTGCGCTTTTCGTCCTGCCCGGCCTGCTGGGCGATATAAGTGCTGAGGGCCGGATGCGCCTTGCAATCAAAGGTGGTGCGATCAATCGTTTTATCGAAAGCGACCGTGATGAACTCCATCGACTGCCCTTAGCGTAGGGTAAGCAGATTGCGGAGCCCTTCTGTAGGCTCTGGGGGATTGTCCAGCAACTGGTACGCGGTGTCAGCATCAAGCACGGTCATGCCTTCGGTATCGAGGCTAGTCACGTTCTCTTCATGAGCCACCGAGCGAACGGCCAGGGCAGCTACCACCTTTTTAAGTTCGGCTAGCTCGCGCTCGACCTGAGTAAGGTGCGGCGCACGCGTAGAACGGGAAGTCGACACGCTGCTGCTCAGGGCGCTCGAGGCGATACTTTTAGAAGCATGCCGCTCAATTACTGCGTCTGCGCTTGACAGGAAAGCGCTGGCCTTGATCTTTCCGCTGTGAACGAAGAGCAATGTCTTTTTGCCGGCGGTTTGCCGCGTTGGTTTGTGTTCAGATGATTTCACGGTATGCCTCCCGGTGTGCGCACACTTTACCACAGGGGTCGGCGCTATAAACCAAGATGCTCGATCAGCGCATCACGAACCTGATTAAGCTCCGCTTCGGTCAGCCCAAGCAATTGCCGAGTCGGATAAGCCACCTGTGCCTGCCCCGGTGCGGGCCGGTCGTGCAGGCCGAGCTGGTGGACCCGTGCGATGCGTGAAGCTCGGCCACCAAAGCCCACCGTCACGGCGGTATCGCTGGCGGTGAACTTTAGGTGCCGCGCGAGGCGTAGCCTGGTGAACATCTGCCGCTTGATGCGGCCTTTGCGTCGGTGCAGACGAGGTTTGGGCTTGCGGCGTTCATAGGGGCTGCCGTCGGGGTTACGCTGTGCCTGGATGCGGGCCTGTTGGCCTTTGTGCAGGTCGCGGGCTACGCGCCTGAGTAGCTGTTGCCGGGCGCTGGGCGTTAAGCGGTTGAGTAAGCTGCTGGCCCAGTCTTCGAGTGCTACTGCCCCTGGTAGTCGACGATGGCGTCTACCTGGGCGGCGCACCGGGCCCAGTCAGCTTCAGCGGCATTAAGGGCGGCTTGTAGATCGCCGTTACTGTTCGGCGCGGCTGGGCTCAGTGTGCAGCGCACCACGGCCGGACAGCCAGTCTCGATAAGCATTGGCGCCGGTGAGGGTGGGGCGCTGGTGCAACCGGCGAGCAACGTCAGGCAAAGGCTGGCTAGCCCAGTGGGCCAATTGGGCGTTGTCATGTTTAAGCTCCTCGATCAGACGTTGGCGCTGGGCCGCCAGTTGGGCCAGGTGGTCTTGTTGCTGGCGCAGTTTTAGTTGTGCACTGCGCTCGCGCTGCAGGCTTTCCCAGAGGGTGTCGATGGCAGCTGCGCTAAGGCGTTGAGCCTCTTCGGCGGCTTGCACCTGGGCCTGGGCGGCTTGGCGCTCAAGGAAGCCCAGGCGCAGCGAGAGCCCGACCGCTAGCAGCAGAGCCAGCCCCCAAAGCGCCTGGCGCAGCAGGCTCACGCTGCCACCTCCAGCGCTTGGGCGTGGCGTTCATAGGCCCGTGCTAGCTTGGCGTCGTAGAGGTTGCGGCGGTAGGCGGGGCCGTTGTAGCCCTCGGCGAAGGCCGCCCAGCGCTTGGCCTTTAGCGCTTTGTGCAGGGCTGGGTCTGCTTCCACGGAGCGTAGGAAGGCTTCGAACTGTGCGGCTTCGTGTTCGGCCATCGCCTCGGTAAAGGCGACGACGTTGGCATAGCCCAAACGCTCGGCGTGATACCCCATCACTTGAAAAGCGCCCCAGCTGGCAGCCTCCAGCGCCAGGTCACCTACAAGGTTCCTGGCCAGTGCTAGGCGGGTATGTTCGCCTTCGCCGCCCCCGTATCCGCCAGGTACCGGGTTAACTAAGCTGGGGTGCTGGGCCGCCAAGCTATTGCGCAGTGGCGTTTGCAGGCGTCGGTGTAGCACATGCCTTTCGAAGAGCACCTTGGGTTTGCCGTTGGGTAAGAAGCCCATGCCTAGGCTTTCGACCTCGTTCACCGCCAACATGGCGGCCAGCTCCACGCCAAGCCGTTTGGCGCCCTTGGCTAATACCCCTTGGCTGAGCAACCGCGACAGGTCGAAACCGGCAAGGGCAGCCTGGGTTTTCTCGCCCGCAATCCCGTCGGCCACCAGCCCGCGGCTGAGCTGATAGGCCTGTATGGCCGCTTGGGTCGCGTCGTCGAACAACCCGGTGACCACAACGGCCATGCCGACCTGGTTAAGGCGCTGCTGCAACTGCTGCACGGCAAGGCCACGGTGGCCGTGGCGCAGCGAACTCATGCTTTATCGGCCTGGCGAATGAAGAGGCGCAAGGCGAGGGCGCGCACGGCTTCCACCCCCAGCAGGCCGATCATGCCGCCAAAGAAGGGCCCGGCAGAACTGGCGATGCCCAGCATTTCCAACCCGGAGCTGCCTGCCAGGGCAATGGTGCCGCACAGCAGCGACTCCAGTAAGGTGCGGCGCCAGGAGCCACCGCCGTAGACCACGCGCAGGGCAGCGATCACCCCAGCAAGCAAGCCCACATAGGCGGTGGGCCAATGTTGTTGCAGCCAGGCAGCGAGCCAGGCCCAGGTATCGGGTTTGTCAGGCATGGGGGGTGTCCTTTTCGATAAGGGGTTCAGGTCCATAGCTGTATCTGCTCCTTGCGTTCAGCCAGCGGCGCGGCGTCGGGTAGTTCCACCAAGGTCCCATGGGGTAAGGTGGCGCCGTGGTCGGCCAGGCCGGGGTTGGTGGCCAATACTTGCTCAACCATGCCTGCGGTGCGCCCGTAGGCACGCCAACAGAGGGCGTCTACGGTGTCGCCTTGCTGGGCTCGCACGCGCCGAGCCATCTAGATCAGTTCCACGGTCATATGGCCTTGGCCCAGCAGGTCGCGCACGGCGTAGCGGTAGTCGCGGCGGTACTCGTCCACGGTGGGGGTCAGAGCTTCGGCGCGCTGTGCGCCATCGCCGGTGCTGTCATAACCCCGGTAGCGCTCGCAAAGCTCCGCACCAGCGGCGCAATACACGGCGCGGCGGTACAGCAGTACCCACTCGCTGTGCTCGCCCATGTGCTCGGCGGGAACATCCTCAAGGGTGGCGTAGCCCTCGGCGCGGTAGCGGTTTTTCAGCGGGCGCAGTTCCCGGTTAAGGTTCAGCATGGCGGTCAGCACGGCTTGCTCCAGGCGCACGGCGGGTACGCTGCCGTCCAGGCGCAGCACGGCCGTGACGTCCTTGGAATGGATATCCGGCCAGAAGCCGTCGTTGTCTACGGTGTTACCGGCCACAGGGCCGGCGGCGATAAAGCCACTCATGGGGGCCTCCCTAGATCGGCGGTGGCCGGGGTCCTCAACGCAGTGTTGGGAGCATGGTCGTCAGGGCAGGGCGCGGGGGCAACGCGCGGCAACTGTGGAGGGCGCAGGTACAACCTGGCGGGCTACGGGTTCGCGTGCTGGGCAGGCAGCATCGCCACCATGACGGCACTTGATCAAGCCCCTGTTCGCGACGACCGCCGCCAAGCCAAGTTCCTGTATTGGACCGGCCTGCGCGTGTGCGCCATCGCCGAGTTGCTGGGCCTGAACGAAAATTAAAAGTCGGCAGATCGGCGCGACTTTTTACTTTGCCCGCGAGGCCTTGGTCGATGCGTTGGTAACGGGCCCTCGATATTTAGGTCCCCGGTAAAGATGATCGTGCAGAGCAACGTCGACAATCCTGACACGCTGGCCCCCACCTGTAACGGAAGTTGAAGGACATTGCCGCATAGTTCAAACACGACGAGGAGGGTGCTCGGTTATATGACGCGCCGCATGTTTAGCCCTCGCTGGGAGTACCTTTTTGGTACGCTAGGCCGCATGAGCAGTGAAGGCCCATACTAACGGTAAGGTCGAACCTCGACATTGCCCGGCGGCGTAAGGCCCGCTACAGAGGTAGGGTATATGAATAAGCATATGGGTTCTGATTTCGACGACTTCCTCGCAAAACGAGGTATCAGCGAAGAGGTGTCCGCG
Organism: Pseudomonas artemisiae; assembly: GCF_057128685.1. Taxonomy (NCBI): domain Bacteria; kingdom Pseudomonadati; phylum Pseudomonadota; class Gammaproteobacteria; order Pseudomonadales; family Pseudomonadaceae; genus Pseudomonas; species Pseudomonas artemisiae. The sequence continues at coordinate 71,841 of NZ_JBSKHS010000006.1, forward strand.
GTCGCGCTCAAGCGCGTGATCGCCTGGCAACTGGAAACCTTGATGAAAGCACAAAAGCTTTCCAAGAAAGCTTTGGCTGAGCGTATGCATACCAGCCGTACTGCGGTGGCCCGGGCGCTAGATCAGAATGACCTCGGCATAACCTAGCGACCCTGGCGAGCGCCGCGTGGGCATTGGGGCAGCGAGTTAAGGTGCGGCTAGTGCCGTGTGAGATGCTGTAAAGCCCCAACCGCAAACATGGTTGGGGTTTTCATGGCTCTTTATCCGTTGATTGTTTCAGAAGGTCGTTCCAACCCCTATTAACCCACCACATGCCCCTGATCAACCTCTGCCGCCACCCCTATCAACCCCACCTGATCACCGCCGGCAAACACCACGCTGCGGTCATCAAGGCTTTCTCTCCAGTCACCACTGATCGCCACCTGAAACTTATGCCCTTGGGCATCTGCTTCCACATCCTGCAAATAGGTACGGTCCAGGTTGCTGTTGTAAGCCACTTTGAGGGTGGTACCGGTACCATCGCCGAAGCCGGTGTACCCCAACTGTGCCACATCGATCTTGTCGTCTACCGTAAAGCGCTCGATCAGGTCGACGAAGCTCTGGGTGGCGGTGCGGTAGCTGTCCTCGGTTGAGGTGTAGCGGAAGATATCGTCGTTCTGGTGGTTGTCGGTCCATAGGGAGATGTCGGTTCTGTCGCCCCCGTCGAGGTGGTCTGCGCCAGCGCCACCGATGATTACATCCGCGCCAGCGCCGCCGTTGATGCGGTCATTGCCGCCCAGGCCGTAGATGATTTCCGATAAGGCAGAGCCTGTAATCGTGTCTTTGTCAGAGGTACCTCCAAGGGTAGGGGGGGTGAACACCAGGTTGCCAGTGTTCAATTGGCCCACCAGGTTGCCGTCCAGGGCCAGTTCGAAGCGTTGCCCGGAGGCATCGGCGTCGTAGCTTTTAAGGTAGGTGCGGCTACCATCAGCACTGCCTTGCACGGCCAGGGTGCCGTCTTGGCCATCGCCGATGCCGGTGAAGCCCAGGCCGATCAGGTCGATACGGTCATGGACGGCGTCGAAGTCCTGAATGCGGTCACTGCCGTTCTGGAGCGCGGTGCGGTAACTGTCGCTGAGGGCGTTGAAGCGGAAGATGTCTGCGCCAGCGCCGCCTTGCAGCAGGTCGCGGCCGCCATTGCCCTGGAGCACGTCATCGCCCGCCAGGCCATGAATCACCTCAGCAGCATCAGTGCCCTTCAGGATTTCTTCGCCGGTGTAGCCGTCGATATGCAGCTTACCGTCGTGGCTGCCGAAACCGGTATCCACGCTGCCGTCAGCATTGAAGCGGATGACGCTGAAATCGCCGTTGGTAGTCCCCGTGGCGAGAATTTTGCCATTGGCCTGTACGGTCAACGCCATAGGGGTGTCGGTTTCGAAGGTTACTTTGCCGTTGTCGCCGAAACTTTTATCGAAAGAGCCGTCCGTATTAAGCCGCACCAGGTTGGCCTGGGTATCCTGGTTGCCGTGGCCCATCACGATGATCTTGCCGTCGGCCTGCACGGTAAGCACGGAGTCGTCGCCGAACCCCATGGCAGCGTCTAAATAGAGATAACCCTTGTTACCAAACCGGGTATCCGCTTGACCGTCCGCGTCGAAGCGCTGGAGGGTGAAGGTGCGATTGTCCCCGCCAACAGGGCTGTATGCGCCCCCGAACACAAACCCGCCGTCTGCCTGCACAGCGGTGGAAACGTCGCCGGTGTAGTAGTCGTCCATGGAGATGGTAACGGTCAGTGTGCCTTTATCGCCAAAGCTGTCGACCAAGGTACCGTCATCGCCAATCTTGGCCACTGTGGCCTCGTCAAATCCGCGGGCGCTGATCTGGAAGGTCCCATCTGTGTTAGCCGTGAGGTCAAAGCCTGTGAAGTCGTGGCTGATATCGATTGCAATAGCGCCTTTTTGACCAAAACCAAGGTCCCGCGTCCCGTCGCTGTTAAAGCGCTCCACCTGTATGCCGGTTTTCTGTTCCGTGGCGACCAGCACCTTGCCGTCGGCTTGCACCGCCGTGAGTTCATAGCGCGAAGCGGGGGCTATCGCCGCAGGCACGATGTCCACGCCCCCATCATTGAAGCGGGTGTCCAGGCTACCGTCTGCGTTCAGGCGGATAACCGAGTGATTCTGCTCGTAGCCATAGCTCTCCTCACCGGCGGCGCCGGGGTAACCCCATGCCAGGTACTGGGTATACCCTCCCAGCAGGATCTTGCCGTCGGGTTGAATAACAATGCTTTGGTTGTCGTCAAACTGGCCGGTGAGGTCCACCTGTACCGTACTTGGGCCGGTTCTAACGGTATGGGTGCTTGCAGTGCTATTGGCGGTTGTCATGGGGTAATCCTTTAAGGGGATGAGCCCATCACGTTAGTCGAGGTATATGGATTTGCACGCTGCTTCAAAGGTGGGGTTGGGCGTGGCGGATGGGTGGTTTTGAGGGCAGCTGGTTCGCGGCTAAAAAATTTAGAAGCCAGCGCCGAAAATTTCTGATTTCTGTCCCCCCAACAACCCTTAACTGGCAAACGCGCGATAATGTGGGGGTTGATGATGATAAGATTTTTCGAAATCTCAACAAGCCGCAAATGGGTTCTATTAGACCTGGTTACAGTGCATAGGGATCGACTTCGTAAATTACGTTTAGCGCTTTTGCAGGAGGCTCCAGCAAAGGTTCGTAATCAAACCTATATCCAGAGAGCACTTTGTTTAGTCGACTATCAAAAGTTTCATTGCCAGAACTTTGTAATATTTTAATGATAGCAATTAAGGTGCCCTCAGTGTACCTAATCTGGATTTTGGCAAGCTGGGGATTCAGAGCCCTTGGATCTGGTCCGAGCAAGAATTGACGCTGAGCAGCGAGTCTATTAAATAAGGATTTTTCTACTTGGCCAATCCAGATATCTTCATAAAGTGATTTCTGTGAATCATTTAATTGAATGCCACGTGCCTGAAGGCGGTGGATGCCTTCCAAAGCCCTATCATCCCGCCCCAAGGCTTTTAGATAAAATTCCACAGCGCCAGGTAAGTCTATAGCGCCGCCTTTTCCAAACTCCAAAAGTTGGGCTAACCGGATAGAGCTTTCATGATTTTTGGTGGTATTAAATGACTCTAAGTAGTAATCTCGAGCAGCTTCGAAATTTACAGGGCCACCTATTCCATCCTCCGCCATTCGTCCAAGATAAAAATACGCTATTCCTTCGTTTTGAGCCGCCTCAAGATAAAGTGCCTTGGCATGGTAAGTGTCTTGTTTGATGCCAATTCCCCGCTCGTAAGAATAGCCTAGATAGAGCTTGCAGGTTGTGTTTCCGCGCTCGGCAGTCTTAATCAGATACTGAACATTGTTAATCTGAGAAAGGGCTGCGTAGGCCCGCAGGCACAGGATATCCTCGATTTGCTGAGCAGATAGATTTGTGTTCTCACTTGAAGAGGGAGACTGGCATCCAGTTAGAAAGTAGGCTAGCGTCAGAATCAGAATCAAGATCTTCGCGGCGCTACTTTTCATTGGCGATAGCCCTTCAAGGCATGAAAGAGTTTGTGGAAAGGTAAATATACGGCTTCTGTTGTAGTGAGTATTATTTTACATTTAATTCGGCAGCCAAAGCCTTGAGGTTTTATAAAAAATACTCAATTGGAAAATGCATACGGTCTGCCACCCTCTGGGTAATGGAAATGATGCTAGTTCACCCCCAGCGGGATAAGCCGACACCATTTCATTGCTTCTGTGGCTTGACCAGCCGGTACATGGGCATACCGGGAAAAAACTCCTCTCCACTGAAACGAGCGTCCTCGACGGCACCTAGTGTCCTGCCATCTGCAAATGGAGATTCCCCAACTTCATGGCTTATGAAGTAGGCCATGCCTTTTTGAAGATTGATTTCAAATGCGGTATTTTTCATTGTGCTGAGAATTGGAGGAGAGGTGGACTCTATTTTGTAATGACCAGCAGGTAGCACGACAGAAAAATAACCGCCAGCGACCAAGAAAGCCGTAGGCTTGCCATTGATCGTTATTTTGGGCGCAACAGATCCGTACATGGTAGTGTTGTTCCTATAGAAATAAAGGGTAGCCTGATCAGTCACCACGGGTAGGGCGCCTGTGAAGAAAGGACGCCCCTCAAGTGATGGTCCCGTGCAGCCGCCAAGCAAGACGATTAACGCGATCCAGAATATAGCCCTTAATTTCACTTTCGTAATTCCTATTACTTGCGGTTTAAAATGGATTGCAAATCCCTTTGCCGTGATCCTTCGCATCGGAGCTAGGCCAAGGAAGGAAAGCGCTTTGCGGCGTTATATTAGTGATATTGTATCGCTCAAGTACAGGGTACTTAACTTTCAGTATGTTTATAGAGTTATCATGGTTGATATTTGAGAGGCAGTAAGTTAATGCGTTGACATACAGGTCGCCTATGTATGCTATTTCTCCCGGCTTAACCGTAAATATAACAGGTGTAGGCCGTGGGATTGATGTTCCAAAGTAGAACTTGTAGCGCCAGCTTTTTATTTCATACTGGCCCGCTGGGACCTCGTACATGAATAAATTGCCAAGAAGATTAGGTGACGGCGTATCGTCTTCAACCCCAAGCGTTTGTAGCTGAATAGAGCTTGTAGGTTCGGATACCTTGACTACAGAAACCTGCAGCCCATGGGGCTGGGTAAGATAGCCCTCCACTATCGTGCCTATCAGGACGGCCTTGGTAGGATCAGGAGGACGATTCCCCTCATAACGAGGCGTAGTTGTCTCGCAGCCAGACAGTATTAAACCTGCTGCGAGGATTCCTATACAAGAAAACCTATATTGACTAGCTTTCCTTATCATTGAAAACTCCATAATTACAATGTTTCTAGGTGCGCATGATCGGGACTGTAATTCTTTAGTGGTGCTGCGCGTCCCTGCATGCGTGTTTGCTACTGATCAGGTCGGGTTGCAAGACTGAAGATCTATAAGGTGCGAAAAATAGTCGCTGCGCTAAGGCGTTGCAACAAAATATTTTGAAGGCCAGCAACAGTATTGGTCTACGTAGTTTATGCCTCGCTCAAACAGGTCTTGTCGTGGACGACATCGTCAAGCCAGTTCGCCATTTTTCTGCACAAGAGAATAGCACGCTCGGCCGCGTGCACGGCTATGGCTGAAGCTATCAGTCACAGGCTTGAGAAAGATCTGACGTAACGTGGATTTTTTCCTAAAGCTTTCCGTTATCCCGACGATAACGATGGCGAGAAGAGGCAATGCGTTCTATTCCTATGCAGCGTGAGAGCGGACACCCTGATTGCGGGTTATAAGCACAAAGGCCCTATGCACCCATGCTAGTCGGCGCATGAGATGATTTGTCTTAGTATGTATTTGAAAAACTGAATGTCGGATTTCGTAAAAAACATGGAGTACGTCGTGACCGCAGTAGCAATGGTACCACAGAAGCGAAAAGTTAAATTTTCCCTCGCCTTAGGGATTTTGATTTTCCCTTCAATATTTGGCTGGTTTTTGTTTAGGAAAGGACACTCCACTCTGGCGCGCGTGCTTGGGTTTCCATGGTTAGCGCTTGGTTTGATGAATACTTCATTTTTTGGCTATTGTGCCTTCCAGGCTTTTGATAGCTACAAGCACAAGGCTGTAATCAGTTCAGTGCAGACCTCGGCTTTTCAAGGCTCAGCCCAATTTTTATTATCCAATATTGAAAATAATGCATAGGATTTTTATCGTGGTTCAGTCAGGGGTAATGAAAAGCTTAGGGATCGATTTCTTCGTCATGCTCTAGCTTTTCTGGATTTAAGGAAAGCCCAGCGCCACGCTGAATCGCCCCTGGTTTCGTAGACACCTTCAAGCCTCATGATGAGGCCCAAATAGGAGGTGCCATGAGCCGTCAGCGCTAACCCGAAGAATTCAGGATCGAAGCCGTCAAGCAAGTGACCGAGAAAGGCAAATCTGTTGCCGATGTTGCTAAGCGCTTGGGCATTTCCGTGCACAGCCTTTACGCCTGGATCAAGCTCTACAGCAAGCCCCAAGAGCATGCTCTGGTTATCGTCGAACTGGCCCGTGAGGTCCACCTGAACGGTGCCCGGGTCCGTTCTAACGGTATGAGTGCTCACAGTGCTCACAGTGCTATTAGAGGCTGTCATGGGGTAATCCTTTAAGGGGATGAGCCCATCACGTTAGTCGAGGTATATGGATTTGCACGCTGCTTCAAGGGTCGTGGTGGGGGTGGTTTTTAGCTATGTGGCACAGCGCGCGAATCTGTTGCGTCTCAAAGAAGGTTTATTCCGAACCCAACATCAACCGCGTTATACCTCTGACTATCAGCCAATAAACTGCTACGAAGCGTTGACGCTAACAGCGCATGTATCATGTACCAGCAACGCCAGTTTTGGTCGAAGTAGACACGCGTCGGAAAGCTGGCACGGCAATGCTGCCTCGTCAGGCAAAGCGTGATAACAAGGAGCGATACGAATGGCACCGCTTAATATCCATTTTATCGACGCGCGCGGTTCGCTTGCCGACCAATGTCGCTGGCTTCGCACCTGTCTGTTAGAGACGTATGAAAGACAATCGCAGTGATGCCTCTGCGCCCGCTGGATGTGGTCGTAAAAGCAGGCAGCCGTGTTATTCCAGAAAAGGGCATCTTCGCTATGCGCCTGAACCAGGGCTTATTTTTATAACCGTTGACCCTGCCAGCGATAGCTTCATCGCCAATGAAGACGTTTCCCTTGAGCGTATGTTTGCCCATGAGCTTCATCATGCTGGCCATTGGGATGGGCCCGGCTATGGACCGTCATTGGGCGAAGCGCTTGTTTCGGAAGGCTTGGCGGGCACTTTTGCCCAACAGCTTTGTAGTGGTTTACCCGAACCATGGGAGCGGCTGGAAATGTCTGCCATTAGCTGCCACGCTGCGCTCGCAGCCACCTATTGGCATCGAACAGATTATGGTCATGAGGCCTGGTTTTTCGGTGCTGGCAGCCTCCCCAGGTGGTTAGGCTATTCCCTAGGGTTTCAGCTCGTTAAGCGCTTTCCTGGTAGAGCATAACGGCAGCAGCCCTTCGAGCCTTGTGACCTGCGATGCACAGGCGTTTCGCGGCATGCTCCCGCTTATTCAAAGCAGCCAGGCGTGACTGCGAAGGTGATTAGGCCTAAGGGGGTGCCAAAGCAGCCCCGCATTAATTCACTTGGAAGGCGATAGGGCTTATGAAACCCTGGCCGGGGACGGTTGGTTAGGTATTAAAGGACTTTCTATGGCTTTTCATCTATGGATTACATTCAGCTTGGCCTACCTGGCGACAACCTTGTCCCCTGGCCCAAACGTACTATTGGTCGTGCGAAACGCGCTACGTTATGGGCCTTCAGCCATCGCGGAACACTACTAGGTAACCTCGGCGCGCAGTTGCTGGTGACCAGCGGCGTGGCGCTTGGCGTAGGGGCGATGCTCGTTGCTATTCCTACAGCATTTCTGGTTTTAAAAGTCGCAGGGGCCGGGTACCTGATTTACCTCGGGCTGCGCCAACTGTTTAGCCGCGCGCACACCGCTCAACCGAAGAATGCGTTGGCCGCCTCTGCGTCCTCCTCGAATTGGAGCGTAGGTACAGAAGCCTTTTTAGTATCGGTCAGTAACCCCAAGACGCTGATTTTCCTCTGTGCTTTTTTGCCTCAATTCCTTGATCATGATCGCCCCATTTTAGGGCAGTTCATGGTGATGTACGTGACCGTCGCGGCGATCGTTGTGATCGTCCATTCGGCTTACTGCTATGCGGCGTCCCGTTTCAGCAAGCGCCTCGCCGCTGCTCGCTGGGTTTCATCTTTGAAGCGCATTACGGGTGCGCTTTTTATTGGTTTGGGTGTTCGTTTACTGAATACCAAAGCGTTAGGGGCAAGCCCGCTTTAATAGGCGGCAGGGTGCTAACTGAGCCTGCAGACGCTTACGAAGCTATCACCCCCGTCAAAGCTGCAGAGCAAACCCCTCAATCACCCCAGCCAACACCATAACCGGCTCATTCACCGTGCGCTTGACCGAATGCACCAGCCCGATATCTCGGTAAAAGGTGTGCTCACCAAGGTCCAGGGCCCGCACCCCTGGGGGCCATGCCTTATGCCCCAAGGTTTCTGGCACCAGCGCCACGCCCACGCCCACGCCATTGCCTACCAGTTTTGCGATGGCTTCAAGCTCATCCAGCTCGCACACCTCCTGGGGACTCAGGTGCAGTGTGCGTAGAAAGCGATCAACCTGCCGCCCGCCGAAGGACGCTCGGTCGTACCGAATAAACGGCTGGGACGTGATCAGGCCCTGCCAATCGTCATTGGGGGCTTTTTTAGGCACCAGCAGCCGATAAGGCTCCCTTGCCAGCGGCACCCATTTGAGGTCGCTCTGGAGCGAGAAGGCAGGGTGGATGATCACCGCCAGCTCGATCTCGCCAGCATCCACTTGATCCAGCAGCTCCATGGATAACCCTGGCAATACCCGTGTACGAAAATTCGGGCACTGGCGGCAGAAGGCTGCCAATGCGCCGGGCAGCAGCCTGCGTTGGATGGAGGCGATAGCGCCCATGGTTACGAGCTGGGGTGCTTGGGTTTGGGGGGTAAAGGAGCCGAGGTTGTTGTAGAGCTTGACCATCTCCTGGGCTTGAAGAAGCGTCTGGTGGCCGATGGGATTAAGTACCGCGTTGCGCCCGGTGCGGTCGAACAGTTCCAGCCCCAATTCAGCCTCTAGCCGCGCGATTTGGGCGCTGACGGCCGCTTGGGTCAGGCCGATCTTTTGCGCCGCAGCGGCAAAGGTGCCTTCGCGGGCAACCGCGATCAGGGTTTTGAGTTCGCGGATCATTGATAAAAATCTCTTGTATAAACCAAAAAAATATATTGTTTTTTTTGTTTATGGGCCAGCCCTATGATGAGGCCACGGGGTCGGGCGCTGGAGTTGATCCAGCGGGCCCGGAGCCTCGTTAAAACGACAAGACTGGAGCCTGCGATGAGCCTTTCTCCGTTTCACCTTGCAATCCCCGTTTACGACTTGCCCGCTGCACGCTCCTTCTACGGTGAAACCTTTGGTTTGGCGGAAGGGCGCTCCAGCGAACACTGGGTCGATTTCGATTTCTATGGCCACCAGCTGGTGATTCATGAGCACCCGAAAACCGCTAGCCAAGAAGCCGTACACACCAACGCCGTGGATGGCCACGATGTACCGGTGCCGCACTTCGGCATCATTCTGGGTTGGCAGGAATGGGAAGCCCTTGCCGACCGGCTCAAGGCCCGCGCAACCAAGTTTGTGATCGAGCCCTATGTGCGCTTCCAGGGCCAGGTAGGGGAACAGGCGACCATGTTCTTGTTCGACCCGTGCGGCAACGCGCTGGAATTCAAAGCCTTCAAGGACATGAGCCAACTGTTTGCCAAATAATCCAACAGGCGGCACGACACTCGGTTTGCCCTGTGCAAACGCATAAACAGGCGGCTTACGCCCCTTACTAATAATTGAGCAGCCGCTGGAACTCCTCTCAGAGGCCGTAAGCTTCGGCATTGTTCAGGTGCCCTCCAGCGGGCAGCCCATCGTACGGATGGCGAATAGGGCCGACACCAGGCAACCAACGGCGTACTGTTCGCCAGCTCCGCTGGCTACGACAGCAGCCCGCTTGTGCGATGAGGGTCAAGACGGTATCTACGGTCACCGCCCCCCATTGCGTCACGCCAGGTGCTGGCCTGCATCGGCCGGCGCACCCAAGGCCGCTGAAATCCGTTGGGCGGTGCGGCGCAGCTCGGCTACGTAGTCGGCCTTGCGTGCCTCAGGGAATCGAAAGCATGGGAATGACACACTCAGGCCCGCTACAACCTGGCCAAAGCGATCGAACAGCGGCGCGGCAATGCAACGCATGTTGTCTTCGAACTCTTCCCGGTCTTCGGCGAACCCTTGTTCCCGCACCTGGCGCAGCTCGTTTAAGTAGGCCGCCAAGCTTGGCAGGGTATGCCGGGTACGGGCTATGAACTCCTCTCTAGCCATTAGCCGGCGCACCTCGGCGTCATCCCGCCAGGCCATCAGGGTTTTGCCGATGCCCGTACAGTACAAGGGCGCGCGTCGGCCGATCCGGGAGTACATGCGCAGGTTGTAGCGTGAGTCGATCTTGTGCACGTAAACGATCGCGCCGTCGTCGTGGATGCCTAGATGCACCGTCTCGCCGGTCAGCTCGTTGAGGTGGCGCATGCCTTGCTCGGCTTCACGAATCAAATCCAGCTGCGGCAGCGAACGGGCGCCCAACTCGAAAAGCTTGACCGCCAGGCGGTAGCGGTCCTCGCTGTCCTGCACCACATACCCCAGGCGTTTGAGGCTTTGCAGGAAGCGATACACCGTGGCCTTGGACATGCCCACCCGTTGGGCCAGTTCGGTCAGCCCACTGTCGTCCTCTTGCTCACCGAGTGCTTCAAGTACCGCGAGGGTCCGGCCCACTGCGCTGACCATGTCATGACTGGCGGCGGTGCATTTGTCGTCCATAGGTCCTCATCTACCTCTAATTCTGAAACAGCGGTTCATCTTGCTTGACGACACGGCGGATTTCCATAGAAACTGCCATCCAATAAGAATGAACCGCTGTTCCAGTTTCGTGAATTCATCACGGGAGGACGAACCAGGCGATGGAGGTAAACGACAATGCTCACCTGTCTATTGGCCCTTGAGCCCAGCCCAAACGCGCTGATCGCCAAGGAGGGCCCATGACGCTGATGTCCAAGCCTAACCCCCGCGTGGCCTTGCTCGGTGAATGCATGGTCGAGCTTCAGCAGCGGCCGGGAGGAGCGATGGTGCAAGCCTTCGGCGGCGACACCCTTAACGTCGCCGTGTACTTGGCGCGGCTGTGCGCGGGCACGGCGACGGTGGATTACGTCACCGCCCTGGGCGACGATGACCTCAGCCAGGCAATGCGCGCCCGCTGGCAAACAGAAGGGGTGAGCGATGCCCACACCCGCACCTTGCCAGGGCGGCTCCCAGGCCTTTACCTGATCCAAACAGACGACAGCGGCGAGCGGCGCTTTCTCTATTGGCGCGGGGAGTCTGCCGCGCGGCTGTGCTTTGATGGCGCCGAAGGCCAGGCGCTGCTCGAGCGCCTGGCGGGCTACGACGCTATTTACCTCAGCGGCATCAGCCTGGCGATTCTCAGCGAGGAAGGCCGGGCGAACCTGCTGGCAGGCCTTCGCCATTGTCGGGACCAAGGCGCGCGCATCGTATTCGATAACAACTACCGGCCACGGCTGTGGCGCAGTGCCGAGGAAGCACGGCAGCTTCACCGCCAGGTGCTGGCACTCACTGACCTGGCGCTGATTACTTGGGAAGACGACGCCCAGTTGTTCGGGCTGCCTACGCCAGCCGCGCTTTTTGAGATGTACGCAGCGCTTGGCGTCAAGGAGGTTGCCCTCAAGCGCGGTGCCCAGCCCTGCATTATAAGCGGCCCCGAAGGGGTGGTGGAGGTGCCCAGCGAACGGGTGGCCAACATCGTGGATACCACAGCTGCCGGTGATTCTTTCAGTGCCGCCTACTTGGCCTGTCGCCTGACCGGTGGCTCGGCGGAGCTGGCTGCTGCCTGGGGACATCGCCTGGCCGGGGCAGTCATTGGCCACCCTGGGGCGCTGATTCCACGCCAGGCCATGCCCGCGATGCCTGCGCTTAACGCCCATCCCGTTTCGCCTGCCAAAGAGGCTTGAGCCATGAAGATTATTGATGCCCGCGTGATCGTGACCTGCCCAGGGCGCAACCTGGTTACTTTGAAAATCCTCACCGATGAAGGCCTCTACGGGATCGGTGATGCCACCCTCAATGGCCGCGAGCTGGCGGTGGTTGCCTACCTTGAAGAGCATGTGATCCCTGCGCTGATCGGCCGGGACGCCCACCGTATCGAGGACATTTGGCAGTACCTGTATCGTGGGGCCTACTGGCGCAGGGGGCCGGTCACCATGACCGCCATCGCGGCGGTGGACGTAGCCTTGTGGGACCTCAAAGCCAAGGCGGCGAACATGCCGCTGTACCAATTGCTGGGTGGCAAGAGCCGCGAGCGGGTGATGGTCTATGGCCACGCTACCGGCAGGGATATCGAAGCCTGCCTGGATGAAGTGGCCCGGCATGTAGAGGCGGGCTACAAGGCGGTGCGGGTGCAGTGCGGCGTACCTGGCATCCCCACGACCTACGGCGTGGCCAAGCGCGAAGGGGAGCGCTACGAGCCTGCGGACAGCGACCTGCCCGCCGAGCATGTATGGGACACCGCCAAGTACCTTAACTACGTGCCCAAATTGTTTGCTGCGGTGCGCGAGCGCTTTGGCGACGACCTGCACCTGCTGCATGACGTGCACCACCGCCTTACGCCGATCGAGGCCGGCCGGCTAGGTAAGCGTGTGGAGGAATTCAATCTGTTCTGGCTGGAGGACTGTACGCCCGCCGAGAACCAGGAGAGCTTTCGCTTGATCCGCCAGCACACCACCACGCCCTTGGCGGTGGGCGAGGTGTTCAACTCCATTCATGACTGCCGTGAGCTGATCCAAGAGCAGTTGATCGACTACATCAGGGCCACCCTGGTGCATGCCGGTGGTATCACCCACGTTAGGCGCATTGCCGATTTCGCCGCGCTGTTCAACGTTCGCACCGGCTTTCATGGGGCGACGGACCTGTCCCCGGTGTGCATGGGCGCGGCGCTGCATTTCGATACCTGGGTGCCGAACTTCGGCATTCAGGAGCATATGCCCCATGAGGCGCGGATCGACGAGGTATTCCCCCATGCCTACCGCTTCGAGGACGGCCACTTCACCCCAGGCGAGGTACCGGGGCATGGCGTGGATATCGACGAAGCCCTGGCGGCCAACTACCCCTACAAACGTGCCAGCCTCCCAGTCAATCGGCTGGTCGACGGCACCCTCTGGCACTGGTAAGGCGCCCCGCGCCCTAAGGAGAACAACATGAGAGCATTTCAAGTACGAGGCCCCCACGAGTTCAGCGTGGAGCAGGTCGCCGAGCCCGAGGTCGCGACAGGTGACGTGCGGGTGGCCGTGGCCTATGCGGGCATTTGCGGTTCGGACATGCACATCATCCACGGGCAAAATGCCTTTGTGCGTTTCCCCCGCATCACCGGCCATGAATTTGCCGGCGTCGTGGAGCAGGTGGGCGAGGGCGTCACGGGCCTGGCGGTCGGGGATAAGGTCTGCATCGACCCAGTGATCAATTGCGGCCGCTGCTACCCCTGCCGGATTGGCCGGCCTAACGTGTGCACGCACTTGCAGGTGCTGGGTGTGCACCGTGACGGCGGTTTCAGTGAGCTGGTCAGCGTACCGGCCGCCAACGCCCATCGCCTGCCCGACGGCATTGCCTTGGAGCAGGCCGCGCTGGTGGAGCCCTACACCATCGCCCTTAACGTGCTGGACCGTATGCAGGTATTCCCCGGGGATGCCGTGCTGATCTATGGCGCCGGGGTGATTGGCCTGACAGTGGTGCAAATGGCGCGCGCCCTGGGCCTGACCGATATCACCGTGACCGATGTGATCGATGACCGCCTGGCCACCGCCCGCCAGCTGGGCGCCACGCGCACCCTCAACGGCCGTACCCAGAACGTAGAAGAGGTGATGCGTGAGGTGACCGGCGGGGAGGGCGTGCCCTTGATCGTGGACGCGGCCTGCATCCCCGAGCTGTTGCCGCAGATGGCACGCATCGCTTCGCCTGCCGGGCGCATCGGCCTGCTGGGCTTCTCCGCCACCCCCAGCGACCTGGTGCAGTTGGAGGTCATCAAGAAGGAACTCACCTTGGTGGGCTCACGGCTGAACAACCGCAAGTTTGCCCGGGTACTGGAGTTGATGGCCAGTGGCGCGCTGGACGTGCAGGCCCTGATCAGCCATCGGGTGCCCTTCGCCGACATGCCCTCGGCTATCGAGTTGATCGAGCAGCACCCGGAGCAAACCCGAAAGGTGCTGGTAGAGCTCAACGCCCCTCGTGCCTGACCGGCCCTACCGCCCTCACCGACACAATCACAACTCACGGGAGGTTATCGCAATGAATAGTCACGGACGTGGCCTGATCCTGGTCATGCTGTTTCTGGCAGGGATCATCAATTACCTGGACCGCTCGGCGCTGTCGGTCGCGGCGCCCTTGATCCAGAAGGACTTCGCCCTGTCCCCCGGCGAAATGGGTTTGCTGTTCAGCGCCTTTTTCGTGGGCTATGCGGTGTTCAACTTCATCGGCGGCTGGGCCGCGGACCGCTTCGGCGCCAAGACCACTTTGGTGGTGGCCATGCTGCTGTGGTCGGCCTTCAGCGGGCTAACGGTGCTGGTGGCAGGCTTTGCCGCGCTGCTGGTGGTGCGGGTGCTGTTCGGCATGGCCGAGGGGCCGCTGGCCACGGCTACCAGCAAGGCCGTCAACACCTGGTACGAACCCCGGGTGCGGGCCCGCACCATTGGCCTGGCGTTGTCCGGTACGCCCTTGGGCGGGGCGATCTCAGGGCCGGTCGTGGGCTTTGTGGCGGTGACCTACGGCTGGAAAGTATCTTTTCTGGTGATCATGCTGATCGGCTTTGTGTGGGCAACCGTCTGGTACTTCTGGGTCAAGCCCAAACCCACCGGGGAGCTGGCTGAACGCATTGCCGCCGAGGAGCGCAACATTGCCGTGGTGGACACTCAGGTACGGCCCTTGGGCTATTACCTGCGCCACCCTACGGTACTGGTCACTGCCTTTGCGTTCTTTGCCTACAACTACACCCTGTTCTTCTTCCTGACCTGGTTCCCTACCTACCTCACCCAGGCCCAGGGCCTGAACATGAAGGACATGAGCATTGCCACGGTCATCCCTTGGTTGATGGGCTGCGTAGGGCTCGCCCTGGGCGGCTTCTTGTCGGACTTCGTCTACCGCAAAACCGGTCGGATCATGTTTTCCCGCAAGGTGGTGCTGGTCAGTTGCCTGCTCGGCTGCGCGCTGTGTATCGCCCTGGCGGGCCTGGTGAGCACCCTCTACGCGGCGGTCACCCTGGTGGCGCTGTCGGTGTTCTTCCTCTACCTCACCGGTGCGATCTACTGGGCCATCGTGCAGGACACCGTACCCGCCGCGCGAGTAGGTTCGGTTGGGGGCTTTATGCATTTTCTGGCCAACACCTCAGGGATCATCGGCCCTACCGTGACTGGCTTTTTGGTGCAGTTCACCGGGGCCTTCACCAGTGCGTTCTTGCTGGCCGGTGCGCTCACGGTGGTCGGTGCGCTGTGCGTCGCCCGCTTCGTCAAGCCCCTGGCAGGTAGCCGTGAATCCACGCCCGCTCAGCCCGTCGCCGCTGGGGTGTCCCGGTGAGCCGGGTAGAACGGGTCGAGTCGACCTGGGCGCATGCAACGATCAGCATCGTTCACCTGGGCCTGGGCGCTTTTCATCGGGCCCATCAGGCGGTGTACCTGGAACGTAACCTTGCTCGGCACAACGGCGGCGAATGGGGGATTTGCAGCGCCAACCTGCGTTCGGGCAGCGCGCTGGTCGAGGCCTTAAGCGCCCAAGGTGGGCGCTATTCAGTGGCCGAGTACAGCGACCGATCGCAGGTGACGCTGCGGGCTATTCGCGCAGTATGGGAAGTGCTGTTCGCGGGCGATCAAGGGCTGGGGCGGGCGCGGCTATTGGCCCGTTTGGCCGACCCCGTGGTGCGCATCGTGACCCTCACCGTGACCGAAAAAGGTTACTGTCTGAACCCGGCCACTGGCGAGCTTCGCCTGGATGACCCGCTGATACAGGCCGACCTCGCCACGCCGAGTGAGCCCCGCAGCGTACCGGGCATCCTGCTCGAAGGCCTGCGCCGGCGCAAAGCGGCCGGGCATGAGCCGTTCACGGTACTGTGTTGTGACAACATGCCCCACAATGGCCAGCGTACGCGCCAGGCGGTAGTGGGGCTGGCCCAACAGCTGGACCCGGCGCTGGCGCGCTGGATAGCGGGCACCGTGGCCTTTCCCAGCAGCATGGTGGACCGCATCGTGCCCGCCATGGACGATGGGGCTCGCCAGCGGTTGCAGGCCTTGGGCTGCGACGACCCCGCCGCGGTGGTGTGCGAAGCCTTCAGCCAGTGGGTGATCGAAGACCACTTCCCTACGGGCCGCCCGGATTGGGAGGGCGAGGGCGTGCAGATGGTTACGGACGTACGCCCCTTCGAAGACATGAAGCTGCGCCTGCTTAATGGCAGCCATTCATTGCTGGCCTACGTAGGCGTGCTGGCGGGGTTCGAAACGGTTGCCCAAGCTATCAAGGACCCTTGGCTGGCGCGCCTGGTCGCGCGTTATATGCACGATGAAGCCGCGCCTACCCTGGATATGCCGAAGGGGGTGGATGTGGCCAGCTATGCCGAGGCGCTGGTAGCCCGGTTCGGTAACGATGCCCTCGAACACCGGCTGCGGCAGATCGCGATGGACGGCTCGCAAAAGCTACCCCAGCGCTGGCTGGTGGGAGCTGAGCATTTGCTGGGCCAAGGCAAACGCATCGACTGTACCGCCCTGGGCGTCGCTGCCTGGGTTCGCTTTACCGAACTGCAAGGCCCCGCGCTGGACGACCCCCTGCGCGAACGCCTGGCACAGTTGCCCAGTGGGCCGGCAAGGGTCGATGCCCTCTTAGGCTTAACCGAGGTGTTCAGCCCTTCATTGGCCCAGGCCCCAGGGTTCCGCTCTGCTGTCGCCTCGGCCTATGAAGCGCTGGTTACACAAGGGGTAAGGGCTGTGCTCCAACCGTAGATACCGTCTTGGCCGTCATCGCACAAGCGAAAGCGTGGTAGGAGCCAGCACAGCTGGCGAACAGGGGGTCATAGGGTGCCTGTGCCGTCTCTTCGCGAGCGTGCGCTCGTTCCTACAGGCAATAGAGGACAGAGCCACATATCTCGCAATCGGCCTTGGCGCCAACCGCGTTGCCGCGGCCGGGTTAAATACCGCGGCGCGACCGATTTGCTGGCTGGCGCCAGCTCCCACAAAGGATGTAGCGCCCGTGGCCCCGGCGTTTAAGCCCGCTGGCTGGCCCGTATCAATTCATACGCCCGCCGTGCCAGCGGGTTGACGGTATTGGGCCGAATCCACAGGTGGTAGGTGACGTCCGGCAACCTCGGTAGCCCGTCGGCTTCCCCCAGCACGCGCATGTCTGCCCCGAGCATTTCCATGCTACGGGCTGTCACGCCTAGCCCCGCCCGGGTGGCGGCCTTGATGCCAATCAGGTTGGACGCCAGGTACGCCTGGCGCCAGGCAATGTTGGCCTGCTCCAACGCCTCTATGGCATAACGCCGGTAAATGCTCGGTTCATCTACCAGAATCAGCGGGATGGGTTCGCCGCGCACATGAATGTATTGCGCCGAACAGATCCACCACACCGGCGAGGTGCGCAGGGCGAAGCCTTCCAGGCTCGCGTCTTCGCGGGTGGAGATCACCATATCCACCTTGCCCCGATGCAGGTCCTGCATCAGAAACGGGCTGCGGCCCACATCGATTTCCAGCCGCAACCGCGGCGCCGAGCGGGCGATATGGCTCAGGATTGGCGGCAGGATGGTATCGGCGATGTCGTGGGGCGAGCCGATGCGCAGCACACCGCTCCAGCTCTGTTCCTGTAGGGCGTTCAGAGCGTCGTCGTTGAGCGACAGCATCTGCCGGGCATGGCGCAACAGCTGGCGGCCCGGTTCGGTCAGGTGTTTTTGCCGACCTTGCTTCTGAAACAGGCTTACGCCCACCTGCTGCTCCAAGCGCTGCATCTGTTGGGTGACCGACGACTGGGTGCGAGACAGGTGCACCCCGGCCCCGGCAAAACTGTGGTGGTCGACCACGGCGATGAAGGTGCGTAGCAGTTCTAGGTCGAGGGTAGGGGGCATGGCAAGCGCCTCGGTGGCAAGGTGACTTATATCAGCGGTAGCCATCAATACATTAAAACCTGTTATGTATTTTTGAAAGCTTTCCGGAAAAGACTAGCGTTATCCCCCTATTTAAGAGGGCTCCACGCGGCCAAGGCGTGCGATGGGTTAAACAGTTATAACCATATTTGATATTTGCATTTCCGCTGCATGATTTCTCTCCCTAGGATGCAGGGCCTTACACCGCGCCCAGGCGAACCGCCGCCGGGGGCAAAGGCCGTTACTACTCAGGGGAACACCATGTCGAACACGCGCTTGCCCGTGGCCCGTTCATTGCTGGCCATTGCCGCAACCCTCGCCACGCTGGGCGCCACCGCTACTGCCCAGGCGGACGCGACCTTGAGCAAGATCGAGCAACGCCACCGCGTGGTGGTTGGGGTGCTGTTGTCCGGCGGGCCTTTTGGCTCCATCGACCCAGGTACCCAAACGCCTGAGGGGCTGAATGTGGACATGGCCGAGGACATCGGCCGCTACCTGGGCGCCGAAGTGGACCTGGTGCCTGTGCTGCCGGCTAACCGCGTGCAATTCTTGCAACAAGGCAAAGTGGACTTGCTGATCGCCAACATGGAGTGGACGGCCCAGCGCGGCGAGCAATTGGGTTTTGTGCCTACGCCGTTCTATCGGGTGGGCGGGGTAGCGGCCGTGCCTGCGGACAGCAAGGTCACCCGTTGGGAAGACCTCGCCGGCCAGCCGGTCTGCACCTCCCAGGGCAGCAGTTACGTCAAACCGCTGAGCGAAATGGGCGTTCAGCTCAAGGCGTTCAAAAGCTCGTCCGAATCCCTGCTGGCGCTACGGGGCCATAGCTGCGTGGCCGCGGTACATGACGCTACCCTGATCAACCCGCTGGTCGCCGACAGCGCCGAATGGCAGGGCTACCGCGCCATTACCCCCGAACTGAACCCAGCACCGTCGGTGATCTGGACCCGCCCTGGCGAAACCGACACCCAGGCCAAGCTCGACACCCTGGTCAAGCAATGGCACCGCACTGGCTGGCTGATCGAGGGCGAGAAGCGCCATCACATCAGCCCGGCGTCACCCGCGCTGGTGGAACTGCATAACACGTTCCAGGCCTCAGGGGCTTGAGGCGATGGTTCTTTTCAGTGGCTCTCTGACCAGGCGTTCGATCATGAGCGGTTTCTTCTTAAGCAAGCAGTTGGGTGCCATTGGCCTATCGGTGGCCTTAGCCTTGGGCGCTACGTTAGCCCAGGCGGACGCGACGCTGGACAAAGTCCACGACCGTCACAAGATCAGCGTGGGCGTGCTGCTCAGCGGCCCGCCCTTCGGTACCATCGACCCCAAGACCGGCGAGCACCTGGGCTACAACGTAGAGCTGGCCAAAGGCATCGCCCAGCAATTGGGCGTCAGCCTGGAGACCGTGTCGGTGCTGGCCCCCAACCGGGTGCAGTTCTTGCAGCAAGGCAAGGTCGACATTCTGATCGCCAACATGCAGTACACCGATGAGCGCGCCAAGAGCCTGGACTACGTGCCTACGCCTTATGAAGAGGTCGGGGGCGCGGCGCTCATTCGCAAGGGCGCAGGTATTACCCAGTGGGAAGGCTTAAGGGGCAAGCCGGTGTGCGTGTCCCAGGGCAGCAACTTCATCAAGCCCCTGCAAGAAGACTACGGTGCCCAGATTAAAGCCTTCCGCAGCCAATCTGAATCCCTATTGGCGCTGCGGGGCAATGGCTGTGTAGCGGCGGTGCATGTGAGCCCTACCATGCACGCACTGTTGAGCGACGGAGAATGGGCGGGCTTTGAAACCCCTTTACCCGGCGACCTGATCCCATCCAAATCGGTGATTTGGGTACGCAAGGGCGAGCAGGATACCCAAGCCGCGCTGGACGCGATCGTCCGGGATTGGCACCGCAGCGGCTGGCTGCTGCAACTGGGCGAACGCACCGGCATGGCGCCTTCCCAGGCCCTGCGTGACCTGCACGAAAGCCTGCGCAGCGCACCGCCGCGCGCCGCGCGCCGCTCAATAAGCCGGCAGGAGATTGAATATGAGCCGTGAGCTGTTTCACCTGTTACAGCACCACCTGGGCGCCGGCTATGTGAGCGCAGGGGAAACGTCCCTTGCTCAACTGACCGATAAGCAGGGCACTTATGTGGGCCAGGCCCTCGCGGTGGTGCGCCCGGCCACTACCGAAGAGGTGGCGGCCGTGGTGCGGGCCTGCGTGGCCCACGGTGCGCCCATTGTTGTGCAGGGCGGCAACACCGGTTTGATGGGCGGCGCGACCCCGGACACCACTGGCCGAGCAGTGCTTCTGATACTGGACCGGATGAACCGCGTACGGCAGGTGGATACCGACAACGACACCTTGACCGTGGAAGCCGGGTGCATTCTGCAGAACGTGCAGCAGGCCGCGCGCCAGGCCGGGCGCCTGTTCCCCTTGAGCCTGGGTGCTCAGGGCAGTTGCACCATCGGCGGTAACCTGGGCACCAACGCCGGCGGCACCTCGGTACTGCGCTATGGCAACACCCGGGAGCTTACCCTGGGGCTGGAGGTGGTCACCGCCGAAGGCAAGATATGGAACGGCCTGCGTGGGCTGCGCAAGGACAACACCGGTTACGACCTGCGGGACCTGTACATCGGCAGCGAAGGCACGCTGGGGATCATTACCGCCGCCACCTTGAAGCTGTTCCCACTGCCCAAGGCCCAGAGCACTGCCTTCCTGGCATTCGACTCGCTGGCCCAGGCGGTGAGCTTTCTGTCCCACGCTCGGGCAGGTTTCGGCGCCAGCCTTACCGCCTTCGAGCTGCTGACCGCCGATTGCCTCAGGCTGCTGCATGAGCAGTTTCCACAAGGCCCCAGGGCCTTTATCAACGCCGGGCAACCCTGGTACGCCTTGTTGGAGTTATCCGACAATCACAGCCAGGCCCATGCCCGCGAGGCTTTCGAGCAGGTGCTTGGTTCAGCTTTGGAAGAGGGCCTGCTGGCTGACGTGGTGATCGCCGAAAGCCTGGCCCAGAGCGAAGCGCTGTGGCTGATGCGTGAGAACATGAGCGAGGCGCAAACGCGCGCCGGCCGCAACATGAAGCACGATATCTCCCTTCCTGTTTCACGCATGGTGGAGTTCGTCGAACACACCGATGCCTTGCTGCAGCGGCACTTCCCTGGGGTGCGTAACTTCACCTTTGGCCACTTGGGCGATGGCAACCTGCATTACAACGTGGCCCACCCGCTGAACTCCACGGTCGAGGCACATATGGCCCACTATGCCGAACTCAGCGCCCTGGTTCATGACAGCGCCCACGCCTTTGGCGGCTCGATCAGCGCCGAGCACGGCATTGGCCAGCGCAAGCGAGCCCTGCTGCCGCGCTACAAGAGCGCCGTGGAGCTGGACCTGATGCGCCGGATCAAGCAGGCGCTGGACCCGCTTAACCTGCTCAACCCAGGCAAGGTGCTGCCCAGCCCAGACCAAGGGAGCGCCGCGCCATGAGTATTGGCCTGTCCCAGCGCGTACAGCGGGTGTCGCTCTCCGCCAACGCCGCAGCCAAAGCCCAGGCCACGGCCTTGCGAGAAAGGGGCCGAGACATCCTGGACCTGACCACGGGCGAGCCAGACTTCGACACCCCCGAGCACATCAAGCAGGCGGCCTACGCAGCCATCGACGGCGGGGCGACCAAGTACACGCCCACCCCCGGCGTGAAGGCATTGCGCGAAGCGATCCAGCGTAAATTGCAGCGGGACAATCACCTGGCGTATGAGCTGCCTTCCATCGTGGTCGGCAATGGTGCCAAGCAGGTCATTTTCAACGCCTTCGCCGCTACCCTGGACGACGGCGACGAGGTGCTGGTACCCGTGCCCTACTGGCCGTCGTTCCCGGACCTGGTCAAGGTCAACGGCGGCACGCCTGTGTTTATCGAATGCGGCTTGAAGCAAGGCTGCAAGCTGACCCCGGCCCAACTGGAGCAATACATTACCCCGCGTACCCGCTGGCTGATTCTCAACAGCCCCGGCAACCCCAGCGGCGCCGTTTACAGCGGCGCAGAGCTGCTGGCGCTGGCTGAGGTACTGCGCCGCCATCCCCAGATAGCGGTGCTGCTGGACGAACTGTACGAGCATATTCGCTTCGATGGCCAACCGCCCTTGAGCCTGCTTAACCTTGCACCAGACCTGCAACCGCGCGCGCTGCTGGTAGGCGGGGTGTCTAAAACCTATGCGATGACTGGCTGGCGCATCGGCTTCGGTGCCGGGCCACAGGCCCTGGCCCAGGCGATGACGGTTATCCAGTCTCAGTCCACCTCGGGCGCATCGTCCGTGGGCCAGGCGGCCGCCTTGGCCGCCTTCGAGGGCGGGCTGGATTTTCTCCCGGCTCAAGTGCAGGCGTATCAGGCACGGCGGGACCTGCTGGTCGATGCGCTGGCACAGGTCAGCGGGCTGGAGGTGCTCAAGCCGGAGGGTGGGTTCTTCGTGTTCGTACGGTGCGCCGGCTTGCTCGGCCGCCTGCGGCCCGATGGGCAGCCCTTGAAGGATGAGGCTGACGTGGTGTCATACCTGTTGGAGCACGGCGTGGCAGGGGTGGCGGGTAGTGCCTACGGGCTGTCGCCCTGGTTCCGGCTGTCCATCGCCACCGCTACCGGCAGCGTGATCGAAGCCGGGCGCCGCATTGCCCAGGCTTGCGCGCGGTTGCAGCGCGGGGTGGCCTTATGAGCCCGTGGCTTGAAGCCTTTGTTCGGTGGACAGCCGGGTTAGGGCTGAACTACAGCTTTTTGCTCGATGCCTATCAGCGGGGTTCGTTGGTCAACGGCGCGCTGACCACGGTATGGCTATGCCTGTTTACCATCGTTGGCAGCCTGCTGGCCGGGGTTACCCTGGCCGCGATGCTTACCAGCGCCAAGGCCTACCTGGCCAAACCGGCCCGGGTGTTTATCGAGGTCACCCGCAACACCCCCACGCTGGTACAGCTGTACTGCGCGTTTTTGGTGCTGAACATGCTACTGACCCAGGCAGTGGGCGCGGCGAACCCGCTTACCCCCTTTGCTTGGGTGGTGCTGGTGATTTCACTGCACAAGGGGGCTTTTCATGCCGAGGCCTTGCGTGCCGGCATCGAAGCCGTGCCCAGTGTCACGCTGGAAGCGGCCAGTTCCCTGGCGTTCAGTAGCCGCCAGCTGCTGTGGAATGTGCAGTTGCCGCTCGCCCTGCGTTTCGCCCTGCCATCGCTGATCAACAACCTTATCGACTTGGTGAAGATGACCGCGGTGGCCTCGGCCATTGCCGTGGGCGATATCACCTACGCCTCGATCATGATCTGGACCCAGAGCGATAACGTACTGGAATTGATGCTGCTGCTGTTGGCGTTCTTCGGCCTGCTCAGTTTCGTTGTTAACTGCGTGGGCCGGGCCCTTGAAGCCAAAGTAAGGATGCCAGGCTATGGCCATTGATACCTCCACCGGGGTGGTGCTGCCCTGGCCACGTCGGCACCTGGGCCCCCTTGGGTTACTCGCGCTGGCAATAGTGTTTTGCGTGTTCGTGGTGCCGAATAGCCCAGCGCTGGCGGCGCTGTATGAGTGGGCTCCCGCGCTGGCGGTGGGTTTTGGGCAGAACATCCTGATCAGCCTGTTGGCGATTGCCCTAGGCTCGGTGCTGGGGCTACTGATCGGCGCCTTGGCGGTCTCGCCACTGTGGATTACCCGCTTGCTGGCACGGGTATGGGTGCAGGTGTTTCGCAACGCGCCCTGGCTGGTGCTGATCTACTTCACCACCTATGTGTTCCCGTTCGAGCTGCACATTGGCCACCACTGGGTTGCTTTCCCGGACTGGGTAAAGGTCACCCTCGGCCTGGCGTTGCCGGCCAGCGCCAACGTGGCGGAGATTTTTCGCGGGGCGATCGCGTCCATCCCCAGCACCCAGTGGGAAGCCTCACGCTCGCTGGCCTTCACCCGGGGGCAGATGTTCCGCTCGATCATCCTGCCGCAGTGCTTCAAGCGCATGTTGCCGCCCTGGATGAACCTCTACGCGGTGATCACCATGGGCACCGCCTTGGCCTCCCTGGTGGGCGTGCACGACCTGATCGATACCGCGCAGATCGCCAGCAACACGGTCAACCAAACCGCCTTTACGGTGCTGATCTATTTCAGCGTACTGGCGCTGTTCTTTGCCTATTGCTATCCGATTTCCCGCCTCACTCACTACCTGGAGCGACGGTATGCCTTCTCTTGAAACGCGCGCCGAGCCACCCCTGATCAGCCTGCGCGACATTCACTTGTCATTCGGCGGCAACCACGTCCTCAAGGGGATCGACCTGGACGTGCAGCGCGGCCAGGCAGTATCGATCATCGGCCCTTCGGGGTCGGGCAAGTCCACCATTTTGCGTTGCATCACCGGCTTGCTGGCGCCACAGCGCGGCACCGTCCGCGTGGGCGATACCCAGGTGCATACCCTGACCAAGGAGGCCCAACGTATCGAACTGCGCAAGCGCGTGGGTTTTGTGTTCCAGCAGTACAACCTGTTCCCGCATTTGTCCGTGCTGGAAAACCTGATAATCGCCCCGCGCAAGGTGCTTGGCCGCAACGTGGCCCAGGCGGAGGCGGACGCTCGGGCATTGCTGGCCAAGGTGCGCATGGAGCACAAGGCCGGCGCCTACCCTGGGCAGTTATCCGGCGGGCAGCAGCAGCGGGTAGCCATTGCCCGCGCCTTGGCCATGCGCCCTGAGCTGATGCTGTTCGACGAAGTGACGTCGGCCCTGGACCCAGAAACAGTAGGCGAAGTGCTCACGGTAATTGGCGAGTTGATCGACGAGGGCATGACCTGTGTGCTGGTGACCCACGAGATGCGCTTCGCCGAAGACATCAGTGACGTGGTGTATTTCACCGAGAACGGCCTGATCGTCGAACACGGCAGCGCCGAGCAGGTGTTCCAGCAGCCTGCCAGCGAGCGCACCCAGGCCTTCCTGCGCCATGCCCTGGACACTGCCGGGCGCCGCTTCGCACCTGGGGGCGACCCCTACCTGTTGAGCAATATCGGCCGCTACAGCCTGTCGGTCTGACCGTTTGCACGATCTATCGCGCCCCGCGCACTTATAAAGGTAACCCTGATGAGCATCGAAGACCGCAGCCACGTGATCGAGGCGTTCCTCCAGCAGATTCGTGTGATTCACCAACGGCCCGTGGACCGCGAAGCCTTGAAGCAGATCGTCAGCCTGCTCGAAGGCTTGGCCGAACGCCGAGACCTGTTCAACTTCGAGGCCTTCCCGCCGCCGGTTGCGGGGCAGGGTGACACCGCCTTTCGCTACCGCCTGAACGACAACGGCGAAACCCCAACGCTGTATATGAACTCCCTCCTACCAGGCAAACGCACCTTGCCCCACAACCATGAAACCTGGGCGGTGATCGTGGCCGTGGAAGGCCAAGAGATCAATTACGTATGGGCGCGTACCGACGATGGCGGCGACCCGGGCTTTGCCCGGTTGGCACTGGAAAAGGAAGTGGTGGTCCAGCCTGGCACCTCTATCGGTTTTCTCGGCGAGGACTTGCACGGCATCAAGGTGGAAGGGGATAGCCCCACGCTGCACTTCCACCTCTATGGCCGCCCGCTGGAGTCCCTCAACGGCCGTTATGGCGTGAACACCGATGGCAAGGTGCTCAATTACAACGCCTCGCAAATGGCCCCGTCGATCAAGGCCTACTTATGATCGACCTTTACTACTGGCCCACGGGCAACGGGTTGAAGGTGGGCATTTTGCTGGAAGAGCTTGAACAGCCTTACCGTTTGTTGCCCATCAATATTCGCGCTGGCGAGCAGAAGCAGCCTTGGTTCCAGGCGATCAGCGCCAACGGGCGGATGCCAGCGATGATCGACCACGCCCCGGCACAGTTAGAGGCGCCCCTGAGCCTGTTTGAGTCTGGGGCGATTCTCAATTACCTGGCGAACAAGGCTAGGCGCTTTTTGCCGGCCGAAGGCACGCTCGAACGCCATCGGGTGCAGGAGTGGCTATTCTGGCAGGTGGGGCATATCACGCCGTACTTGAGCCAGCTACAGGTGTTCAAGGAAAAGGCGCCAGGCCCCATTCCCTTTGCCCTGGACCTGTTAAACGCCGAAGCCACGCGGCTGTATGGCGTGCTGGACACACGGCTGAATAACGTGCCCTACGTGGCGGGTGACTATTCCATTGCCGACATGGCGATTTTCCCGTGGATTCAGCCCCTGCGTCAGGGGCAAGACCTTGCCGCCTACCCGAACATCCATGCCTGGCGTGAGCGCATCAAGGCCAGGCCCGCCGTGCAGCGGGCCTATGAAAAGGGCAGGGCCATCGCCCCGGGTGAAAAGTCGCTGGCATTGCAGTAGCCCCGCGTTGTTAAACAGGATCACGAGACCTCCATGAGCCAATACGTCACTGCGCAACACTTAAACGGCTGGTTGTTCGACGGGCAGGAAATCGCCCTGTTCGATGTGCGCGAGCATGGCCAATACGGCGAAGCCCACCTGTTCTATGGGGTGAACCTGCCGTATAGCCGACTGGAGATCGAAGCTGCGCGCCTGGCGCCTAACCCCCGTGTGCGACTGGTGATCTACGACCAGGCCGGTAACGATGTCTCGGCCAGGGCCGCGCACCGCTTGCAGCAGTTGGGCTACACCCGCGTCCATGTGCTTGAAGGGGGCGCCGAGGGCTGGAAGGCGGCGGGGTTGGAGCTGTTCGCCGGGGTGCATGTGCCCTCCAAGGCTTTTGGCGAACAGGTTGAAGCGCTGAGCCATACCCCGCATATCAGCGCCACCGAACTGGCCGCGCGGCAAGCGGCGGGTGAGCCACTGGTGCTGCTCGATGGTCGGCCGTTCGAGGAATACCGCAAGATGACCATCCCCGGCTCGATCTGCTGCCCCAACGGTGAGCTCGGCTATCGCCTGCCCAGCGTGGTGCGGGACGACACCACGCCCATCGTGGTCAATTGCGCGGGCCGCACCCGCAGCATCATCGGCGCGCAAACCCTGATCGACCTCGGCGTGAAAAACCCGGTCTTTGCGCTAGAAAACGGCACCCAGGGCTGGTACCTGGCCGACCTGCCTCTGGAGCAGGGCAGCGCTCGACGCTACCCAGAGGCGGCTCCCGCCACCGCGTTGATGGCGCAGCAAACGGCCGCGCGGCGCCTGGCCCAGCGCGCCGGTGTGTGCTGGGTAACGGCTGAGCAGGCGCAGGCTTGGGCACAGGATGCCGCCCGTAGCCTGTTCCTCTGTGATGTGCGTACGCCTGAAGAATTCGCCCAGGGCAGCTTGCCGGGCGCTCAACACACTCCAGGCGGGCAGCTTGTTCAGGCTACCGACCTGTATGTCGGGGTGCGCCGGGCGCGGCTGGTGCTAGTGGACGACGACGGCGTGCGCGCGCCCATCGTGGCCAGTTGGTTGCGCCAGGCCGGCCACGAGGCCTACGTGCTCGACGGTGGCCTGCACAGCGGCTTGGCCTTGCCTGCGCCAGCCCCGACCCTGGCCCCGGCGTTGGCTGAAATCAGTGCCCAAGCGGTGGCCGATGCCTTGCGCGATCACCCCCTCGCCCTGGTGGACCTACGTGGCAGCATGGCGTATCGCAAGGCTCATATTCCAGGGGCTCAGTGGTCGATCCGGCCCCGCTTGGCCGAGGCCCTGGCAGGGCAGACCCAGCCTGTGGTGCTGATCGCGGACCAGCCTCAAGTCGCGGCCATCGCTGCCCTTGAGTTGCCTGCCGAGCAAGCCAAGCGGGTACGTTGGCTGGACTTCAACGGCTGGCGGGCCGCAGGTTTCGCTACCGCTGAACAGGCCGATAGCCCGCCCAATGAGCAGTGCATCGACTTTCTGTTTTTCACCCACGATCGGCACGCGGGCAACAAAGACGCCGCGCGCCAGTACCTGGCCTGGGAAATGGGCTTGCTCGCGCAAATGACTGAGCAGGAGCTGGCCAGCTTCGCCCCCCTGGCGTCGCAGCCCAACGCCCAGGGCGTACGTACCCGCCTGGTGCAGGCTGCCCGCGGCCGCAAGGGCAGTGGCGCGCGGGGGGTCAACCCGCCAGTGGCGCGCATGAGCACGGTGCTGTTCGACAGCCTGGGGCAAATGCGCGAGGCCCGTAAACGTCGCGACACCGAGCGGGTGCTGAGCTATGGCGCCCGGGGCAACCCCACCGCCTTCGCACTGGAGGATTTGATCACCGAACTGGAGGGCGGTCATCGCACCCGCCTGTTCGGCACCGGGCTGGCCGCGGTGGCGCAGGTGTTTTTAGCCTACCTGCGGCCAGGCGACCATGTGCTGATCACCGACGGGGTGTATTCGCCGGTACGCCAGGTGGCCGAGCAGTTCCTCGCGCCATTCGGCATCCAGTACAGTTACTTTGAGGCCCATGGCCGTGGGCTGGAGGACAAACTGCAGGCCAACACCAAGATGGTCTATGCGGAAATCCCCGGCTCCTTGCTGTACGAGCTGGCGGACCTTCCCGCCATGGCGGCGCTGTGCAAGGCCCGGGCACTGTTGTTAGCAGTGGACAACACCTACGGCTCCGGCTACCAGTACCGCCCACTCGCCTTGGGTGCCGATATCTCGGTTATGGCGCTGACCAAGTACGTGGCGGGCCATAGCGATGT
Source organism: Pseudomonas artemisiae (assembly GCF_057128685.1). Lineage (NCBI taxonomy): Bacteria > Pseudomonadati > Pseudomonadota > Gammaproteobacteria > Pseudomonadales > Pseudomonadaceae > Pseudomonas > Pseudomonas artemisiae. The sequence goes on from NZ_JBSKHS010000006.1 coordinate 100,237, forward strand.
GGTGATGGGCAGCGTGTGTACCACCCAGGCGGCCTGGCAGGCACTGGCGGCGATGAGCGATACCTTCGGCACAACCGTCAGCCCAGACGACGCGTACCTGGTACTGCGCGGCGCGCGCACCCTGGCCACACGGCTGGATGCTCATCAGCGCCAGGCCCTGGAAGTCGCGCGCTGGCTGCAGCAGCACCCCCAGGTCAAGCGCGTGTATTACCCGGCGCTGCCTGACCACCCCGACCATCAACTCTGGGCACGGGATTTCAGTGGCAGCAATGGGTTGTTGAGCTTTGAATTCAACGACCCGGACCCTGCACACCTAGGGGCCTTTATCGACGCCTTGCACCTGTTTGGCCTTGGCGCGTCTTGGGGCGGGTTCGAAAGCCTGATCATCGCCGCAGATCTGCAAGACCGGGCCCATCCCCGCTACACAACCCTCAACCCCTTGGTGCGGCTGCATATCGGCCTAGAAGACGTAGGCGCGCTGACCGAAGATCTGGAACGGGGCTTTGCCGCGATTCTTTGAGGCGGGGCAAGCGCCCAATGGCGTGCTGTTCGCCAGCTCTGCTGGCTACCTCCGGCTATCAACTGTGCGCCCTGGCCTGCGCTCAGGGACCTGCCACCTCGATCACCACATTACGGTTTTGGCGGAAGGGCCGGAGCAGGGTGTCGTCGGCGGCGGTGTCGGTGATCAGCGTCCAGGGTACCTTGACCGGCGACCAATGCTGCTGGGAGGCGCGCCCCAGTTTGGTAGCGTCGGCCAGCACAAACACCTGGGCGGCGCGGGCCATCATGTTGGTTTTAAGGTATGCCTGCTCAGCGCTGGCTTCGCACAGGCCTAGATCCGCCACTACCCCGTCGGCACTTAAAAACACCTTGTCGGCGCTCAAATGCTCCAACGCCGCCAGGGCGGCCGCGCCGAAGGTAGAGAGGCTGGAAGTGCGCAGCTCGCCCCCCAGCAGAGTGATTTTCCCACTGGGCAGCTTCGACAAGGCCGTTAACGCCAACACATTGTTGGTGATGATATGCAGGCCTTGCCGGGCTTCCAACAATTCGGCCAGGGCACAGGTGGTAGTGCCTGCGTCCAGAAAGAGGGTGTCGTTATCGCGGATATGCGCCAGGGCGGCGCGAGCGATGGCCAGCTTCTGTCGGCTGTGCTGCTGACGACGTTCATCCACCGAGCTTTCCGGTTCCCGCAACCCTACATGGGCAGCGCCGCCGTAGGTGCGCACGATAAAGCCTTGCTCGGCAAGGGCGCTGAGGTCGCGGCGCATGGTGGCTTCAGAAACATTTACATGCTTGCACAACGCATCCACGTTCACGGTGCCGGAGAGCACCAGGTCTAGGATGGCCTTGCGGCGGTTTGCAACCTTCATAAAAATTCCGATCAAGCTGATTCTGCGCCCTTTATACGGTTTTTTGTGAGGGGTGGAAACGCTTTAACTCAGGCCGTGCGCGGCTAGCCCAGGGGTGGCCAGGCCGCGCGTTGGCGTTATTGAGCCACCGCAGGTTTAGTGACGGCAGGTGTGCTTCGCTCCTCGATCGGTTTGATGTCCCCCAGCAGGAACAGGTAGTTGGCGATGGCTACCACGATCAGCGCGGCGGAGAACAGCAGGGCAGGCACGAAGGACCCCGTGAGGGTCACGATCATCCCAGTGATGATTGGGCCAACCACGCCGCCCATGTTCGACACCGTGTTTTGCAAACCGGCCAGCATGGAGGTCATGCCACGGGGCGCGATGTCACCCGGCATAGCCCACACCTGAGTTGCAGCCACCGTGGTGCCAGACTTAGCGATGCACAACAGCACGATGGCTACCCAGGCCGATTCGGCGAAGGCGGCAAAACCGATGCAGGACGCCATCAGCAAACCCACCACCAGGAAGGTTTTGCGGATTCGCGTCAGCGACCACTGCCCGCGCTGGTAAATTCGATCCGATAGCCACCCGGCAAACACCTCGACCACCATTGCTATCAACAGCGGCAGCGCCGCCATAAAGCCCATGGAGATCAAGTCCATGCCCCGTTCTTTGACCAGGTAGGTGGGCAGCCAGGTAATGAAGAAGTAGGAATTGTAGTTGATAAAGAAAAAGCCCAGGCACATGGCCCACACGTTGCGATAACGCAACAGGTCGTACCAGCGCATGGTGGGCTTGTCGCCGTCTTTCTCCTGGCGACGCTGGCCGGCGCGAATGTATTCCAATTCCGCGGCATTGACCCGAGGGTGGCGCTCCGGGTCGTTCTTATAAAAGGCAAACCACACCAACGCCCAGATAATGCCAATGCCGCCGCTGAGCACAAAGGTCATTTTCCAGCCGACCCAGGCGATCAGCCATACAATCAGCGGCATGGCAATAGCACCACCGAACTTGGAGCCGCTGTCGAAGATGCCCGAGACCGTGGCCCGCTCTTTGTCGGGGAACCAGCGCGAGGCGATACCGGCGTTGCTGGGATAGGCCGCCGCTTCGCCGATCCCTAAGCCAATGCGCAAGGCGAACAGGGATTTAAAGCCCGTGGCCACGCCTGTCAGCGCCGTGGCCACGGACCACCACAATACCGCGCCGCCCAGGGTAATCTTCTGGCCGAAACGGTCGGCCAGCCAGCCGGCGGGCAGCTGCAGCAACGCGTAGGACCAGAAGAACGCCGACATCACCAAGCCCATTTCCGTGGTGCTTAGGGCATATTCCTGGGCAATAAAGGGCGCGGCGGCGGACAACACTACCCGGTCGATGTAGTTGATAGCGATGGCGGTCCACATCAATCCTGCGATCCACCAGCGTATAGAGGAGGCTTTATTATTGTTTTGCATGGTTCCAGCTCCGGTAGGGAATTCTCGAGCAGCAACGTCTATCGCCCCGGCCCTTCAATGCAGCCCGTAGAGGCGGGCTGGAATGTTCAGAGGGCCGCGGCCAAGCCCTACAAACCGTTGACCACATGCTCTGGCCTGGTTTGCGAAGCCAGCACGGCCACTACGTTGCGGCTGCACGCGAGGCTCAGCAGGTCTAGGGCGCCAGGGGTGTAGCCGGCGATATGGGGCGAGGCGATGACGTTGGGCAGGGCATAGAGCGGGTGCGCGTTGGCAGGCTCCTCTTCGAACACATCCAGCGCCGCGCCGCCAAGCCGGCCGGCTTCGAGTGCCTTGAACAGTGCGTTCTCGTCGATGATCCCGCCGCGCGCGGCATTGATCAGGTGCGCCCCTGGCTTCATCAAGGCCAGGCGCCGGGCGTCAAGCAGGTGCCGGGTCGCTTCGTTCAGGCCAATGTGCATGGACACGTAATCGGCCTCGGCCAGCAGACTGTCCAAGGGCAGCAGCTCGATCCCCTGGCTTTGGACGAAGGCAGTATCCGGGTAGGGGTCATGGGCAATGACCCGCATGGAGAACCCCGTTGCGCGCCGGGCCACTTCCTTGCCGATATTGCCCAGGCCAATGATGCCCAGGGTTTTGCTGTGCACGTCGGTGCCGAACAGGCGCGGCCAGGCCCCGGCCTTGGTTTGTTGGTCGGCCAAGGGCACCTTGCGCGCCGAGGCCAGCAGCAGGGCGAAGGTATAGTCGGCCACTGCATGCTTGTTGGAATCCGGCACGTTGCACACCCACACATTTCGGGCCTGGGCCGCGGGCAAGTCGATGTTGTCTACCCCAACTCCGTGTTTGCAGACGATACGCAGCTGGGGAAGGGCGTCTAGCACGTTGGGGGTAATGGCGTTGAACGCCACGATAGCGGCCTGGGCATCGGCAGCCTGGGCGATAAAGTCTTCTTCACTGATATCAGCGGGCAGTTGCACGCATTCAATGCCGTGCTGGCGTAGCAGGTCGATAGGTTGGGTCGAATACTTGGCGAACGATGGAGACGTCGAAACGACTTTCATGGGAAGCCCTCACTCTTATTGTTGTAATGCATCAGGCAGCACAGGGGCAGGGTAGCGCCCGTGTGCTGTACCGGTTTATGGCAGTAGGCAGTGATACAACCGCTCGATGTCCCCAAGGCTCAGCACCTTGGGGTTGTTGGCCATCAAGCGCGTGACCTTCGAGGCGGCGACCGCCATGTCCGGAACATGGGCCTTGTCCACGCCATAGGCGGTAAGGTCCTGGGGAATGTTCAGCACGCCGGTCCATTGACGAATCTGCTCGATCAGTTGGGTCGCGGCCTGAACGTCCGAATCCTGGGCCTGGGCAACGCCACAGGCGATGGCCGCGCGCTTGAGCCGGGGTGCGCAGCTGTCCAGGTTGAAGGCCATCACATGGGGCAGCAGCATGGCATTGGCCACCCCGTGGGTGACGTGGAACTTGCCCCCTAAGGGGTACGCCAGGGCATGAACCGCCGCGGTGCCCGCCGCGGTGAGCGCCAAGCCGCCATACATAGACCCCAGCAGCATATCGCCGCGCGCCGACACTGACCCCGGTTGCTGGTAGGCCTCCACGATGCTGCCTGCGATCAGCCGCATGGATTCCAACGCGAACATGTCGCTGACCGGGTTGGCCTTGGTGGAAATAAACGACTCCAGGGAGTGGGTGAAGGCGTCCATCCCCGTCGCTGCCGTGATCGCCGGTGGAAGCCCGAGGGTCAATACAGGGTCGAGAAGCACCAGCGTCGGCAGCAAGTGGCGGCTGACCACGCCAATCTTGAGCTCTTCGTCTGGCAGGGTAACGATGGCGTTGGGCGTTACCTCAGAACCAGTGCCCGAAGTAGTCGGCACCAGGACCATCGGTTTGCCAGGCAGCGGCACCTTGTCGATGCCGAGCATGTCGCGCAGCGGCATTGGGTTGGTGAGCAGCACCGCGAACAGCTTGGCCGCATCCAGCACACTGCCGCCGCCGATGGCCAATAGGGCATCAGGCGCGAAGGGTGCGACATGGTCACGGAAAATCTGCTCGATGTTATCCAGGGTGGGCTCGATCTCGACGGTATCGAGCATCTTCACCTCAACCCCCCGCGCGGCGAGCTGGGTCATTACCCGGTCGGTCACGCCCAGGCGATGCATGGCGTTCTGGGTCACCAGCAGTACCCGCCGCACGGGGGTGTCCAACACCGCAAGCTTGTCTGCCAGCAGCTCAAGGCTGCCAGGGCCGTGAACGATATGCTTGACGGTCTGGAAATGGAAAACGGTAGTCATGGCAAGCGCTCCTTGGGGATCGGTAACGGGTTAGCGATACACGGCCAGAAGGGCGGCCAGCTTTGCCTCGGTGGCGGCGTCCAAGGGTTGCACTGGCGCGCGGCACGGCCCAACGGGCACATTGAGCAGGTCCGCGGCTTTTTTCAGCACCACCGGCATGGTGCCCAGCGCAAAGGCATCGCGCAGCGGGCGCAAGGCTTCTTGGGCCTGGCGCGCAGCGTCGTGGTTGCCTGCCTGGAAGTTGTTCCAGATAGACATTACCAGGCGCGGCACGGCGTTAGCGGTGGCCGCCACGGCGCCGTCGCCCCCGGCTAGCAGGTTCCAATAGATCAGTGAATCGGTACCGGCAAATACCGCGAAATCATCGCTGCGGTATTTGATCATTTGCACCAGGTTGTCGAAATTCCCGGCGCTGTCCTTGATGCCCTTGATCATGGGGTGCTGGCTCAGCGCGGCGACCGCGCCAATGCCGATGGACATGCCGGTCTTGGCAGGAATGTTGTACATCATGATGGGCAGGCTGGAGGCATCGCCGATGGCCTCGTAGTGTTTGATCAGTTCCGCCTGGGACACGGCGTTGAAGTAGGGTGTGATCACCGACAGCGCATCTACGCCCAAATCCGCCATCTTTTTGTTCATTTCGATCACTTCGGCGGTGCCGAAAGCACCCGTGCCCGCCACCACTGGCACCCGCCCAGCGGCCGCTTTGACGGTCAATTCGGCGATGCGACGTTTCTCGTGCTCCGAAAGCGCAAAGAATTCGCCGTTGGTGCCCAATACGAACAAGCCATGCACGCCTGCTGCTATCAGGTTCTCGATCAATGCCGCCAGCGCTGCTTCGTCAATGCGGTGATCTGGGGTGAACGGGGTAACGAGGGCTGGAACGATGCCTTGGAATTTCATGGGAGGGCCTTTTGTTTTTGTATGGGCCCATCATGAACTGAGTGATCGGATCGCGCAATATGCTCGCTGATAACGATTTAACTGAGCAATCTACTCATTCTCGAACGCCCTAGTCCGCCTTCAACGCCAGGGCTGAGGCGTATTTGAGTAGAACAGGCGCCTGACTCACGCCCCTATTTGCAATCCCCCGCCTTCCGATAACCAGCAGCTACAGCCTCGCGTTCGGATTTGAAAAACACCTGGTTCTTGGCGGACACCTTGGCGTAACTGGGGCAGCCGACAGGGAGGTGATACAGGTGGCTATTGCGGTTGGCGATGATCGAGGTTGCCCCCGCGCTGGCCGCTGCTTTAGGCGCGGCCGCTGGCGCGGGTTTAGCGGAAATAGGGCTGATAACACCGTCGCCCACCGGCTTATAGCCCAGGGTCCAGGTACGCTCATGGGTAGTGAAGGGGTTGGCGTGGCCCATGATGGCGGCTATGCGGCTGTTGCGTTCGACTTCCCAGGCGTTGACCGGGAATTGCTTATCCCAGGCCATCAGCACCTGTTGCTGCTGGCGCGACATGCTTAGCTTGTAGCGATCGAACATGTAGAAGGTGGTACGCGCGACCAGGCCTTTGACTTCGTCACGGGGCTCGGCGCTGCGCTGCTCGAAGTCCACTTTGGTTTTGCACTGGCCATATTGGGGCGCAACCCCGGACACCATGGCGTAATTGAAATTGCTGCGATCCCCATTCACTTCGCCTACGGAAGGGTAGAGGTTGAACAGGTCCGCTTCCATCGCCCGGAATACTGGGTCGTCACTCACGCAATGGGCACGACCGCCGTTCTGCCAGCACTGGCGCTGTTGGCCGAAGGTCCAGGCCGGCACGATATGTTCCCACTCGGTGCGGGCAGAGCGGTTTTCCTGAGTGCGGGTTTGCAAGCCGCAAGAGCCTGCATCGATACGGCCGCCGGATTTTCCCACCCAGGTCCATTTGCACCCGCAGTACAACTCGCCCAACGCGCTATTGCCTTGGTCGAAATACACCTTTTGCTTGGCCACCACCTTAGCCTCGCTGAAGGTCGCCGGTGGCTGCGCAAATGCAGGCAGGTTGGCCGAAAAGAAAAGGATAAAAGCGAAGAGTATCTTGTTCATTGATCGCGCTGCTGAGTATTGAGGCGCGCATTATAAGCGTAATCAATATAATGCCATACTGTAAAAGCCGTGGTTTAGTTGGTATGCAACGAGTTTACGCCTGGCAAACTCTGAGTGAGAGCCCTTATCTTTCGGCAGGGTAAGTAAGCAATATGCCATCACTGCGTGTGAAAACCAGTGCCCACAGATGGCGCATATTGCCATTTGGCACCCCGATTCGGGGCGTCTAAGGCTTATATTCTAAGTGATTAAAAACTTCACCAAAGCTTCCTTGACTTGCTGTATGAAGCATGGTCTTTTTGACAGGTGAATCGGTTTTGCTTCTCTCCATTGGCATCATACAAAGAGATAACTTATGGATAAGGCTTACGAAGGAAAGTGCGTTTTGATCACGGGCGCTACAGGGTTCATCGGTGCTTTGTTAGTTAAAACCCTTTCCGAGAAGCTCAAGGGTGTGAAACGGATCTACTGCCTTTACCACTCCAGGGCACCGGGCGAGGCCAGTGCCTATGATGAACGCGTGGTATGGATAAAAGGCGACGTTACCCAGGCCAGGTGGGGTATCACGCAGGAACCGTTGCAGAGCCTGCGCGAGCAAGTGAACATTATTTTTCACCTGGCCGCCTATACCCGGTGGGACGTCAGCTTGCAGGACCAGGTACAAGCCAATACCCTGGCCGCCCTACAAGGCGCTGAGTTGGCCACTACCTTTGAAAACCTTGAGCTGTTTCTCGTAACCTCCAGCTATTGGGCTCAGTGTAATCGCGTGGGCGCAGCTGCTATCGAAGAGCAGGTATATCAGGACCACAACGCTCAAGCTGAACTAGACCAGATCTTGCAAAACGGTAGCCACCCCAGGCTGAGCGAGTGGCCGAATGCGTATGCCTATGCCAAAAACCTGATGGAGCGCCTGTTGCAGCAGCAATACCCAAAGTTGCCCATCATGGTTGCGCGTATTACTTCCGTTACCGGGGCGTGGGAATACCCTTACAAAGGCTACTGTGACTTTTCCATCTCATTGCCAGCCTTTATACGCGCCGTGGTAGTGGGGGGCGTCAAGTACTTCCCGCTGTCCATGAAAGTGGCGATCAACGACATGATTCCCGTGGATATTTGCGTGAACATGTTATTGGCCAACGCGGTGGAGCCAACCAACAGCACGTTCGAGGTGATCAATTGTTCGTCCGCTACCCGCAATATACCGACCTTGGGCGAAGTGACCGAAATGGCGGGGCCTGTGACCTACTACTCGAACCGGGAAGCCTTCGAACAAGGCTTGCAACGCCTGGATGAGCGGCAAGCCAAGCTCAATAAAGTGATCGTCAACGCCTACGGCTTTGCCATGAGTACCCGGTTTACCTTCGATGACACTCGAGCGCGCAGGCCTTTGGCCTGGATGGCCCCCGAAGCCCAGGCGCGCTTTCCTATCGACATGGCTGCGGTGGACTGGAAGTCCATCATCACCACCATGAAAAACACGCTGCTGGTGACCGCGGGCGCGGCGGTGCCGTGCCAACCTGCCGTGATCGCGTAGAGGGTGTCAGGCATGCTCAAGGTTAGGGCTGGCTGCCACGATCTGGTTCCTGCCTAAGCGTTTAGCCTCGTACAGGGCACCATCGGTCAACACGATCAAGTGCTCTGCCCGCGGCATGCTGTGACAGGCCTGGGCAAACCCAATACTCAAAGTTACCCTGGGCAGGTCACCTCGGGCCGTGAAGGCCTCCATTACCTCATGCTTGAGCCGCTCCAGCACTGCCTGGGCCTGGGCCACCGTGGTGTTTCGCAGTACCAGCCCAAACTCGTCCCCGCCTATGCGGCCGGCCACGTCGGTGGCGCGGCTGCGTTCGCGCATCACCGTGGTCAGCAACTGGATCACCTCATCACCTACCGGATGACCGTGTTGATCGTTGATCGCCTTGAAATGGTCGATATCGATCAACGCCACGGTGATCGGCCGCTGACGCTGTTGGAAAGCCGCGAATTCTTCTTTGAGCAGGGCTTTCCACGCCCCTTGATTCAATAGCCCGGTCAAGCTGTCCAAGCGGCTGAAGGCCTTGAACTGGCGCTTGTGTTCGGCAAGTTTTGCCGCTAGCTGGTAGGCAGCACCCGCCACGGCCTGGGGGTAGACCGCGAGCATTGGTAGGCAGGCATATACCTGCAGTGGGGACGTTTCAGGGAGGAAGGCCGCCCCCAAGAGCGCCGTAAAGCTCACCGTGGTGGCCACCATCATCGGTAGACTCAACGCCAGCAGCCTTGGCCCACCGACTGCAATGCAGTTCATGCAAAACATCGACACCAGTAAGGTGCAGGGCAGGGCATTGAATTGCATGGCTGCGACCCATAAGCCGCCGAAGGCAGACTCGGCGACCATATTGCGCCGTTCTATCACATAGGGCACCGGTACGCCCCGCGCCAGCAGGTAAGCCACGTGGGGCCAGATGAAACTATGAAATACCAACAATGCCCATACCCAGGGCGGTGTCGGGTAAGTGCGCAGCACCGCCGCCACCGCCCAGAACCCGATGGCCGAACCCACGATGCGTGGAACATAGAGGCGTTTTGCGAAGGAACTTGAAGTGGAAGGCATAGGGCGCGCGGTTCTGATCAAGGAAAGTTCGGCTCATCCAGGGTGGCCCATGGAGCATGTAGCCTGCCGTCAGTAAGAAGGGTGTCGCCCGCTCAGGCTCGATCTTTAATACCCGTGACTGTCCTTGGAATGTGCTGAACCATCGGCCTATGGCTTTGTGCTATTACTGTGGCGTACGTTAGCGCTCCGCTAAGGGGGCGTCAACATAACCTTTACCGACCTTATGAGCGGTCGTTTGGCGCTTGGTTTGGGAGATGGGTTGTTCGCCAACTGTGTTGGCTCCTACAGGGGTGGTCAGCGGCACTCCTGGTAAGGCCTGACGTCCAAGGCTATTCAACCTTTACAAAGAGTGCCCAACATGAGCGTTCTGCGGCCTAAGTTCATCACCTTCGACTGCTACGGCACCTTGACCAACTTCCAGATGAGCCATATGACGCGGGAATTTTTCGCCGACCGTGTATCAGGCGAAAACATGGACACATTCATCAAGGATTTTTCTGCCTATCGCCTGGATCATGTAATGGGCAGTTGGATACCTTATGACGAGGTGATCAAAACGGCCCTGGCCCGTACTTGCAAGCGCTGGGGCGTGGAATACCGCGACGAGGGCCAGCACCTGCATGAGGCGCTGCCGACCTGGGGCCCCCATGCGGATGTGCCCGCCGGGCTTTCCAAGATCGCCGATAAAATCCCCCTGGTGATTTTCTCCAACGCCAGCGACAGCCAGATCATGTCGAATGTGGAAAAACTGGGTGCCCCTTTTTATAAGGTATTCACGGCTGAGCAGGCCCAGGCGTACAAGCCACGCTTGGCGGCCTTCGAATTTATGCTCGATAACCTGGGCTGCGGCCCGCAAGACGTGTTGCATGTATCTTCGAGCTTTCGCTACGACCTGTTCTCTGCCCACGACATGCACATCAAGCACAAGGTGTTCGTTGCCCGCGGCCACGAAGCGCCTGCCGATGCCTCGTACAACTATCACCAGATTCAAGATATCAGCGGCTTGCCAGCGCTAGTCGGCCTTTAAACGCGCTTAATACGGGCTGGCGGTGGGCCGCACCACGATCTCGCTGACGTCCACGTCGTCCGGTTGTTCGATGGCGTAGGCCAGGGCCCGAGCGATCGCGTCTGGGGCCAGGGCGACTTGTCGAAAGCTATTCATTGCCTCCCTGGCAGCGGCGTCGGTGATGGTGTTGGCCAACTCCGAGGTGACTACCCCTGGGCACACCACGGTAACCCGCAAGCGGTCGGTTTCCTGCCGAAGGCCATCGGAAATCGCCCGTACCGCGAACTTGGTGGCGCAGTACACCGCCGCCGTGGGCGAAACCGACAGGCCGCCAATGGACGAGATATTGATTACATGGCCCTGCCCCTGGGCCTGCAGGGTGGGCAGCACCGCGGCGATGCCGTACAACACGCCGCGCACGTTGACGTCCAGCATCCGGTCCCATTCGTCGAGCTTCAGGGACGCAAGGGGCGACAAGGGCATTACCCCGGCGTTATTGATGATCACGTCGATCTTGCCAAAGGCGGCCTTGGCGAAATCGGCGAAACCTTGCATGTCGCTGGCGTTGGTCACATCCAGTGCGCGGAACCTGGCCGACCCGCCCTGGGCGGCGATGTCCGTAGCCAGTGCCTCCAGCCGGTCGACCCGGCGAGCGCCCAGTACCACATGGGCGCCCTTGGCGGCGATCAGCCGAGCCGCCGCTTCGCCGATGCCGCTGCTGGCACCGGTGATCAGTACCACTTTGCCTTGCATGTTGGACATGGTGCCTTGCTCCTTGTGCGGTCGAGGGCCCCCTAAAGGGGACGTTTCGAATGCTAGAGCAAGGCCTGCGCCAGCAGGTGTCCATACCTGCTCGGCGCTTGCCTATTACTGCCGGGCTGCAGTGCGGTTGGCAACCAGGCCAGCGGCCTTCCCTTAGACGCTATAGGTAAAGCCGGCCGGCCGGCCCGGCGCAAGCGTTGCGTTTAGCTGCCTCAGCAACGTTAAGATAGTTCCGCCAGCCTCACCGCCGCTGCGCTTCTACATAAGCCGCCGCTTGCCGCTCCAGCTGATCAAGCCGGTAATCCCGCTGTTTTTCAGCCTGCACCATGGCCCTGCGGCCCAGTTGCTTGAGCAGGTAGGTATGGATCTGCTGCACCTCCAGGGTGCGGTAGAGCGGGGCTACATCCAGCAAGCGCGCCTCGCCCAAGGCGTGCACAGCCCGTGTGTTGACCACCACCTGCGGCCCCCGCGCACTCAAGACGTACCAGCCCTGCATCTCGAACCAATCCACCACCGCCAGCGCGCAGGCCGCTTCGGTATGGGGGTAGCGCGCAGTCACGCCCTTGAGCAACGCCTTGCCAATGCCCCGACCACGGTGGTCAGCAACCACCACCAGATAGAGCAAGGTGCAGGCACCCGCACCGCCCTGCGCGGGCAGGTAAAGGACAAACCCCAGCACCTTGGCAGGCTGTGCCTCGTCCAGCGCCAGCAGCAATTCAACTTGCAAACCCGTATCGCCACTCATGGCTTGCAGGTAATGATGCACTTCCAGGCCCAAGCCGTACTGATACAGGGGATACAGCGGGTTGCTTGGAGCAAGCGAAACGCTGCCGAGCAGGGTGAGGTGATCGATCGCAAGCTTTTGAACTTGACTGGCGAAAGCTTCCGGGGGAGGGGTAAGCAGCAAGCTAAGGCTGAACATGGGCGCGCCGATAATCAAAGGGCGGCATCATAACCCAGTAAGCCATACAGGAAGAGCGGCCCACGCAAACCAAACCCGGCTCAAGGCCGGGTTTTGTCAGGCTAACGCAAGCAGGGTAGGTGGGTTAAACCATCCGGTTAATGCTGCGATCCGAGCCATCTTGGGCAACGCTGTTCAGGCTGCGATCCGAACCATCCTGAGCAACCGCCGCGGCCGGTGCCTGGGTTTGGGCTACATCGTGGGACAGGCTACGGGCTTGAGCGCTTTGCAGGCCAAGGGTGCCGATCAGGGCAATGGACAGGGTGAGAGCGAGTTGAGTGCGTTTCATGGTCGAGTACTCCGTAAGGGTTGTTTGGCTACAGGCACGAGTGTCGCGCGATGAGCTTGGCCGGAGAACTCGATTGGGGTGATGGTAGGGATTGATGGCATTGATCGTGGGGTGGTTGAGCAGGGTCAGGTTTTTGTAGGAAATGAATTCAGCATTTCACTGATTTTGTGGGCAATCGCGTCGAGGGCGAAAGGTTTGGTAATGAGTTCCATATTGGAAGCTAGATAGTCGCTCGCATTGGAGCCCTCGGCATAGCCCGTAACGAAGAGCACCTTCAGGTTAGGCCGGCTCGACTGGGCAAGATCGGCCAGCTGCCGTCCATTCATACCGGGCAGGCCGACATCAGAGACCATCAGATCGATGCGCTGCTTGCTTTCCAGAAATGGGATGGCCTCATGGGCATTTGCTGCCTCAAGCGCCTGATAACCCAACTCGCCCAATACCTCCATGATGAGTGAGCGAACCACGGTCTCGTCTTCGACGACCAGAACAGTCTCGCCCCTGCCCAGAGGCGCTGCACTATTTTGCTCCGGCAGGATGCTTTCATCGCCTTCATAGCAGGGCATGTACAGTTCGATACAGGTGCCTTTTCCGGGTTCCGATAGGATCTGGATAGCCCCTTTAGCCTGGCGCAAGTATCCGTACACCATGGAAAGTCCCAACCCCGTTCCCTGGCCTATGGGCTTGGTTGTATAAAAGGGCTCGAATACCTTGGCCATAACGTCGGCGGACATTCCCACGCCGGTGTCCGTCACCGTCAGCTTTATATAGTCCCCTTCCTTGAGGTGAATCAACTCGCTTTGGTCGCGTTCTAGCCGAACCAGGGCGGTCATGATGGCAATCGTACCGCCTTGCGGCATTGCATCGCGTGCGTTGATAACCAGGTTGAGCAAAGCACTTTCGAGCTGATTGGCATCCATGCGGGCCAGCGACAGGCCGGCCGCCAACCGGGTGGAAATCTGGATATTTTCCCCGGTTGTGCGCTGGAAAAGGTCCTCAAGCGAGGCCACGAGCTGGTTGACGTCAATCGGCTTAAGGTCAAGCGTCTGCCGGCGGGAAAACACCAGCAGGCGCTGAGTGAGCGCTGCCGCTCGTTGAGCCGAGGTCACCGCTGCGTTGATGTAGCGTTCGTCATCCATGGTGTTACCGGCACGATGACGTCGTTGCATTAGCTCAAGGCTGCCAATAATGCCGGTGAGCAGGTTATTGAAGTCGTGCGCAATTCCCCCTGTGAGCTGACCGACCGCTTCCATCTTCTGCGCCTGATGCAGTGCATGTTCAACCTGCGTGCGCTCGGCTACTTCAGCAGCCACTCGGGCTTCCAGCGTCTCGTTGAGTTCGCGCAGTGCCTTCTCGGCCTGCTTGCGGGCGCTGATATCTACGCACGTACCGGTCACATAGGAAGGCGTGCCCGCGGCATCCCGGAATACCTCGCCCTTGCACATCAGCCACTGTTCTTCTGTACGTCGATGGAGTCGGAACTCTACGGTAAAGGGCTTTCCGTTAATGCACTCAGCCAGTGACAGACGTACCTGCTCCCGGTCATTGGGGTCCACGTAGTCGAGAAAGCGTTCGACAGGGTTGGACGTTAGTACATCCGGCAATCCGAAAAGCTGCTGCAGCGCATTGTCGAAGTAGAGCCGATCCTCATCGATATACCAGTCGAAAATCCCCGCTTCCGAAGCCAGTAGCGCGGCGCGGAAGCGTTCATCGGTGGTTTTCAAATTGGCGCGCTGTTGGTCGAGCACCTGCTTGGTTACATCTTCGGTCTGGTGAATGATACAGGTGACCTCACCTCTGTCATCGAGCACCGGTGTGTTCAAGGGGCTCCAGTATCGCACTTCGAAACCGCCCCCCTCGCTGTCCGGGCGAGGGATGTCATATTTGGTAACTGCCATACGGTCCGGCTTACGTGTGTGTACTACGCGCTCCAGCGAGGCGCGTAATACACCGGCACCGAATTCTGACTGCTCATCCGGGTTGCTACCGAATACTTCAAATATCGAGTAGCCGATGCAATCCTCTCGCCGGGTATTGGTACCGCGCAAGCGCGCTTCATTGGCCGCCAACATGATGAAATCGGGGCCGGTAGACAGCACCAGCACAAGGTGGGGAAGGGATTCGAACAAGACCTGAAAATTGAGCTCTTGAATCATCGGTGCCTGCATATGTCCGTATCCGCGGTTAGTAAGCCAATGTTCAACACCGAGAAGCAGTAGGTATCAGATCGATGCACCTGGCGAAGTAGAGGGTGCATTGCGCTAATGGCTTATCTATCGATGATCAGACACGGACATCAGTTCAATTGGGCAACGGACGGGATTGTGCTCGGCATGTAGAGCGTTATACAGGGGCCTCATGACAAGCGTATCAGCAGGCCCTGCCTGGTGCTCGCGGAAAACGTCTCTGGTGTAAGCTGCCTTTGTCCCTACACTCCGGCAAAAATCAACGTATGTAGGGTTCCAACCGGTACACCAGCACGGCTCTCGAGCCGCCCACCGAGCTGAGTAGCCAGGGCCCGAGTCAACTTTTTACCCAAGCCCCCTTGACGCGGTTTCATAGCCTGAGGCGTTTGCTCTGTCATCCCGATACCGTCATCCGCCACGGTGAGGCAATAGCCTGCTTCGTTGTGAATGAAGGTAATAGTAATGCTGCCTGCCCTGTTATCCGGAAACGCATGCTTAAGCGCATTTGTTACCAGTTCGTTGGTGATCAAACCGACAGGGCCGGCGATGTCGAGGGGAAGGGTATGAGGTTGAGCCTCAACGAACAAGCTGATAGGCCGGGTTCCTGCCATGGTGGATTTAAGCCCTAAGACAAGATCATTTAAATAATCGCCCATGGCAACGGCCACATCGCCGTCTCGGTGAGCAAGCCGGTCATGCATGGAAGCGACTACATTTATCTGGTTGGCAGCTTCCTTCAACGCTGCTGCCACCTCGGGTGTGGATTGCGCTGCCTTGAAGCCAAGCGTAGCGATCGTACGCTGCATGTCATTCTTGACCCGATGGCCAAATTCAACCAGCAAAAGCTCGCGCTCCCGCTCCCCCGCTTCAGCTTCCAGTCGCGCTTCATTGGCCCTGATATAAGCAGCGGCAGTCGCGCGCTGCAGTTTTTCGGCGTCACGGTAGGCGCTGCGTAGGGCCGAACCCATAAGGCTAATGAGCAGCCCGGTTGACAGAAACAACAGTAGGCTAAGCACCGCATTGGGCGCTGCAATAGCAAAGGATTTCATAGGCGGGAGGAAAAAATAGTCCGCTATAGCACCGCTGAGTACTGTCGCCAGTACCCCAAACCCCATCCCGAAAAAAATGGCGGAGAAAAGAATCGCTGGGAGGAAGAATAACAGTGGGAGGGGGGGAAGCGAGGTAAAAACCTCCGCTCGTAGAAGATAAGCGATCGCTACCACTATAAAAGTGGTACACAATTTGAAGGGCCAAGGAAACCTGCGAAGTATCAATGATCGAAGGCTGAATTTTTCTGGGCTCATCGGTATTCCTATGGAAATGGGTAGCACTTGAATTTTTAAAGCCCCACCTGAGCTTCAGCCTGCCTATAAACTATCGGTAGAGCGTGTAGTGGTCTACTAACCCGGACACCTTTTTAGGCGAAAATGATCGCCCCATAAAGGGGTTCGATGAGCAGACAACGACGTACCTTCACCACGCAGAGCAAGCGCGAGGCTGCCTGCCTGGTGCTTGAATACCCGTCTGCCAGGTACTGGCCGACCAAGCCGTGTTCCATGGGTGACTGGAAAACCGGACCGGCTAACGATTACGGGTATAGCCCGCTGCCCCAAGCCTCTATTTGCAGCGTATACCTCGGCGACATACGCGCTGCCCGTTTGGCGTCAAATTGTTGCACCTTAGAAGCAATACTCCTATGGTAAATGGCAATTGGGCGAGTACGTTGAGGGAAGGAAAATGAGCCAGGCCACACCCGCTTCAGTCACGTCGGGGACCGCAACGCTTCACGCTTCAGTCATGCTGGATGACAAACTTCTGGAGTTCGTACCAGGTGCGGTCTGCGTTTGTGATCTGGATGGGGTGGTCGTTCGCTACAATCGGCGCGCTGGCGAGCTGTGGGGGCGTCTTCCCATTCCGGGAGACCCGAAGGAGCGGTACTGCGGCTCTTATCGCCTCTACAAAGCATCTGGCCAATTTATGCCCCATGATGAAACGCCCATGGTCGATTCGCTACGCCAAGGTAATAGCTATCGCAACCTTGAGGTACAGGTGGAGCAGCCAGATGGTCGTCGGCTTTGGGTGCTTGTGAATATTGACCCTTTGCGAAACGAGGCTAACGAGATTGTAGGCATCATTAATTGCTTTCAAGACATCAGCGAAAAAAAAATAGCTGAGGAGCGTCAGAAAACGCTGATCAACGAATTAAACCATCGGGTCAAAAATACCTTGGCCACCGTACAGTCAGTTGCCACGTATACATTCCGCAGTGAAAGTGGAACTGAAGCGATCGAAAAGTTCGAAGCTCGCCTCATATCCTTGTCAAGGACACACAACCTCCTCACTCAAACGAATTGGGATGGCGCAGACCTGAAAAGCATTGTTCGGGATACGGTCGACACTGTTACCAAAGGGTCTGATCGGCTTTATTGCAGCGGCCCTTCAGTGTATCTTAAACCACAACTCGCCCTCTCTATCGCTACTGTGTTGCATGAACTCTGCACAAATGCTGTGAAGCACGGCGCACTTTCTTGCATCAATGGGTGTGTAAACCTAACATGGCAGTTCCTAGGCACTATACCGGAACAGACATTACAGCTCAAATGGCAGGAGAGTGATGGCCCTGAGGTAGTTGCACCCCTGCGTAAGGGTTTTGGCAGCCGTGTAATTGAGCATGCCCTACTGCATGAACATAACTCTCGAGTAAAACTGAATTTTCTGGCAACAGGCGTTCACTGCATTATTGAAATTCCAGTGCGAGAGGTACAATAGCTTGAAGGTCATGCTGGTCGAAGATGAGTTCATCATATCGATGTTAACCGCGGAAATGCTCGCTGAACTAGGATATGAGGTAGCCTTGCTGGCATCAACACTTGAGCAGGGGCTTCAGTACGCCATGGAAGCAGACTTCGATTTAGCCGTATTAGATATCAATCTTAATGGCGTTACGTCATATCCTATAGCCGATGTATTGCAAGAGCGATCTATTCCTTTTGTATTTGCCAGTGGTTATGCCGCGGAAGGCATTGAAACCCGCTATACAAATGTCAATAAACTGCAAAAACCTTTCACGCTTTCTGGGCTTGAATCCATTCTACTTAAACTATTTTTATAAAAGTCTGGAAGTTCTTTCTTGTCTTCTGACGTCTTGGTTCCGGTATTATGAGGCAGGCAGATAAAAAATTGACTCATGAGTAATAAAAAGTCGTAGAGCGCTATAAACAATAAAATACTATGCCGTGTGCTATCTGGATCCACCAGCAGAGGAGGATCGATGCCGATGTCCGGCCAACCCCCCTCCCTTCAGATACAGGACTCGACCATGACTGCTGCTTTCAATGTGAAGGACTACGGTGCCAAAGGTGACGGCATCACTGACGACACCTACGCCATCCAGTTGGCCATAAACGCAGCCTTCAAGGCCGGCGGTGGCGAAGTGTTCGTCCCGCAAGGCACCTTCGTGGTCAGCGGCACCAACGCCGACGGCGGCGCGCTTACCCTCAAAAACTACGTAGACCTGGTGGGCGATGGCCAGGGGCGGACCACCTTGAAACTGGCCGACGGCTCCAGCGATGACATCGACGGCATTGTGCGCACTTCAGCGCAGTTCCAGACCAGAGGTGTAACGGTACGGGACCTCACCATCGACGGTAATCAAAGCCACACCACAGGCACCGTGCATGGCTTGGTCAGTGGAACCGAAAGCAACGCCAAGGCCCTGGCCCTGTCGCTGACCGTGGATGCAGTGACCTTGACCAATTGCAGCGGCTCAGGCCTGGTGGCCGACCCGCTCACGGCCCTGCTCACGGTCAAGGACAGCCTGGCCACCTACAACGGCGGCGACGGCTTCAGCACGCGTTTTGCCAATGACGCCTCCGCGGTTTACGGGGACAGCGTACTCTTCTACGACAACGAAGCCGCGCACAACGGCGGTGACGGCTTTGATGTGCAGTACACTGACGCGTCCATGTTGATTGGCAGCCGGTCCCATGACAACGCCGGTAACGGCTTGCTGCTGGAGCGCCTTGCCCCGCCCAACCCCAACCGCTACGCCGGGGATGTGTCCTATGGCGTGGTCTATGGCAATGGCGGCGCTGGTATCATCGAACGCGGCTTGATCGGCACCGTCGACGGCGTGGTTGTTCACGACAACCAGGGCCCAGCGATCATCCTCGAAGGCGGCACGGGCGCTTTTATCACCCACAGTACCCTGTCGCAGAACGCACTCGCCGGCACAGGGCCGCAAGTGCTGGTCAAAGGCTATCTGGATGCAAAGGGCGTATTCCACAACGCCGACGATGCCTTCGAGATTTCCCACAACCGCATAAATGCTCAGCCCAATGCAGGGGCGGCCATCGTTGAGCAGGACAACCCGCCCGTTGAGCAACACCTGATTGAAGATAACCTGTTCACCGGGTTCGGCTCCGCGCAAAGCGGGGTGGGCGCCCTTGAAATTGACGCCCGCCCGCCGAACCGCCAGTACGGTAGCGAGGCAGCAGATACCCTGACGGCCACCGCAGGCGCCACGGCGTTGTTCGGCGGCGGCGGTAATGACAGCCTGTTTGGCAGCGCCGGGGCTGATCGCCTGGCAGGCGGTGCCGGTGCTGATACCCTTACCGGTGGCGCCGGGCGTGACACTTTTGTGTTCACCCAGGCCAATGAAAGCACCGGCGGCCGCCTGGCGACATTCGACATTATCCGCGACTTCCATGCAGGTGTGGACCGCCTCGATATGACCGGGCTAGGGCTGTCGGATATCGGCAGCGGCTATTACGAGACCCTCGCATTGAGCTATGACGCCGACACAGGGCTGACCCACCTGCGTTACCTGGATAACACAAGGGCAGCCCGCGGCTTCGAAGTAGCGTTGCAGGGCGACTACCGGGGCGTACTTAATAGTCAGGATTTCGTGGCGCTGCACCAGGGCAACAGCGCGGCAAACACCCTGGATTTTTCCGGTACCACCGATGATGCCGCCCTGGCAGGGCTGGGGGGAGATGACCTGCTAATCGGAGGCAGCGGCGATAACCGCCTCGAAGGCGGGGCGGGCGCCGATACCTTGACCGGCGGCGCCGGTGCTGATGTGTTCCAGTACAGGTACATGGGTCACAGCATGGCCAGTGCGTCAGGCGGGGGCGATAAAATCACCGACTTCAATTACAGCGAGGGTGATCGCATTGACCTTAGTGCCCTGCCGTTCACCGGCCTGGGTGATGGCTATGACGATACCCTTGCCCTGAGCCGCGCCGCCGATGGCACCTACACCCTGCAAAACTTCAAGACTGATAGCAGCGGCAATCACTTTTCCTTGGACATCACCACACCCACGCCAGAGTACCTGGCCTTTGCCCAGATTGCCGACGGCCTGGTGCTTGGGCCTACTCTTAGCCTGGCGGGAGAGGTGGATTACGCCCAGGTCACGGAGCAGTTTCACCAGGCTTATGGAACTGACGGCGCCAGTTACCTGATGGGCGGCGATACGGACGACATGCTCTATGCGCGTGCCGGTGACGATGTGCTCAACGGCGGTGGCGGCCGCGACAGCCTGACCGGCGGTACCGGCGCCGATACCTTCGTGTATGACAGCCCCCTCTCAAGCTACCGAGGCGCCAATGACCAAATCCTGGATTTTTCGCCAGCAAAGGACGTGATTGACGTCAAAGCCCTCGGTTACTCAGGTTTGGGCGATGGCATGGGCGGTACCTTGAAAGTGGCCTACAACGCCGACACCGACCGTACCTACATCAAGGACCAGGATGCCGACGCTTCCGGGCATCGCTTCGAAATTACCTTAATGGGCGACCTCAGCCATCAGCTTGACGACAGCAATTTCCACTTCGCCCCCAGCACCCCAGCTGCCGCTGACACAGAAGTGACGCTGCTGGGGCATAACGGCCTGGCGGCCTGAGGTAATAACAGTTGCCGCGCAAGGCCTGAGTGCGCTGGCGGTCTTAAGCCCCCAGCGCACTCTGATCAAGGGTACCGCAGCACGGCCTTGATCCGCGCGAGATTGCGTTCGACCCAACCACGGTCGATTGCGCCCCAGTCGCGGATCCGGTAGTGGCCGATATGGTTACGCTCGCCCTCGGCCTGCTCGAACGCACACACGATATCCAGCTCCGCCAGCGCTGCCACGGTGTCCTGGGCGGTGCGCCTCGGCATGCCGGTCACCTCGGTCAAGGCGGGGATGCTGCTGGCCAAGCCGCTGTCGATCAGGTAAGCCACGTACAGGCGGCGATAAAAACTGGTGCGGGTTTTGCTGACATCCATGGACAACTTCCGGTCAGGTGGCAAGGTCACGCCAGGTAAGGTAGACCCGCAGGTCGAATTCCAGTTGGTGGTAGCCGGGCTGCATATACTCGCAGAGTTGGTAGAACGCCTTGTTGTGGTCGGATTCCTTCAGGTGCGCCAGTTCGTGCACCACGATCATTTTTAGAAACTGCGGCGCGGCCTCCTTGAACAGTGAGGCAATACGAATTTCTTTCTTGGCCTTGAGTTTGCCGCCTTGCACACGGGAGATTGCCGTGTTCAACCCTAGCGCGCGATGGGTCAGGTCGAGCCGGCTATCAAACAACACCTTGTCGGGGCTAGGCGCGTTACGCAGATGCTCCTGCTTGATGCCCAGTACATAGCCATACAGCGCCTTGTCGCTTTGTACAGTGTGTCGCTCTGGATAGCGTTGCTGCAGGTAATCGCCCAGGCGTTGCTGCGCGATCATCCACTGCACTCGGGCTTGTAGATCGGCGGGGTAGGCTTGCAGGTATTTAAGCGCAGGCATGATGGTAGCGCGTTTGAAGAGGCAGCCGGCAGTGTACCTCAGTTGATGACGCGAGGCCTCCAGCTGCCGCGCTGATGAACGACCACTAAGTAAAAGCCTGGGCCGCCCAGGCTACCCAGGGTTGCCTACGGCGGTTAACCTATAAACCGAACCGCCGCTCAACCTTTCCACGGCTCAAGAAACGTCAGCAGCAGCCTGTTCACTTCTTCCGGCTGCTCTTCATGAGGCAGGTGGCCGCAGTCTTTGATGGCATGGGTTTCTAGGTTGTCAGCCATTTCAGCCCAGATGGTGGGCATGTCGAACAACCTGGCAACCGCAAGGAAATCCGCGCCCCACAAAGACATGGTCGGCACGGCAATCTTCGTGTCTTCGTCTTCGAGGTCTTGGGCGACGTCTGTGGCGTTGGCACGGTAGTCGGCCATAGCTCCACGCACTGCGCCTGGGGCCTGATAGGCCTTTACATAAGTGTCGAAGGCCTCGCCGATAATCGCTTGTGGATCGTGGCACCAGTCAGAGAAGAAGTGGCGCAGCCAAATATGCTCGCGTCCGGCAATCAATGCCTCTGGTAGATCTGGAACGAGGTGGAACATAAAGAACCAGTACGCTTTCGCAATCTTGGCATCCAGGTCACGGGCAACAACACGGGTTGGCACGTTGTCCATCACCACCAGACGATCGAGCAACTCCGGAAAGTCCTTGGAAAACCGTGTGGCCACCCGCGCCCCCCGGTCATGGCCCACCAGTGCGACTTTTGGAATGTCCAGCGCCCGCATCAGCTCGCGGATATCCAGGGCCATGTTGCGTTTGTCGTAGCCTGTGGCAGGCTTGTCGGTCTCGCCATAACCCCGAAGGTCGGGAACGATGACTCGGTAGCGTTCGGCGAGCACCGGGATCTGAAAGCGCCACGCGTAGCCGGTTTCCGGGAAGCCATGGAGCAGGATAACCGCCGGGCCTTCGCCGGCTTCGACGATATGCTGGCGAATGCCGTTAGCGTTAACCGAGTAGCTCTTTAACTTGGACACGACGCCCCCTATGAGCACTGTGAAACAGTGATTGCAATCCAACGGTCGGCGATCGAATTGGCCTCGATCAAGCCACGATAGATGCCGATCATGATGATCCCTACGACGGAAACCCGGATGGGATCGTTCAGTAAAATCTTTGTGGGCCGCGCCACGGTGCTTGGCGCCGACTACCTACGCACGCTGTGCTCCTAGCTGCCTTACCCACCAGTCATAACCCCCATTAGCCCATTCGTCTGGCGGTAGCTGCGTTTTCAGGAAGAAGTGGCAAGATGCCATCTTCCTTGACTCATCCTGGTTTTTCCATGAACACCTACGATGCAAAGCACCTTCAACTCCTGAACCTTATCGACGCGGGTCAACTAGAGCAGCTGTCCGAAAACGACCTGCATGAGCTGCGGGTACTGGTGGTGTGCAAGTACGTGTCTCTGAGCGAAGCCAAGGACGGTAAGCCTTTGATCGCCCTGAATCAAGAAGGCCGCCACTACCGTCGTCAGTTGGCCCAACTGACCGCGCTTAAGAGCGCAAATCAGGCTCAGCCCATGGCAGCTACGGCTTAAACCGCCCTAAAACGCCAAAGCCCCGACCAAGTCGGGGCTTTTGGTTATAGCGGCAGCAGCCGATTTAGCCATTGGCGTTGTCGTCGTAACCGCCTTCTTGCAGGTACTGGAGCTTGTGCAGGGCGCCTTGGCTGTCTTGATACACCATGGTCACCGGTACTACGCCGCTCTTGTTGCTGACATCGGTTTGAGAGATGACTTTCTTCACGTCCAGCTTCATGCCGTAGTGGTAGGTTTCCACCGGTAGGGTGCTGGCCACGCTGCGGTCGGCGCCATCTTGGGCGAAAGCACCCGTGGCGATAACGGCGGTCAGGGCGGCAAAGGCAAAGCGGGCGTTCATTTGAGTTCCTCGGGGTAGGTCAGTGGTGTGCTGTGGGTTCAGTAGACGCCCATCGTCACTGCACGAGAAATTGATAGTCATGCTGCCGTGCATCATCAATTTCGATAGTTGCCTACCGGCCCGGTTAACTACCTACCACTCGTGCAGGCTTTACTGCCGTTTTGCGCCCGATCACCACCGTGCCTACCACTGCCGCGGCGAACACCCAGGTGAGCGTGTCGATCTGCTCGCCGAAAAAGGCCGCCGAGAACGCGATGGTGAAGAAAATCTGCAGCAGTTGCACCTGCCCCACCCGGGCAATGCCGCCCATGGCCAAGCCTGCGTACCAGGCAAAAAACCCAATAAACTGCGAAAACAGCGTGGTGTAACCAAAGGCCCACCATGCCTGCGTGGAAATAGGCCCTTCTTGCCGCCACGTTAGCCAGGCCACGGGGCCCAGCAGTAATGGACTGGCGATTACCAACGCCCAGCAGATCACCTGCCAGCCGCCCATCTCCCTGGCCAGGCGCCCACCTTCGGCATACCCCAGCCCGCCCAAGGCGATGGCCAGCAGCATCAGCAAGTCCCCGGCGCTGATGCTGCCCGCGCCTTGTATGACCGCATAGGCCAGCACTAACAGGCTGCCCACGCCCGCGCATAGCCAAAATTCACGGGAAGGGCGCTCGTGGGACAGCCAGGCGGCAAACAGGGCCACCACCAAGGGTTGCAGACCGTTGACCAAGGCGCCGTGGGAAGCGGGCAGGGTTTGCATGGCCCAGGACGACAATACCGGAAAGCCTAGGATCACCCCCAGCACCACCAGGCACAGGCCTTTGAACTGGATGAGGGTAGGCCGCTGTTGCTGGCGCCAGAGCAAGAGCGCCGCCGCCGGCAATGCCGCGAGTAATGCTCGCCCGAGGGCGGCCAACACAGGGTTGAGGTCCTGCACCACCACGCGCGTCATGGGCAGGCTAAGGCTGAAGATCATAACGGCCAGCAGGCCGAGGGCCATGCCTTGGTTTTCGCGAGGGGTCATGGGATTCGCTTAAGTTATTTTTGCGCCAGTGTGGCATGCCGAGGCGCCAAGCCAGTGCTACAGCTTGGGGCAGGATAAGCCGTACAGTTCAAGCCTGCCCGCAACCAGCCTCACGACTGAGTTAAACCCGGTCGCGGGCAAGCCCTGCTGCTACGGGATGTATGGCTCCACTTGTGAGGTGAGGATCAAAACGGTATCTACGGGGCAGCACAGCATACGGCGTGTGGGGGTACCAGGGAATAAACCGCCCCCAGGGCACGTCAGGCTGGCTCACTTCTCACCCCCGGAGCGCCGCGCCATGGCAAAACCCCCACCCCTGAGTAGAGCGGCTGCATTCGGCCGGTTTGGTTTGATTGGCGTTGTGGTCGTGATACTAGCGGTTGCCTTCGCCTATGTGCGCGCTTGGCTCGACCCTGGCCGCATCACCCCTACACGGGTGGTGGACACCCTGCAGATCAACGGCGGCGAGCATGTGGGTTACCGCCGTAACCATGCCAAGGGCGTGTGCGTCAGCGGGTGGTTCGAAAGCCGTGGGCAGTTGGCTGGGGATTCGAAAGCTGCAGTCTTCGCTCCAGGGCGCACCCCGGTGGTGGGGCGTTTCGCGTTGCCCGGGGTTAACCCTTACGCGCCAGACAGCAGCGTGCCTATCCGCAGCCTGGCCCTACGCTTTACCCAAGCCGATGGCCAACAATGGCGCACCGGCATGAACAGCATGCCGGTGTTCCCGGTGGGTACCCCTGAGGCGTTTTTCGCAAGCCTGCAGGCCAGCCGCCCCGACCCAGCCACAGGTACACCCAACCCGGCGGCCCAGCAGGCCTTTTATGCCGGCCATCCAGAGGCTGGGCCTTTCCTGGCCTGGGTGAAAACCGCCAAGCCTTCGGCCAGCTATGCCACCGAAGCCTATAACGGCCTCAATGCGTTTTACTTGGCGACCGCCGATGGCCGCCGCCAGGCCGTGCGCTGGGCGCTGGTGCCCATAGGCCAGAGCGCTGCCGCCAGCGCCGGAGAGGGCGCCGACTATTTGGCCAAGGATCTGCGGCAGCGGCTGTCGGTTGGCACCTTAAGCTGGTCGCTACGGATGACCTTTGCCAACCCTGGGGACCCGGTGGACGACGCCAGCAAGCAATGGCCTGAGGACAGGCGCACGGTCGAGGCGGGCACCCTGGTGCTGGATAAGGCCGCGCCGCAAATGGATGGGCCCTGCCGAGACATCAACTATGATCCGACCATAGTGCCAGACGGGATCGAAATCTCTGGTGACCCCCTGCTGCCGGCGCGTTCGGCGGCTTATGCCGATTCGTACCTGCGCCGCACCCGTGAAGTCGATGCCCTGCACGCCCCCCAGGAGGCCCGCCCATGAGCAAGCCATTGCAACATTTCGTTCCCCTGGCCCGCTGGCTGCATTGGTCCATGGCCTTGGCGCTGCTGGCCATGCTCTTTATTGGCGCGGGCATGGTGGCGTCAGTCTCGGCCCGGCACCAGTGGTTGGTGCAACTGCATAAGCCGCTAGGCATCGCCCTGCTGGCATTGGCGGTAATCCGCTTGGCGGTACGCGTGTCTACCCGCCAGCCGCCGTTACCGGCGGACCTGCCCTTGGTTCAGGTGCTGGCGGCCAAGGGCTCTCATAGGTTGCTCTATGCCCTGATGCTAAGCCTGCCTTTGCTGGGCTGGGCGATGCTGTCGGCGGCAGGTGACCCGATCGACCTGGGCGCGGGGGTACGCTTGCCGCCCTTGCTGGCACCCGATGCCAGCATTTTTGCCTTATTGCGCAGTACCCACGGCTACCTGGCGTATCTGCTGTTCTTGACCGTACTGGTTCATTTGGCCGCGGCGCTGTACCACGGCTTGATCCGCCGTGACGGCGTGTTGCGCGGCATGGCCCGCGGGCGCTGATAATCGGGCGCGGGGCCGTTGGCCGCTGCGGGGCATTGCACTGAACCCCTCACGCGGCCCCCGGTCTGCTGCTCTGTCATTTGCCCGGAGCCCACGTTATGTCCCCGCATCAAAGCCTCGTTATCTTGGCGCGCACCGGCTATGCCGCCCGAGGCGTCATTTACCTGATCATCGGCATTTTTGCCTTACTGGCTGCCCGCGACTCCAGTAACCCAAAAGACAGCCATAGCAGCTTGACCGCCTTGTTAAGCCAGCCCTTTGGCCACACCCTGGTGGGCCTGGTGGTCGCCGGGCTGCTGGCGTTCGCCGGCTGGCGCGTGCTGCAAGCCACCCGGGACGTGGACAACCACGGTACTGAAGTCAAAGGCCTGGTCATCCGCGCAGGGTTGTTCGCTGGGGGAATCGTCAATGGTGCTTTGGCCTTCTTTGCCTTGGGGTTGTTGATCAGTGGTTTGAACAGCTCAGGCGGTTCCGGTGGCGGGCAAGCCCAGGACCTGCTGGCCCGCCTGTTGTCCTGGAAACACTCGAACCTGCTGGTGTACTTGGCGGCGCTGGTTCCGCTGGGCGTGGGTATTGCGCATATTTTCAAAGGCTGGAAAGCCTCGTTCGAAAAATACTTCGAGGCAGACGACGAGGTGATGAAGTACGTGCGGCCCGTGTCGCGCTTTGGGCTGATCGCGCGCGGGGTGGCTTTTATCGAGATCGCCGTGCTTTTGGCTATCAGCGGTTCAAGCTACCAAGCCATGCACCCACCGGGGATGAAAGAGGCGCTCAATGCCTTGCAGGGTCTACCAGCCGGTGGCCTGTTGCTGATGGTGATGGGCTTGGGGCTGATTGCGTTTTCGGTATACAGCTTCGCTGAAGCGGTATTGCGCAGGATCAATATGGACGTACCGGGTTTGGCACTCAACCGGGGCTGACACCTGTTGTCATCGCCATTTGTCGACGCAAGTTAAAAAAATTTTTACCCACCTATAGGGCCTGTCTGTTTAGTTAGAAAATTTTATAAAGCGTTTTCAAATCAACGATTTGATAGGTTGGTAACAGCCTGTTGCTGGACCTGCTTTGTAGGAATTATCTAATAGCGTTTTGTACTAACCCTCCATTTTTAGTTTGCTTCCCCTGCAAAATTCATGGTTATTATCCGTCGCGCGCCGGGCCACAAGCCTGGCGCCAATGGATCGCCGACCGTGCAACAGCGCGGTGATCACAGCCGAATGGGTCCACCCTAGCGCTGACAGGCGCATAGGTTGCGCTCGCGGTTAACCCTCAAACTACAGGGGAAGTTGTAATGATCGCGCGGTACGCACGCTTGACCGTCGCCCATGGGGCGCATGCATCTACCCTAAGTCTTGCCGGCGTTAAAGCTGGTACTTCCATCCTCTGTTCAACGGCACCCTCATGCCTTTTCGGGCGGCTGCCCAGTGGCCCCCACGCGCGCATTGCCTCATCTCCCTGATGGTGCCCGCGGGCCAACCTTGGCCGCCACCTGATACCTGCGCCTCGACACACTTTTAAAAATAACCTGGTCATGGACGGGATACGCCGATGCTCGACCGTTTTTCCTTGAAAGGGGCGACGCCGCGCGCTCACGCCGCTGAATCCACCCTGTCCACTCACCCACTAGGCGCTGATCACTTGGCCCTCTGGCGGCAGGCTTTGGTTGGGGCACCGGCACTGTTGAGCCTGCCGTTAGATCGGCCTCGGCCCGCGCAACGTGACGGGCAGGGTGCGGCAATGGCGATCACCCTGGCTCCTGCCCTTAGCCAAGGTCTCATGGCCCTGGCCCAGCGCGCGCAAGTGGGCCTAGATACGGTGCTATTGGCCGCTTGGGCTGTGGTGTTGGCCCGGTTGGCCAGTCAACCTGAGGTTACCCTCGCGGTGTTTGCCGCTGAGCATGGGCAGGGCTTGGCGGTGAACATACCCTTAGGGGATGCCGCTTCACTCAGCGGTAAGCAGATGCTAGAGCGGGCCGCCCAAGCATGGCATAACGCAGAGCGGCTTCAAGGCATGCCGTTCGAGCAGTTGATCGATACCCTTGGATTAGACACCAGCCCTGCCTATCCACCCCTGGCTCAGGCGGCCTTTGCGTGGAATGGCGGTGGCCGGCGCCCCGAGGCCTTCGAGCTGAGCCTGAGCCTGGCCGAAACCGGCGGGCAGGTCAGTGGGCAGGTGCATTACGCCTCGGCCTTGTTTAACCCACTGACCATCGAGCGCATCGCAGGCTACTTCACCCGCCTGCTCAGCGCCTTGGTCGCCGAGCCTGAGCGCTCGGTGCTAGCGCTGAACCTGCTGAGCGAGGCCGAGTTCCAGCAACTGGTTCACGCGCGCAACGCCGCCCAGCTACCCTTTGACGCAAACCTTTGCGTACATCAGTTGTTCGAGGCCCAGGCGGCGCGGCAACCGGGCGCCGTGGCCGTGCGCATGGGCAGCGAAACCCTAAGCTACGCCGAACTCAACAGCCAGGCTAACCGCTTGGCTCATCATTTGCGCAGCCTGGGTGTAGGCCCAGACAACCGGGTAGGGCTGTGCTTCGAGCGCTGCCCGCAGATGCTGGTCAGTGTATTGGCGGTGCTTAAAGCCAGCGCTGCCTATGTGCCGCTGGACCCGACCTACCCGCGGGCGCGCCTGGCCCATATGCTCACCGACAGCGCGCCACCCGTGGTGCTGACCCACGGGCCGGCCCACGCACCACTGGCCGCGGCCTTGGCCGACACCCCGCTTGAGCCTGCGCTGTTGACCCTGGACGATACTGGCCCATGGGCAGGCGCGCCCGCCAGCAACCCCGAAACCGAGGCGGTGGGCCTAACGTCCCGGCACCTGGCCTATGTGATCTACACCTCAGGTTCCACCGGCACGCCTAAAGGGGTGATGGTAGAGCACCACGGCCTGGTGGCGATAAGCGCGGCCTGGGCGCAGTTGTATTCCCTTGACCCGCCGCTGAATCACCTGCAAATGGCCGGGTTTTCCTTCGACGTGTTCAGTGCCGACCTGATTCGCTGCCTGGGTTTTGGCGGCACCTTGGTGCTTTGCCCTCAGGCCGCCTTGCTTGACCCGCCAGCACTTTACCGGCTGATGCAGGAGCAGCAGATCGGTTTCGCCGACTTTGTGCCCGCGGTGCTCAACCCATTGCTCGGCTGGCTGGAGGAGACCGACCACCGCCTCGGCTTTATGCGCACCCTGGTGTGCGGCTCGGACGTGTGGACGGCCCACAGCGCCGAACGCTTGCGCCAGCGTTGCGGCGAGCATGTACAGATCGTCCAGGCCTACGGCGTGACCGAAGCAAGCATCGACAGCACCTGCTATGTGCTGGGCAGCGGGGAGATCAACGACGGCGTGCTACCCATTGGCCAGGGCTTGCCCAACTGCCGGGTGTACCTGCTCGACGCCCTGGGCGCCCCTGTGCCCAGCGGCGTGGTTGGGGAGTTGTACCTGGGTGGCGCCGGGGTGGCGCGGGGTTACCTGAACCTGCCTGAATTAAGCGCCGAACGCTTTATCGATAACCCCTTCGTGGCCGGTGAGCGGTTGTACCGCAGCGGCGACCTGGCTCGCTATCGCGCCGATGGCAACCTGGAGTTCCTCGGCCGCAATGACTTTCAGGCCAAGTTGCGTGGGTTGCGCTTGGAGTTGGGCGAGATAGAGGCCCAATTGGCGCGGTTGCCTGGCATCGCCCAAAGCCTTGTAGTGCTGCGCCAGGATGGGCCGGGCGAGCCGCGGCTGGTGGCCTATTACCGTGAACGCCCGGGCGCAGGCTCAACCCCTCGCAGCCTGCGCGAGCAACTGGCTGAACACCTGCCCGGCTACATGGTGCCCACCGCCTTTGTGCGCCTGATGGCCATGCCTTTGACCGCCAACGGCAAGGTAGACCGTACCGCGCTGCCCGAGCCCGGCGCCGATGCCTTCGATCAGCGTGAGTACCACGCCCCCAAGGGTGAGCTGGAAACGCAATTGGCAGCCATCTGGGCGCAGGTGCTAGGGGCCGAGCGGGTAGGGCGCGAGGACCATTTTTTCGACTTGGGTGGCCATTCGCTGCTGGTGATGCGCGTGTTGGCTCATGTGCGTCAGCAGTTGCACCTGGAGGTGGCACCGGCGGCCCTGTTTACCGCGCCTACCCTGGCAGGCTTTGCCCAGCAGTTAGCCAACGGGCGGGGTGCGCAAGCCCAAGCCCGTGACCGCGCGTTGGAGGTGATCCCCCGGGGCGAACATGACGGCCCTCAGCCGCTGTCATCGGCTCAGGAGCGGCTCTGGTTCCTGGCGCAAATGAAGGGCGGCAACGCGGCCTATCACATGCCCTTGAACCTGCGCCTGCGCGGCCCTTTGCACCAGGCTGCGCTAGCCCAGGCGTTCGAAGCCTTGGTGGCCCGCCATGACGCCCTGCGTACCACTTTCATTGAGGTGAAGGGGGAAGGGCGCCAAGTAGTCGCACCGCTGACGCCCGGCTTCTCGCTGCCATTGCTCGACCTGAGCGGCCAGGCAGACGCCCAGGCGCGCTTGGCGCGGTTGATTGCCGAAGAGGCCGCCAAGGCCTTCGACCTGGGCCAAGGCCCCCTGCTACGTGCCAGCCTGGTACGCCTGGATAGCGACGACCACGTGTTGTTGCTCACCCAGCACCACATCATCTCCGATGGCTGGTCGGTGGGGGTGCTCACCCGTGAACTGGGCCTGTTGTACCAGGCCGCGGTGGACGGTAGCCAGGCTCACTTGCCGCCGCTGCCCCTGCGTTACCTGGATTACGCCGCCTGGCAGCGGCAGTGGTTGGCCGGGGCGGAGCTGGCGCGGCAGACGGACTACTGGCGCCAAGCCCTAAGCGGCGCGCCGGTATTGCTGGAGCTGCCCACCGACCACAAACGCCCGCCCACCCAGAACTACCAAGGCGGTTTCGTGCCCCTGGTGCTGGACCAGGCCTTGACCCGTCAACTCAAAGCCCTGTGCCGTGCCGAGGGTGTGACCTTGTTCATGACGCTGCTGGCGGCCTGGGCGCTGGTGCTGCAGCGGCTGTCTGGGCAGGCGGATGTGGTCATCGGTGTGCCGTCGGCCAACCGGGCGCAACCTGAGCTGGAAGGCTTGCTCGGGTTTTTTGTCAATACCCTGGCCCTGCGCATGACTGAGCACGGTAACCCCTCGGTCAGCAGCTGGTTGCACCAAGCCCGGCAAGTGGCCCTGGACGCCCAGGCCCACGAAAGCTTGCCCTTCGAGCAGGTGGTCGAAGCCCTTAACCCGCCCCGCAGCCTGGCCCATAGCCCGGTGTTCCAGGTGCTGTTCGCCTGGGAACAGGACCAAGGCCCTGATCTTACCCTGGCAGGGCTTGAGGTGAGCCCTGTTACGGCTACCCAGCACGGGGCCAAGTTCGACGTGCAACTGGCCCTGAGCGAACGAAACGGCCAGATCGTCGGCGGCCTGGAGTACGCCTCCAGCCTGTTCGAGGCGGCCAGTGTGGAGCGCTTCGGCCAGTACCTGCGGCGCACGTTGGCGCAAATGGTCGAGGACGCCCAGCGCCCCCTTGGCAGCCTTGAGCTGCTTAGCGCCGAGCAGCGTCAGCAGGTGCTCTATCAATGGAACGACACCGCGTGGGACACCTCGGCCTGGCTTGGCTGCGTGGCAACCTTCGAGGCGGTTGCCGAACGCACCCCTGAGGCCCTGGCCTTGATGGCCGGAGAAGAACGCTGGCGGTATACCGACCTGAACCAGGCCGCCAACCGCCTGGCCCATCACCTGATTGCCTTAGGGGTTGGCCCGGAGCAGCGGGTAGGGGTGTGCCTGGAGCGTTCCCCGGCCATGGTCATTGGCGTACTGGCCATCCTCAAGGCTGGCGCGGCCTATGTACCCTTCGACCCGGCTTACCCGCGCGAGCGGCTGGCGTTTATGTTCGGCGATGCCGCGCCCCAGGTGTTACTGACCCAGGCGAAGCTGCTTGATGGCCTGCCCTTGAACGAGGCCCTGGTGAGCGAACCGGCCAAGGTGTTGTGCCTGGACAAGGGCACCGCGGCCTGGGCCCACCAGCCTGGCCGCAACCCCCAGGTCGCGGTAACCCCCGCCAACCTGGGCTACGTGCTGTATACCTCCGGCTCCACGGGCCGGCCCAAAGGGGTGGCGCATAACCGCGCCGCGCTGGACAACCTGATCGCCTGGCAATTGGAGAGCGCTGCCCAACAGGGGCCGCGGCCCGCGCGGGTGCTACAGTTTGCCTCGCTGAATTTCGACGTGTCCTTCCAGGAAATCTTCAGCACCCTCTGCCAAGGCAGCAGCCTGGTATTGATGACCGAAGCCAGCCGCAAGGATTTAGCCGCGCTGCCGGCCATGCTGGTGGCTGACGGCATTCAACGGGCGTTCCTGCCCTTTGCCGTGTTGCGGCAACTCGCCGGGCTGGGCAACAGCTTTGCGCCCGCTGGCGGCTGCGAGATCATCACCGCCGGTGAAGCCTTGCAGGTCAATGATGAGCTGCGCGCGTTCGTGCGCGGCCTGGGTGGCGCCTACCTGCACAACCAGTATGGGCCCACCGAAACTCACGTGGTCAGCCAGTTCAGCCTGGCCTGCGGCGCGGCTGAAGACTGGCCCGAGGCCCCACCCATCGGCCGCCCCATCGCCAATGCTCGCCTGTATGTGCTGGACGCGTACCTCAACCCGGTGCCCGTGGGTGTAGCAGGGGAGCTGTATATTGGTGGCGCCTGCGTGGCCCGGGGTTACCTGAATCAACCCCAGCTTACCGCCGAACGCTTTATCCACGACCCGTTCAACAGCACCCCCGGTGGCCGCCTGTACCGTAGCGGCGACCTGGCCCGCTTCAGCCCTGACGGCACGGTGCATTACCTGGGGCGTATCGACCAACAGGTAAAGGTGCGCGGTTTCAGGGTGGAGTTGGGCGAGATCGAGAGCCTGCTGCAACGCCAGCCCGGCGTGAACGAGGCTGCGGTGTTGTTGCGCGAGGACGTGCCTGGCGACCCGCGCTTGGTGGCCTATGTAGTGGGCAATGCTGCCGAAGGCCCACTGCGCGCAGCCCTCATGCAGCACCTGCCTGAACATATGCTGCCCAGCGCCTGGGTAAGCTTGGCACGGCTGCCACTGACCACCAACGGCAAGCTCGACCGCCGCGCCTTGCCGGCCCCGGAGCGTGCCGCTGGCGCCGATTATGTGGCCCCGGCCAACGAACTGGAGCGGCAGATGGCGCAGATCTGGGCCGAAGTGCTCAAGCGCGAGCGGGTAAGCCGCGAGGACAACTTCTTCGACCTGGGCGGGCATTCGTTGCTGGCAACCCGCATGGTCTATGCCATCAACCAGCGTCTGGGCGGCCAGGTGTCCTTGAGCGACCTGTTCGAAGCGCCGGTGCTCAAGGACCTCAGTGCTCGGGTGGTAGCGGCTCCGGCGGGCACGGAGGGCGAACAGGCGCCCTTTGCCCTGGTGCCGGACGTCGACGCGCGCCACGCGCCGTTCCCTTTGACTGATATCCAGCAGGCCTACTGGTTTGGCCGCGAGGCCACGGTAGGGCTGGGGGGCGTCAGCGCTCATGGCTACGAAGAGCTGCGCATTCCTGCCTTGGACGTGCCGCGTTTTGAAGCCGCTCTCAACCGCATGATCGAACGCCACGACATGTTGCGGGTGGAGTTTCGGGGTGACGGTACCCAGCAGGTACTGGCCCAGGTGCCGCGCTACCGTATGCCCTGCCATGACCTGCGCGGCATGGCCCCCGGGCAGGCACGCCAGGCCCTGGAAGCAATCCGCCAGCGGCAGTCGCACCAAGTGCTGGACGCCAGCCACTGGCCGCTGTTCGAGTTTGCCGTGAGCCTGCTGGATAAAGGCGTAAGCCATCTGCACATCAGCCTGGATGCGTTGATCGTCGATGCCGCCAGCACCCAGATCCTCGCCCGAGAACTGATGGCCTTTTACAGCGAGCCGTCCCTGGTGCTACCAGCGCCTGGGTTGACCTTCCGCGATTACGTGCTGGCCGAGCAGCGCCTGCGCGAAGGGGCGCGCTACGAGCGGGCCCTGGCTTACTGGCGCGAGCGGGCCGTGGAACTGGCCCCGGCCCCGGAGCTGCCCCTGGTGCGCCAACCGCAAAGCCTGACCAACCCGCACTTTACCCGGCGTGACCGGGAACTGCCCGAGGCCCAGTGGACGCAGCTCAAAGCGGTGGCCAAGCAGTTCGCGGTCACCCCTTCGGTGATGTTGCTGACCGCCTTCAGCCAGGTGCTGGCGCTGTGGAGCCGCCAGCCGCGCTTTACCCTGAGCCTGCCGCTGTTCAACCGCCTGCCGCTGCACCCGGATGTGGATGCGATCATCGGCGACTTCACCTCGGTGGCGCTGCTGGAAGTGGCCATCGAAGGCCAGGGCAGCTTCAGCGACAACGCCCGGGCCGTGCAGGCGCGGTTGTGGCAGGCCATGGACCACTCGGTAGTCAGCGGCGTACGCGTGCTGCGCGAGCTGTCCCAGGCCCGTGGGGTTCAACAAACCGCCATGCCTATCGTGTTCAACAGCACCTTGTCAGAGGCCGCGCCTGAGCTTGCCGAATTCAACCTGGCCCAGGCCTTGGATGCGACCCACGAACACAGCATCACCCAAACCCCCCAGGTGTGGCTGGACCACACCCTGCTCGAACTGGAAGGGCGCTTGCTGTTCAACTGGGACAGCATCGACGATCTATTCCCCACGGGGATGGTGGAGGCCATGTTCACCGCCTACAACCAACTGCTGGACTGCCTGGCCGAGCCTGCCAGTTGGGGCGCGAACACGCCCGCGCTGCTGCCGGTGGCGCGCCTGCCCGCGGCCGAAAACCACCCCGCCACCTGGCCTTTGATGCACGAGCTGTTCGAGCGCCAGGCCCAAGCCACCCCTGGGGCTGTGGCCGTAATCGACCCGCAACGGCAGCTGAGCTACGGCCAATTGCGCCAGGAGGCCCGCGCCCTGGGCGCTCGGTTGCAAGACTTGGGCGTGGTGCCCAACCAGTTGGTAGCCGTGACCATGAACAGGGGCTGGGAGCAGGTGGTGGCGACCTTAGCCATCCTCTACGCCGGTGGCGCCTACCTGCCGCTGGACCCCAGCGTGCCCGCCGAGCGTAAGCGGCATATCTGCGAGCGCGCCGGGGTAAGCCTGGCGCTGACCCAGCCGACCTTGCTGAGCACCCTGGAATGGCCGGAGGGGCTCACCCCCCTGGCGGTGACACCTGCTGCCGAACACCAGCGCAGCGCTGATAGCCTGCGCCCGGTGGCCCTTGCCCCCAGCGACCTGGCGTATGTGATCTACACCTCCGGCTCTACCGGGCTGCCCAAGGGCGTGGCCATCGACCACCGAGGCGCGGTCAACACCTTGCTGGACATCAACCAGCGCTTCGCGGTAACCCCGGAGGACCGGGTGCTGGCGATGTCCTCCTTGAGCTTTGACCTGTCGGTGTACGACGTCTTTGGCACCCTGGCCGCGGGCGCGGCGGTGGTGCTGCTTGAGCCCCAACTGGCCTTGGACCCGGCCCACTGGCAGGCCCAGGTACAGCACCACGGGGTGAGCCTGTGGAATTCGGTTCCCGCGTTGTTCGGCATGTGGCTGGAGTACCTGGAAAGCGAAGGCGCAACGCTCCCGCCACGCCTGCGCCTGGTCATGATGTCCGGTGACTGGATTCCCCTGAACCTGCCCCAGCGGGCCTGGGCCCTGGCGCCTGAGGTGCGGTTGATCAGCCTGGGCGGCGCCACGGAAGCGTCGATCTGGTCGATCTACTACCCCATCGAGCGGGTCGACCCGGCCTGGCGCAGCATCCCCTATGGCGTGGCCCTGGACCGCCAGCGCTTCTATGTGCTGGACAGCGCCTTGCAGCAGCGGCCCACCTGGGTGGCGGGGCAGCTGTACATCGGCGGCATCGGCCTGGCCAAGGGCTATTGGCGGGACGAAGCCCTCACCGCGGCCAGTTTCTTCCCCCACCCGCTGACCGGGGAGCGGCTGTACCGCACCGGGGACCTGGGCCGCCTGTTGCCCGACGGCAATATTGAGTTCCTTGGCCGGGAGGACAACCAGGTCAAGGTGCAGGGTTACCGCATCGAGCTGGGCGAAATCGAGGCTGTGCTCAATCGCCACCCCGGTATAGACAGCGCGGTGGTGCGGGTGCTGGGCCAAGCGCTGGAGGAAAAGCGCCTGGCCGGTTACGTGCTCACGGCCGACCCTCAGTTGCAGGCCGGTGACATCAGCCGCTACCTGGCAGGCAAACTGCCGCCGTACATGGTCCCAAGCAGCTTCACCTTCGTGGACAGCTGGCCGCTCTCGGCCAACGGCAAGGTGGACAAAAAACGCT
The DNA here is from genome assembly GCF_057128685.1 of Pseudomonas artemisiae. NCBI lineage: Bacteria > Pseudomonadati > Pseudomonadota > Gammaproteobacteria > Pseudomonadales > Pseudomonadaceae > Pseudomonas > Pseudomonas artemisiae. Next base: position 137,045 of record NZ_JBSKHS010000006.1, read on the forward strand.
TGCCCGAGCCGGCCTTGCAAGGCAGCGAAGGGCTTGAGGCTGGGGCGGCCATGGCGGTCGAAGGGCCGCAAGAGCAGGCGCTGGTGACCATCGTGCAGGGCGTGCTCAAGCGCGAGCCCATTGCGGCGGACGCCAACCTGCTGAGCCTGGGCGCCACGTCCATCGACATCGTGCGCATCAGTAACGCGCTCTCCAGTGCCCTGGGCTTCCGCCCTCACGTGGCGCAGTTGTTGGCCCAGCCCAGCGTGCGCCAGTTGCTGGCCATGTACCGGGCGCAACGGGCAGCGGAGCCCGGCACGCCGCCCGCCGTAACCCCGGCTGCGACAACAGTGATCGAGGACCCGGAGCAGCGCGCGCGCTTCAAGGCCGAACAGCGGGGCCGCCGTCGTTTCGAGGGGGCCCCTGCCGAGGTGGCCTTGAGTCTCCCCTCGACGCCAGCGTTCGCTCAACGTTACAGCGACTACCGCTCGGTGCGCCAGTATGCGCCCGAGCCCATCGCCACCCAGGCCTTTGCCGAACTGCTGGCGCCGTTGGCCCAGGCGCGGCTGGGCGGTGGCGGCAAGTATCAATTTGCCTCCGCTGGCGGGCTGTATCCCCTCCAGGCCTACCTCTATGTGAAGCCTGGGCGGGTCAGCGGGGTAGCGGGTGGGGCCTATTACTACGACCCGCAAGCCCACCGCCTGCTGGCCTTCGAACCGGCGCCCGAGGGCAAAGGTGGGCTGGACCCCGACGCCTATGACTACTTCGTCAACCGGCCGATGTACGAGGGCGCGGCCTTCGCGCTGTTTTTGATCGCCGACATGGCGGCCATCGAGCCGCTGTATGGCGAGCGCAGCCGGGACTTTTGCCATATCGAGGCTGGCGCCATGGCGCAACTGCTGACCATGGCCGCCGCGCCTCACCAGTTAGGCCTGTGCGGCGTGGGCACGCTGGAAGACCAAAGCCTGACCGAACTGTTTGCCCTAAGCCCCAGCCACCGTTTGATTTACTCGCTGGTAGGTGGCCTGCGGGGCCCAGACCAGGCGCCAAGGGCACAAGCCGAACGCTTTGCCCCGGCACGCCCGCGGCAGAGCGCCGAGCCTGCGCCCGGTGACGACAGCGACATGGAGGAGATCGAGCTATGAACCCCACTCAACTGCTGGAACGCTGCGCTCAGCATGGCGCCACCCTGGAAGTAGACGGCGACAAACTGCGCTGCAAGGCGCCCAAGGGGTTTCTCGACGAGCCAACCCTGGCCGCGCTCAAGGCCCACAAAGAGGCCCTGATTGCCTTGCTCAATGAGCGGGCGGGCCATGGTCAAGGGGCCATCTTGCGGCGGACTGGGCAGGGGCCGTGGCCGCTGTCGTTTTCTCAGCGCCAGCTGTGGTTCCTCGACCGTTTAGAACCTGGCAATGCGTTCTACAACGTGCCCACGGCAATAACCCTTGAAGGCGAGCTGAACGTTAGCCTGCTGGAGCAGGCGCTGAACCTGCTGGTGCAGCGGCATGAGGTGCTGCGCACGCGCTTTTGCGACCAGGACGGCGAACCGGGCCAGGTGGTGCTCCCGGCCATGCCGCTGGCGTTGCCAGTGGTGGACCTGCGTGGTTTGGCGCCCCAGGCACTGGAGCAAGAGGTGGCCAGGCGCGTGACCGACGAGGCCCGGGCGCCCTTTGACCTGACCACCGGGCCCATGCTGCGCGCCGCGCTGCTGCGCCTGGCCGATGACCGCTACCTGTGGCTGTACACCGTGCACCACATCATCGCCGATGGCTGGTCCATGGGCATTGTGCTGCAGGAAGTGGCCCACCTGTACACGGCCTTGGCCGAGGGCGCGCCGGCCCAGTTACCGACTTTGCCGGTGCAATACGCGGACTACGCCGCCTGGCAGCAGCAGCGCCTGGCGGGCGACGCCCTGGAACGCCAACTGGACTACTGGCGCCAGGCCTTGGCGGGTGTTCCCGCGCTGTCCACCCTACCTGGAGACCGGCCACGGCCGCAGGTGCAGCGCTACGCAGGCGCTACCTTCAGCCGCACGCTGGAGGGGACCACCTTGCGCGAGGTACAAGCCCTGGCCCGCGACACCCAAAGCACCCTGTTCAATGTGCTGATGGGGGCGCTGGCGGTACTGGTGTGGCGCCATAGCGGCCAGGCCGACCTGTGCCTGGGCACGCCTTTCGCCAACCGCGGCCATACCGAGCTTGAGCCGTTGATTGGGCATTTCGTCAACACCTTGGCCATTCGCCACCGGCTGGCGCCCGAGCAGCGCTTTGCCGAGGTATTGCGGGACCTGCGTCAACAGATGCTGGACGTACACGCCCACCAGGACGTACCGTTGGAGCGCGTCGTAGAAGCGGTCAACCCGCCTCGGGATACCGGGCATTCACCGCTGTTCCAGGTGATGATGGTGTTGCAGAACACCCCAGGCGGCGCGGTGCACATGCCAGGCCTGAGCATCAGCCCCTATGCCACCAGCAGCGCCACGGCCAAGTTCGACCTGGCCTTTGAATGGGCCCAGCGTGACGGCCAGTTGAACCTGCTGGTGGAATACAACACCGACCTGTATGACGCCGCCACCATCGAGCGCGTGAGCGGCCATTACTGCCAACTGCTGGCAAGCATCGCCCAGGCCCCGAAGCAGCCCATCGGCGCACTGTCGCTGTTATCGGCGACGGAGCGCGAACAGGTGCTGGTGGAGTGGAACCGCGGCGCGCCGCTGCCGCAACCGGCCGGCTGCGTGCACCGGCTGGTGGAAGCCCAGGCTGCCCGCCACCCTCACGCGCTCGCGGTGGCGTTCGAAGACGAAGGCCTGAGCTATGCCGAACTCAACGCCCAGGCCAACCGCCTGGCGCGGCACCTGCGCCAGCTGGGCGTGGGCCCGGATCTGCGGGTGGCGGTTTGCGTAGAGCGTTCGCTGCCCTTGCCGGTGGCGTTGCTGGCGGTGCTCAAGGCCGGCGGCGCCTACGTGCCCCTGGACCCTAACTACCCGGTGGGGCGCCTGCGGCATATGCTCGGCGACAGCGCCCCTGTGGTCATCCTCACCCTGGGCACCGCCCGTACGGTACTCAACGAGGCCCTGGAGGGCCTGGCAGGTACCGCGCCTGTACTGGATCTGGCCACTGATGCGCCGACCTGGGCAGGGTATGCCAGCCATGACCTGGACCCCGGAGAGGCGCCAGTCAACCCAGACCACCTGGCTTATGTGATTTACACCTCCGGCACCACCGGCGTGCCCAAGGGCGTGATGGTGGCCCATCGCGGCCTGAGTAACCTGCTGCTGTGGTGCCTGCAAGTGTGCGGGGAAGCTGGGGCCATGCTGCACAAGATCCCCTTCGGCTTCGATGCCTCGGCCTGGGAAACCTTCTGGCCGCTGGCTACCGGCGGGCGCCTGGTGATCGCACGGCCCGGCGGGCACTTCGAGCCGGCCTACCTGGCCCAGGTGGTGCGCGAGCGCGAGGTGACTGCCATGGTCTTCGTGCCCGCCATGCTGCAGTTGTTCCTGGAAGAGCCCGAGGTGAGCCGCTGTACCTTCCTGGTCAATGTGTTCAGCGGCGGTGGCGAATTGCCCCCTTCCCTGGCCCGGCGCTTGCGTGAACGCCTGCCCCATGCGCGCCTGCACAACGTGTACGGCCCCACTGAAACCACGGTAATCAACAGCTTATGGACGCTGGAGCCCGGTGCCGAGGTGCCGCCGCTGCACGTGCCTATCGGCCGCCCCATTGCCAATAACCGCTTCTATGTGCTCGATGAACAGGACGCGCCCGTGCCCGCCGGGGTAGCCGGGCAGTTGCACATTGGCGGGGTGGGCGTGGCCCGGGGCTACCTGGGCTTGCCGGAGCTGACCGCCGAGCGCTTTATCGATAGCCCCTTCGTGCCGGGGGATCGGCTGTACCGCAGCGGTGACTTGGCTCGCTACCGCCCCGATGGCCAACTGGTGTTTTTGGGCCGCAACGACTTCCAGGTCAAGCTGCGCGGGGTGCGCCTGGAACTGGGCGAAATCGAAGCCCGGCTGGAAGCCTTCTCCGGTATTCGCGCGGCCGTGGTGCTGATGCTCGGCGATGCCGCGCAGCACCAACGGCTGGTGGCCTGCTGCGCCCTGACCACGGAGGTGGCCGAGGCGGCGGTGCACGCTCACCTGGCGCAAACCCTGCCCATGGCCGTGCTGCCCAATGCCTACCTGTGGCTCGACAGCCTGCCGCTGACCGCCAATGGCAAGGTAGACCGTACCGCCCTGGCCGCCCAGGCCGACGCCGACCTGGCCAATCACCAGGTGAACCTTGCCAGCCCCCGGGACCATATCGAGCTGGCGCTGTACGGCATCTGGAAGGACCTGCTGTTGGCGCCGCAGATCGGCATCCGGGATAACTTCTTCAGCGTGGGCGGTACTTCCATCGCCGCCATTAAAATGGCCCACCGCATCGGCCAGGCGTTCTCGGTAGAGGTGCCGGTACGGGTGGTGCTTAGCCACCCCACCATCGAGGCCTTGGGCGGCTGGTTGCGGGCCGGTGCCACGCCCCCCGCGGCCCAGAGCAACCTGATTGAATTCCGCCCCAGCCAAGGCGGGGCATCGGTGGTGTGCATCCACCCGGCCGGCGGCACTGCCTTTTGCTACCTCTCCCTGGCCAAAGTGCTACCCCAGGCGGTGGGGGTATACGGCGTGCAGGCCCCAGGTTTGAACCCTGGCGAGGCCACCGAGCCCACTGTAGAGGCGATGGCCGAGGCCTACCTGCGGCTGATCGAGCCGCTGGCCGACAAGCCACTGGTATTGACCGGGCTGTCCTTCGGCGGTCTGGTGGCCTATGAGATGGCGCGGCGGCTGGAAGCGGCAGGGCACACCCAGGTAAGCCTGGTGCTGCTCGATACCCGTGGCTCGGACGACCCAGGTTTTCGCGAGCAGATCGGCACCGTGGACATGGCGGAGTTTCGCGACAAGCTGGTGCGCTTCAACGGCATGTACCCCGGCATCGAAGACGCCCAGATCGAGCGTTATTTCAACCTGTACAACCACAACCGCCTGGCCATGGCCGCCTACCCCTGCGCGCCCCGGGCCGGGCGGGTGGTGTTGATTCAAGCGCGGGAAGACTTCACTCGGGTACAACTGCAGGCGCTACGGGGCTTTTGGCGCCGACGCGCGGGTAACTACCTGGCCAAGCTGGTCAACGGCGGCCACTGGGACATGCTTGAAACCACGGAAATCCAGCGGGTATCGCAGATCATCGAGGGCGAGCTTCAGCGCTTGCAGCCCGTCGATACCCGCCACGCGTTGCCTCAGGAGGCACAATGATGGGTGCGTACACCGCAGTACCCGGCCAGCCGCTGACCCTGCTTGGGCGTTTTGCCCAGCAAGTAAGCCACGCCCCCGACGCCTTGGCCGTGATCGACCCAGCGCGCAACCTGACCTATGCCCAACTGGCCGAGGCCAGTGAACGTATCGCCCGTGGCCTGCTGGCCCAGGGCGTGACCTCAGGCCAGGCCCTGGCGCTGTGCCTGCCCCGCGGTTGGCAGTGGGTGGTGGCGATCCTCGGCGCCCTCAAGGCCGGTGCTCGGGTAGTGCCCTTGGACCGCGCCAGCCCTCTGGAGCGGCGCCAGCGCATGCTGCAAGACGCCGCCTGCGTAGGCCTGTTGGGCCTGGATGACGACGCGCCCTGGCCGCTGCCCGCGCCCTTGTGGTACGCCAGCATCGACGCGTTGCTCGACCACCCGGCCGGCCCGCCACAGCCCCAGGCCAAAGACTGTGCCGAGGTGATGTTCCTGTTCTACACCTCTGGCAGCACCGGGGTGCCCAAGGCTGTGGAGGTGGGCGAGCAGGGCCTGTTGCGCCTGGCCGAGCCTGAAGGGTATATCCAGATTCGCCCAGGCGAGCGCTTCGCCTGCCTGTCCAATACCGCCTTCGATGCCTGTAGCTTCGAGCTGTGGGCGCCACTGCTCAACGGCGGCGCCTGCGTGATCATCGATGACCAGGACCTACTGGACGCCGAGCGCTTTGCCCGCGTGCTGGAGGCGCAGCGGGTGGATACGCTGTTTATGACCGTGGCGCTGTTCAATACCCTGGCCGCGCAATGGCCCGCCTGCTTTGCCAGCCTGCGCCAGGTGCTGATCGGCGGTGAGCAGGTCAGTGCCGCGGCGGTAAAGGCCTGGTATGCGGCCAACCCGCGAAGCGCCTGCCAGCTGTTCAACGTTTACGGTCCCACCGAATGCACCACGTTCGCCCTGAGTTACCCCATCCCGCGAGCATTCGAGGGCACTGTGGTGCCCATTGGCAGGCCGCTGCCGGGCACCGGCGCGCGGGTACTCGATGCCCAGCAGCAAACAGTGCCCGCAGGGGAGGTGGGTGAGCTGTACTTGAGCGGCAGCGGCGTTGCCCGGGGGTACCGCCTGCGCCCCGAGGAAACCGCCCATGCCTTCGTACACCTGCCAGGCCGGGAAGACCTGCATTACCGCACCGGCGACTTGGTGCGCCAAGGCGCTGATGGGCTGTTCGACTACGTGGGTCGGCTAGACCGGCAGGTAAAGGTGCGCGGCTTTCGTATTGAGCCGGGCGAGGTGGAACAGTGCCTGGAGGCTCACCCGGCGGTGGCTCAGGCCTATGTGTGCACTGCCCGTCGGGCTGCCGAAGATCACCAGCTGCTAGCGTTTATTGTGCCGGGCCAAGGCTTGGACCATTCCCGCTTCAGCGCCCACCTCAAGGCCACCCTGGCCCCCTATATGCGGCCCCACCGGGTCTTTTTGGTGGAGCGCTTGCCGTTGACCGCCAACGGCAAGGTGGACCGCCAGGCATTGCTGGCACAGCCCCTGGAGCCCTGGCATGGCGACGCTCAGGCCGGCGAGGTGAGCGACATGCCTGTGGACAGCGCACTGGGGTGGCTGTTGCACGAGGCCCGGGCACGGCTGGCGCAGCCTGCGCTTACGGCCCAGGATGATTGGCTTGGCAGTGGCGGGGATTCACTCAGTGCCTTGCGCCTGCGCTCGGCGATTCGGGAGCGGTGGCAGCATGAGTTAGCTGTTACGGCCCTGCTCAACGAACCCTTCGAAGCCTTGGCCAAGCGGCTAGAGGGCGCCGGCTCGGGGGGTGCTTCGGCGTATCCGCCGGCCCCAGTCGAGCAAGCGACCCTGCGCGCCCCGGCCACCGCTGAACAGCGGCGGCTGTGGCTGATCCAGCAACGCACGCCCGCGGCTACGGCCTATAACGTGCCGCTTATCGTGCGCTTGCCCAGCGTGACTGACCTGCACGCACTGGCCGCGGCCCTGGACCAGTTGGTGCAGCGCCACCCGGCCCTGCGTACCGCCTTCGTACCTGGGGCGGACGGCCTGGATCAGGTGATCGCCCAGCAGGGCAGCGAATGCCAGCTGTTCCCTGCGGGCAGGTTCGATGAAGCCAGTTGGCCGGCCTTTGCTGAACTGCTGTTTGCCACGCCTTTCGATCTGGCCCAGCCGGGGCTCTTCCAGGCTTATGTGCTGCCGCTCAGCGAGGGCGGGGCGGTGATGTTGCTGCACCTGCACCACATCATTATCGACGGCTGGTCCATGAACCTGCTGTTCGCCGACCTGGCACACCTGTATGCAAGCCTACAAGCGGGCACTCCAGCCGTGCCCGCTCAAGCGCCCCTGACCACCCTGGCCTTCGCCCTCTGGCAGCAGCAATGGCGGGGCAGCGCGGCCTACCAGGCCCAGTGCCAGGCCTTGGTTCAGTGGCAACGCCAGCAGCCCCAGGCCTCTTCGGCGCTGGTTCCGGTTCTCGCCAGCGCGCCGACGGCCCGGCTGTCTCGCCATGCCCTGGGTACCCAGCGCGGTGCCCAGTTGGAACAGTTCTGCGCCCAGCAACGCCTGACCCGCTTCGAAGTGCTGCTGGCCGCGTTCAGTTGGAGCCTGTACGCGGTCACCGGGGTGGAGCGCCCGCGCATCGCCAGCCCGGTGTCGAACCGCCCATTGGCGGCCTTTGAGTCCACCTTGGGAATGTTGGCCAATACCGTGCTGGTGCCTGCGGCCCTGGACCCCGCCTTGACCCTCGCGGCCCAGTTACGCCAGCAGGTGGCCACTGTGCGCCAACTGCTGGCCTGGCAAGACATTGCCCTGGGGGACCTGCTGGAAGCCTGGGGCGACGAGGCCCGGCTGCCCTCCGGCACGGGCCTGTTTGACTTTATGTTCGTGCTGGAGAACACCGATTACGCCGCCTTGGGCGCCGGCCCGCTACACGCCAGCCTGGCCCTGCCAAGCGTGGTGGAGAGCAAGTGCCCCTTGACCCTGACCATGGTGGGCGAGGGTGGTGAGGTGGAAAGCTGGTGGGAATACCAGTGCAGTTACTTCACCGAGGCACAGATAACGGCTCTGGACCACCAGTTGCGCCACGGGCTGGACCTGCTAATGGCTCAGCCTACAGCCACCCTGGCGCGGTTGATCGGCCCTTACCGCGCGGCCCTGCCCGCGGCCAGCGAAGGCGCGCCTGCCCAGTTGCCCTTCACCGCTGTGGCAGAGTGGTTCGAGTACCAGGCCCGGTGTGCCCCAGCCGCGCTGGCGGTGGTAGGCCGCGAGCGGCAAGTGACCTACGCCCAGCTCGATACCCTGGCCAACACCCTGGCCAGCCACCTGCTGCGACAGCACCCTGGCATAAGCCAGTACAACACGCCGCTGCGCATGCTGTTGTTGCTCGAGGCCTCTCTGGAACATGTGGTGGCGCTGCTGGCCCTGGCCAAGCTCAATGTGACCGCGGTGCCGCTGGACCCAGCCTACCCCCTGGCCGTGCAGCGCCAGGTGCTGGAGCAGGCCCAGCCTGAGTGCGTGCTGTTCCATGGCCCGACCGAAGCGGCCTTGGAACGTTTGGACGGGGCGCGGTTTACCTGCCATCGGGTAGACCTGCGCCTGCCCGAAGCGCCCTTGCGGCGCCCAGTTAACCAAGGCCAGCGGCCGCTCTATACCTTGTTCACCTCCGGTTCCACCGGCACCCCCAAAGGCGTTCAGGTGTTGGACCGTACCCTGTGCAACCTGCTGCACTGGCAGCGCGGCGAGGGCGGGCTCGGCGCCAAGGCGACCACCTTGCAGTTTTCCATGTTGTCGTTCGATGTGGCCTTCCAGGAGCTGTTCAGCACCCTGTGCGGTGGTGGCTGCTATCACCTGATCACACCTGCCTGGCGGCAGGATGCCGAGGCGCTGCTGGGGTATTTGATGCAGGCGCGCATCGAGCGGCTGTTCCTGCCCTGCGTGGCCCTACAGCACCTGGCGCAAACCGCGGTCAGCCGCGGGCTATACCCCAGCGCACTGCGCGAGGTCATCACCGCCGGCGAGCAATTGCTGTGCAACCAGGCCCTGCGGCAGTGGTTCGAGGGCATGCCCAAGGCCCGGCTGTTCAACCACTACGGCCCCACGGAAACCCATGTCATCAGCGCCTATGCCTTGCCCGCTATCCCCGCTGACTGGCCACTGCGGGCGCCCATTGGCCAGGCAGTGAGCAATACCCGGCTGCTATTGGTCGACGCCCACGATCGCCCGGTACCCGTTGGTCAACAGGGCCAACTGCTGGCGGCGGGGCCCATGGTCTTTCACTGTTACCTCAATGACCTGGCGCTGAACGCGGCGCGCTTTCTGGATTACCGAGAGGCTGACGGCAGCCAGCGGCTGTATTACCGCACCGGCGACCTGGCCTGGGCCGATGGCCAAGGTTGCCTGCACTACCTGGGCCGGGACGACCAGCAGGTCAAGCTCAGCGGCCACCGCCTGGAGCTGGGCCAAGTGGAAGCGGCGCTGCTGCAAGTGGCTGGGGTCGTTAACGCGGTGGTAGGCCTTGACGGTGAGCCCGCCCGGCTGATCGCTTACTTGCAATTGGGCAGCGCCGCGGTGACCCCCGAGGCCCTGGACCGGCAGGTGGCCCAGCACCTGCCTACACAGGTGCGTATCGACCAATACCGCCAGGTAGAGCACTGGCCACGCACGCCCAGCGGCAAGGTAGACCGCAAGGCGTTAAAGCAAGGCGGTGAACCCCTTGCCCGGCCCCAGGCCAGCGCGCCATTGGCCGAAGCCAGCGCTCTGGAGCGGCAGCTGTGTGGGTTGTTCAGCGAAGTGATCGGGCGTGACATCGGCCTGGATGACACCTTCTTCGAGGCCGGCGCCACAAGCCTTGGCTTGATGCGTTTGCAGGTGCGCTTCAATCAGGTACTGCCCACGCCGGTGGCCATGGCCGCCTTGTTCGAGCACGTTACCGTTCGGCGCCTGGCGGCTCACCTGAGCGCCAGCCCTGAAGCCAGCGCCACGGGCGCCGCGCCAGCATCCGCTCAGGCGCTGCCAAGCGCTGCGCCTATCGCCATCATTGGCATGGCCGTGAATGTGGCGGGTGCGCCGAACCTTGGCGAATTCTGGAGCCTGGTGCAGCAAGGCGAGCGGGGTATCGAGCACTTCAGCGCCGCCGAGGGTTTGGTCGGCGCGCGCAGCCAACTGGACGGCCTGCTGGCCTTCGACCCGGAGTACTTCGGGCTCAGCCGCCAGGAAGCGCGCCTGATGGACCCACAGCAGCGCCACTTGTTGATGGCCTGTGTGCAGGCCTTGGAACATGCCGCCATCGTGCCCGGGGGCGAGCAACGGATTGGCCTGATTGCCAGCGGCGGCGAAGCGACGTACTTCCAGCAGATGCTCAAGGGCGCCGCTGAAGGCGACCTGCCCGATGGCTTTCAGATGGCCTTGCACCACGACAAGGACTACCTGGCCACCAAAGCCGCCTACCACCTGGGCCTGACCGGGCCGGCCATTGCTGCCCAGGCGGCCTGTGGCAGCTCGTTGATCGCCACCCACCTGGCCAGCGCCTTGCTGCGCCAGGGCGACAGCGATGTGATGCTGGCCGCCGGCGTGTTGATCGACCCCACCCTGACCGAGGGCTATCGCTACCGCCCACAGCATATTTTTTCCAAGGACGGCCTATGCCGCCCGTTCAGCGAAGATGCCAGCGGCACCATTGGCGCCAGCGGTTACGGCGTGGTGGTGCTCAAGCCCTTGGCCCAGGCCCAGGCGGACGGCGACCGGGTGTACGCGGTGCTGGAAGCCTCGGCGCTGAACAACGATGGCGGCGACAAGATGAGCTATACCGCGCCCTCGGTGGCCGGGCAGCGCGCGGTCATTGGCCAGGCCTTGAGCCGGGCAGGGCTGCGCGGGGCAGACATCGGTTACGTGGAGGCCCACGGCACCGGCACCTTGCTGGGGGACCCTATCGAAGTGGCCGCCTTGCGCGCAGCCTTCGGCGAGGCCCCTGCCGACAGTTGCGCCTTGGCCTCGGTCAAGAGCCAAATTGGCCACCTGGGCGCGGGGGCTGGCGTGGTGGGGCTGATCCGCGCGGCCTTGGCGGTGTATCACGGTGTGATACCGCCCAACCTGGGGTTCTCCCGCCTCAACCCGCAGGTAGACCTGAACGGCTCGCCTTTCTATATACCCACCCAGGCCCGCCCTTGGGCCGGGGAACGGCGGCGCCGGGCAGGGGTGAGCAGCTTCGGCATTGGCGGCACCAATGCCCATGTGATCATCGGCCAAGCTCCGGTGCCACCGGCCACAACCCGTGCCGAGCCTTGCGCGTGCCTGCTGGTCTCGGCCCACAGCCGCACGGCCTTGTTAAAGGATCTAGAAGCCATCGCACAGTACCTGAACGCTTACCCCGAGCGCCGCGATGAGCTGCTGCGGTACCTGCAAGGCGGGCGGCCACAACAGCGCTGGCGCTTCGCGATGCCCTTCACAGTGGGCAGTACCGTGCCCGAGGCGCCGCAGGTGCGGGAGGTTACGCCTACCAGCGTGCGACTTAACCCGGCCGAACATGCCGTTGCCGAGCTGATCGAGGGTTGGTATGGCGGGGCCAGCCTTCACTGGCCTGGCCATGCGGCCCCGCCGCCATGGGACCTGCCGCCGTCGGCGTTCGACCTGGACACCTTCCGTTTCCAACCCTCAACCGCCGCCGCGCCAGCGCCTGCCACCGCCGAAGCCCTAATGCGCCAGCCCCTGACGCACTGGTTCTACCAACGGCAGTGGCAGCGGGTCAGCCGTTTGAGCCGAGTGGCCGCTCACCACCGGGAGCTGTTGGTGGTGTGCGCCCATGGCCCCCTGGAGCCTTCGCTGGTCGCGCAACTGGCCGGTGTTTACCGCCGGGTGGTACAGGTGCGCGCGGGTAACGGGTGGCAGGCGTTGAGCGCGGATCATTACCAGCTCGACCCACTGGACCCTGGCGCCATCGCCCGGTTGCTGGATGCGCTAGCCGCCCCCGCCGGTAGCGAGCTGGACTGGCTGCATGCCTTGCCCTTGGCGGTGACCGGGGCGGTGGATGAACGCAGCCTGGCCGCCGCCCAATGGGCGTGTTTGGACACCACCAGCGCCCTGCTGCAAGGCTGGGGCCAGCGTGCCCGTGGCGCGCGCCTGCGGCTTTGGCTGATGTCCTGGCAGGCTTGCCCGGTGCAGGGTGACGTGGCGCGGCCCGAACTGGCGGCCCTGGCCGGGCCTACCGAGGTGGTGCCACAGGAATACCCGGTGCGCTGCCATTGGTTGGACTGGCCAAGCCCGAACCTTGCCGAGCAGGGCGCGGAACTGGCCGCGTTGCTCGCGGCCCCTGACGCCTTGCCACGGCGCCTGGCGGTACGCGACGGCTACCTCTGGCAACCGCGGCTGCTGCCTAGCCCGTTACCGGCCCGAATGCCAACAGCTCAGGTGCTACCCGAGGAAGGCACGTTCCTGGTGCTCGGCGGCAGTGGGGGGATTGGCCGCACCTTGTGTGACTACCTGCTGCGCGAACCTGGGCGGCGGGTGCTGCTGCTCTCCCGTACCGGTGAGGTGCCGCAGGCGTTGGCCCGCCATGGCGAGCGTGTCGAAGCCATTCGCGCAGACCTCGGCGACCTGGCGCGCTGGCCCTCGGTGCTCGATGCCTTGGCCCAGCGCCACCCTCGCCTGGCTGGGGTGGTGCATGCCGCCGGGGTAGGTGCAGGCAGCCCGATCCGCCAGCGCGACCCTCGCGCCCTGGGCGATGCCATGGCCGCCAAGACCCGCGGCATGCTCGCGGTGGAAGCGCTGATCGCCCGCCTGGCGCCCTCGGTGGTGGTGTATTGCTCGTCCATGTCGGCGCTGTTCGGCGGCGCCGGGCACATGGACTACGCCGCCAGCAACGCGCTGCTCGATGGCTTTGCCCACTACTCAGGCCAGCCAGGGCGGCGCTGTCAGCGGCTGTGCATCGATTGGGACATTTGGCGTGAGGTGGGCATGGCGGTGGGCGCCAGCGCCGGTGATGCCGCGCACCAACAGCACCTCACCCTGGGCTTGACCGTAGACGAAGGCTGCGAGGTGTTCGAGCGTGCGCTGGCTGCCGGGCTGCCCCAGGTGCTGATTTCTACCACGGCCCTGGAGGTTGCCCGGCGCTTCTATCCCGTGCGCCATGCCGGGACGGCCGCCGCCGAACCTGATACAGCCCCGGCGGTGGAGGGGCTGGAAGAGACCGCCAGCGCCGAACCTTTGCAGGCCCGTTTGCAAGCCAGCCTGTGCAAGTGGCTGGGAATCGATGCGCTGGCGCGAGAGGATAACCTGTACGACCTTGGCGCGGACTCCCTGACCCTGCTGGACCTGATCGACGAGCTGCAAGCGGCCACTGGCCAGGCCTTCCAGCTGTCTCAGTTCAGCCACCAGGTCAGCCTTGCCGAGGTGCTGGGTTTGGTGGACGCAGCCAGCCAGCGAGCGCCAGTGGCGGCCAGCGACGATTGGGCCAGCGCGGTGTTACTCGATCCTTGGCATGCCGGGGCCGGGAAGCAATGGCTTTACTTGATTCACCCGGTGGGTGGCGATGTACAGGCGTACCGGGAGCTGGTTGCGGCCTTGGCCCCGGACATTGGCGTGTGCGTGATCGCCGACCCCGCCCTGCGCCTGCCCGAGCTGCCGGCCATCAGCCTGGAAGCGCGTGCCGGCTTTTACCTGAAGGCCATCCAGGCACGCCACCCCCAAGGCGCGCGCTGGCAGGTGGCGGGATGGTCGTTCGGCGCCTGGGTGGCGCAATCGGTGTGCGCCCAGGCGGCCCAGGCCGGGCTCGAATCACCCAGGCTTTACCTGATCGACCCACCGGCGCCCGACGCAGGTGCCGAGCTGGCGCAAATCGACGAGCAAGCCATCGAGCAGGTATTCCAGCGCGAGTTTGCCCTGCGCTGGCCAGGCGCCGTGGACGGCACGCTACCGACCGACCTACAGGCCTACCTGCAACGCTTGACCCATTGCTGCCGCAATAACATCGCCAGCATGGCGGCCTTCCAACCCCCAGCCCTGGCCGCTACCCCGGCCCAGGTGTTTGTCGCCCGCCAGGCAAACCCCTATGGCATCGGCAACGCCTGGCAGTTGGAGGCGCTACGGGCCGCCTGGCAGGGCCTGCTACCCCAGCTGCAAGGTTGGCATGCCCTGGACACGGACCACTACGGCATTGTCACCGGCCCCTGGGCGCGGGACATCGCCCGGGTAATCAGCAGCGATGCCAAGGGCCATGCAGCGGAGGGCGCCCATGCCTCACAAGCCTGAGCGAGTTTCTCACGCCGTTGAACCCCCGTGGATGTGGCCGCTGGCCGAGGCGTTGGCCGAGCACGCCAGCAGCGAGGAGGCCGAGCGCTTGCGTTTAGCCACCGCTCGCGTGCAGTGGCCGGTGCCGGTTGGCTTGGGGCCCATTCACCGCTGGTGGGCTGACGGGGTATTACCGATGCTGGCCGATACCCTAGCGCCGCAGCGGCCAGCCTTGGCGCGGCTGCAACAGCTGCACCAGCGGGCTGCCCTGGGGGTAAGCGGGAGCCTGGGTGAGTGGCGGGCCGCGTTGGCGCTGGTATTGTAACCGGTGTACCGGCGGGCCTATGCCTATGACGCGGCCTACGCCCAGGCCCATGCCAACGCGGCCTTGGAGCTGGCCGCGCGGGCCTATGCCACCGGTGATGGCGTGGCGTATGCCAGCCTGGCTGGCCCCCTGGCGCGGGTATGCGTTTGGGCGTGCAGCCCCGGGCAGCACGCACGCCCCACGGTTTACGCCCACTTGGCCAAGCAACTGCTGGCAAGCCTTGTACCCAATGTTTCGAACCGCACAGCACACCCTGATGCTGGCGCGACTTTCCCACTCAAGAGGTGAAGGACCATGGACCAACTGGCACTTGACGCCATTGCACGTATCGCGGGCGAAACCCGTGCGCCCTATCGCAGCCTGGCGGTGGAGCGCTTGACCCCGGTGATTGGTGCGCAGATCAGCGGCGTTGACCTGGCCCGGCCGCTGAACGATGGGCAACTGGCGGAGATCCACCGGGCGCTGCTGGAAAACCATGTATTGGTGTTTCGCGACCAGCACCTAAGCGTTGAGCAACACAAGGCCTTCGGCCGCCTGTTCGGCACGCTGCGGGCGCTGCCTCTGGAAGACATTGACGGTGACGACCCGGAGCTGGTGGTGATCCGCGCCAACGCCCAGTCCCGCTATGTGGCCGGCGAAGCCTGGCACACCGACGGTACCGCCGACCGGGAGCCGTCCATGGGCTCGATGCTGTACGTCAAGGAAACCCCCGCCATTGGCTGCGGTGGCGATACCCTGTTCGCCAACATGCACCTGGCGCTGGACATGCTGTCCCCGGCGATGCAGCGCTTTCTCGAAAGCCTGACCGCTATCCACGATGGCGAGCTGCCCTGGAAAGGCTTTACACCGCCGCCGGGCCTGCCCAAGACCGAACATCCGGTGGTAGTACGCCACCCGGACACAGGGCGCAGAACCCTGTTCGTCAATTCCGGGTTTACCTCGCACATCGTGCAACTGTCGGCGGGCGAAAGCCAAACACTGCTCAAGATGCTGTTCGACCTGGTCTCCCACGAGCCCATCCTGCATTGCCGCGTACGCTGGGCGCCCAATACCTTGGTGGTGTGGGATAACCGCTGTACCCAGCACCATGCGGTATGGGACTACTTCCCCCATTCCCGCTATGGCGAGCGCGTCACCGTGCTGGGCACCCGGCCCGAGGCCTGAGCGGGCGTAGGCCGCGACCGGGTTCAACACCGTGGCGTGGCTGGTCGCGAGCAAGCTCGGCTGCTACGCCGCGATCGGGTTCAACACCGTGGCGTGGGCGGTCGCGAGCAAGCTCGGCTGCTACGCCGCGATCGGGTTCAACACCGTGGCGTGGGCGGTCGCACAACCCGTAGCAGCAGGCCTTGGCCGCGACTAGGTCAACACCGTGGCATGGCCGGTCGCGAGCAAGCTCGGCTGCTACGCCGCGATCGGGTTCAACCGTGGCGTGAGCGGTCGCACAACCCGTAGCAGCAGGCCTTGGCCGCGACTAGGTCAACACCGTGGCATGGCCAGTCGCGAGCAAGCTCGGCTGCTACGCCGCGACTGGGTCAACACCGTGGCGTGAGCGGTCGCACAACCTGTAGCAGCAGGCCTTGGCCGCGACTGGGTTCAACACCGTGGCATGGCCGGTCGCGAGCAAGCTCGGCTGCTACGCCGCGACTAGGTCAACACTGAGTCAGGTAGTAGTCTTAGGAACCCAAGCGCCGGGGTCGGCGCTGTGGTGTCTTGTTTCAGCGCACCGCCACTGCCGCCGCCTGCGGCTGACTACCGCGCAACACCCGATACCCCACCAGGCCAATGGGCACACAGCTCAGCGCCAGCAGGGCGAACCAGAGCGTGCCGCCGAAGTGGGTGATGGCCAGGGCGCCGAGCCAGGGCGCGAGGGCCGAGCCCATGCCGGCGAGCATGGAGATGCCGATAAAGCTGCCGCGCATGCCGGGAGGCGCCAGGCGGTCAATCAGGGTACCGAATAACGGCATGACCACGATCTCGCCCAGGGTGGCGAACATCACCGCGACGACCCAGCCGACCCACCAGGCCTGTGTATTGGCGGCAATCAGCCCGTGGGCGATCAGCATGCAAGCCAGGGCCAGCAGGTAGGCGGTTTTGTCGGCCATCGCGATCAGCCTGGGCATCAACCACAGGTGCGCGACCAGCACCACGGCGGCGTTGGTCACGCTCATCATGGCGATCAAGTGATTGATGTCCTCGACCTTGAGCTGCAACAGGTAAAAGGTTAGCGGTTCATCCAGTTGCGCGTAGAGCAGCACCAAAAAGAAATTCATCAGGATGATTGCCAGCAGTAGGCGGCTGCCCAGCACGGCGCGCCATACCGTTAGCAAGGGGGCGGAGGCGGGCTTGGTGGCTTGATCGTGACGGCGGGTCGCGGCCTTGAAAATCGCCCAGGCCAGCAGGGTATTGGCCGCTACGGCAATGGCGAACACGCCGTCGTTGGCGTGGTTGGCGAACCACAGGCCGATCAGCGGGCCCAGGGCGGCGGCGCAGTTGACCACGTAGTAGCGGATATGAAAAACGAAGGTGCGCTGGCTGTCGTCGGCCACCGTATCGCTGAGCAGCATGCGCAGCAGGGGTTCGAGAATGCTCTGGGCCAGGGCGAAGATAATGATCGCCACGAAATAACTACCTTGGGCCGGCCACAGCCCCATCAACCCATACCCGCACACGCAGAGTGCGCAGCCGGTGAGCATCAGGTTGCGGGCATCGAAACGGTCCCCTAGTAGGCCGCTGACCGGCGAGAGCGCGATGGAAATAGTCGCCCCCAGCGCTACTTGGGCGCCGATCTCGGTAATGGGGGTGCCGAAGCGGGTGTTCATCGACACGGCAATGAACGGCCAGATCATAAAAGACGCCACCCGCGCGACCCCCATGACCAGCAACAGCCGCAGGGTGGAAGGGGGCAGGGCGCGGAGGGCGGCCCAAGTGCTGGTCAACGGCGGCTGATTCATCGAGCCTCGCGGCGGCTAGGGGGGGCGTGGCCGAGCCAGGAACGTCGCGGCTCACAGGCTGTAATGGTAGATCAGGTCGTCGAACCACTGTTCGCCGATCTGATAGGCCCGGGGTTCGCGGCGGGCGAACACAAAGCCGCATTTCTCCAATACCCGGCATGAGGCGATATTGCCGTCGGTGACCGTGGACTCCAGTGAGGTAAGGCCTAGGCCGCGGGCGTAGTCGATGATCACCTGACGGCAGTCGGTGCCGTAACCGCGGCCCTGATGCTCAGGCAGCAGCAGCGTACCCACTTCGGCATGCCCTGGGGACATGATGCGTAAGCCGGTCACGCCCACGGCCGGGCCGGTGTCAGTCAGGCTGGCGACCAAGCACAGCCAGTGGTCCGAGTTCGGGCCCCACGCGGGAAGACGATGCTCGAAGCCACGGCGGATCTGGGCTTCATCAATCTCGCCGAACACGTATTGCATGGTCTTGGGCTCCTGATGAAGCCGCAGGAACAAGGGCCAGTCGGTGCTTACCAAGGTGCGAAAGCGTAACCGTTGAGTGTGTAGCTCCAGCATCCGACGCCTCCCGTTGTGCTTTAACAAGAACAAGGGTTGTAAGCGTTGGGGCGAGAAAGATCAATGGCCTGGCTGCTACGGCTGCACAGGCACCTATGATGTTCTGTTCGCCAGCTTTGCTGGCTCCTACGGCAGTTGGAGCATCACCGGCTATTTCATCGCCGCCACCAGGGTGTCGACGTTGTGCCGGAACATCGCGATATAGGTAGGCGCGGGCCCGTCTGGTGGGCTTAGGGATTCGACATACAGCTCACCCCCAGGCCGCGCGCCGCTGGCCGAGGCGATCTGCTTGACCAGGCGTGGGTCGCTGGAGTTTTCGAAGAAGTACGCGCTGACCCGCTCCTGCTTGATCTGGCGAATCAGGGTGGCTACCTGAGCGGCGGACGCTTCATTCTCGGTGGAAAACCCCAGCGGCGCGAGGAAGGCCACCCCGTAGGCCTCACTGAAGTAGCCAAAGGCATCGTGGGAGGTCAGCACCTTGCGCCGTTCCGGCGGGATGCTTTGCACTTGCGCCCGCGCATACTGGTCCAGCGCGCTCAGCTCGGCCAGGTAAGCCTGGGCGTTGCGCTCGTAATCGGCCTTGTGGGCTGGGTCTGCCTGGTCCAGGGCCTGGGCGATGTTGCGCACGTACTGCATGGCGTTGCTGGCGCTGTTCCAGGCATGGGGGTCGACCACCTGCTGGCCGTCCTCGCTCATGCCGCGGGTCGCGATCCCGCGGGTCAGTACCACGGGTTCGTGGGCGTACCCCGAGGCCTGGATCAGCCGGTCCATCCAGCCTTCCAGGTGCAGCCCGCTGACAAAGGCAATGTCCGCCTGGCCCAGGGCTTTGGCATCGGCGGGGGTAGGCTCGTACACATGGGGGTCGCCGTTGGGGCCGATCAGTGAGGTGACCTGCACATGTTCGCCGCCCACCGTGCGCACCATGTCGGCAATCACGGTGAAGGATGCCACGGCCTGCACTGGCTTGGCCTGGGCCAGAAGGGGCGTGCCTGCCAGCGCAAGGCCTGCCAGCAGGGTTAACAGCGGGGGAAGGTTCATAGGGTCAGCTCGTTAAATGGGCGCAGGGAAGGGCCCGGCGCAGCACGCCGGTACGGCCGAACAACAGTGACAAGGCGTAGAAAGCGCTGGCGCTGAGCACGATGGCCGGGCCCGACGCCACGCTCAGGTGGTAGGAAACGATCAGGCCGATCAGCCCGGAGAGGGTCGCGATCAAGGTGGAGGTCAGCATCAGGCCAGCCAGGCTGTGGGCCCAGAAGCGCGCGGCGGTGGCCGGCAGCATCATCATGCCTACAGCCATGAGCGTGCCGAGGGCTTGAAAGCCTGCTACCAGGTTGAGTACCACCATCAGCAGGAACAACACGTGGTACACCGACCCACGCCCGCCTACCGAGCGCAAAAAGCCTGGGTCGAAGCATTCCATCACCAGGGGCCGATAGATAAGCGCCAGCAGTAACAACGTAAAGGAGGCAATGGCCGCTACCAAGGTAATGGCGGGGGCGTCGATGGCCAGGATGCTGCCGAACAGCACATGCAGCAGGTCTACGCTTGAGCCATGGGCCGAGACGATCATCACCCCGGCCGCCAGGGAGGTAAGGTAAAAGCTGGCAAAACTTGCGTCTTCGCGCAGCGCGGTAAAGCGGCTTACCAGCCCCGCCAGCAAGGCCACTGTAAGCCCAGCGACCAACCCGCCGAAACCCATGGCCGGCAATGACAGGCCGCCGAGCATAAAGCCCACCGCCGCACCGGGCAGCACGGCGTGGCTCATGGCATCGCCAACCAGGCTCATGCGCCGCAGCATCAGCAGCACCCCCACCGGGCCCGAGCCCACCCCCAGGGCCAGGCAGGCCACCAAGGCGCGTCGCATAAAGCCAAACGCCACAAAAGGCTCCAGTGCCAGTTGATACAGGGTCATGGCGCCACGCTCGCCAACACCTCGGCCGAGCAGGTCACCGCGCCTGGGCTCCAGTGCTCGGCCATGACCTGTGCCCGACGTAGGTTTGCCTCACAGAGCACGCTCTGGGTGGGGCCCCAGGCGATGGTGGTGCGCGCAAGTAACAGGGTGCTGGGAAAATGCTCACGCACCTGTTCCAGATCGTGCAGTACCGCGATGACGGTGCGGCCCTGGTGGTGCCAGCCGTGTACCAGGCGCAGCAGGTCGGCGGTAGTTCGCGCATCCACCGCAGTGAAGGGTTCGTCCAGCACAATCACCGGCGCGTCTTGCAGCAGCAGGCGGGCGAACAGCACCCGTTGCAATTGCCCGGAGGACAACGACCCCACCCCTCGCGCCTCGAAACCGGCCAACCCCACTGCCTGCAGACAATCCATGGCCCTGGCGGCAAGGCCCTCGCTCAACCGGCCCAGGCTACCGATGCGCTGCCAGGCGCCCATGGCCACGGTATCGAACACCGTAAGAGGAAAACTACGGTCCAGCTCGGCGGCCTGGGGCAGGTAGCCCAGGCACTGCCGGGGTAGCCCACCCAGGTCCACCCGGCCCTCGGCCGGGCGAAGAAAGCCTGCTAGCGCCTTGAGCAGCGTCGACTTGCCGGCCCCGTTGGGCCCAACGATGGCCGTAAGGCTGCCTGCGGCAAAGCAACCGGTCACATGGTGAACAGCCGGGCGCCGGTCGTAAGTGACGGTGAGGTTCGATAGGTTCAGGTCAGCGCTCATGGAATCAGGGTCGCCCAATAGACAGCCGCCCATAATGGCGCCAGAGCAAGCATCGCGAGCAGCGCTCGCTGGCCGGCCGACGCAGCCATTAGCGAAAACGGGCGGGGCTTTATATCAGCCATAAACGGCGGGCTCCAAGGCAAGAGGCAGCAAGGCTAGCACTAAATGTTATCTTATAACATTAAAAAGTGTTTACCTTGTCGCGCTTGGAGCCTTTACTTGGGTAGGGGTACCTGGGTGGCCGCTAGAACGCGCCAGTCAGCGGGTATTCAACGGCCAAACGTAGCTGATCGGCATCCAGTTCGGCCTGGGCAACGTTGCCCCGGTGCACGTTGTGCCGCACCGAAAACGTGGTGCCCTTGGCGGCGCCGCTCTGCACCACATAGCGTGCTTCAAGGTCCCGTTCCCAGTGCTTGCCGCCTTCGCCGTAGCCCAGGTAGGCATAACCACCACGTGGGTCCACATGGCTGCCGTCGATCTGGCTGCCCCTGATATAGGCCGCGCTCAACACCAGCCCTGGCCAGCCCCAGTTGGCCATGGACAGGTCATAACGGGCCTGCCACGAGCGCTCGTTAGGGGCGTTGAAGTCCGACAGCTGCACCGCGTTGGCCAGGTAAATAGCCCCACGGCTTACGTAGTCAAAAGGCGTATCCCCGTTCACCGCCTGGTAGGCCAGGCTGAAGCTGTGGGCCCCCTGGGCGTAGGTGGACATCAGGCTCCAGGTGGTGTTGTCAATCTGCCCACTGAGCGCCTTGCCGGTATCCTGGGTGCGGTAGAGGTTAAGGTTCAGGGTGAGTGAGCGGTCCTGGTCCAGGGCGTTGACGAAGGTGCCGCCCAGGTAATGCTGCTGCCAGCTGTCTTCATAGCGGGAACTGTAAAGGCTTGCGCTTATGCCTTTGCTGGGTGACCACACCACCCCGGCCAGGTCCAGCGTATCGCCCTTTACCGCATTGGAATAGTTGACCACCAGGCCCCGGTTATGGCTGCTGGCATTGCGGTCGGCGCTTTCGGTGAAGTGGCCGCCCACGAACTTAAGCCCTTGCAGTTCGTTGCTGGTCAGAAACCACCCGGTAGCGGTCTCCGGCAGCAGGCGGCTGTCCGAGGCGCTGAACACCGGAGTTTTGACTCGCTGTTCACCATACGTCAGCACGGTGGAGCTAACTCGCAGCTTGGCCGCCGCGCCCCCGCGGCTGTACTCGGTTTTGGGGTGGCCGTCGTTATCCAGGCCGAGCAACCTAGCCTTGCCTGCTCGGCCACCCCCACTGTCCAGCTGGGCGCCCAAGTAAGCATGGGCGTCCAGGCCAAACCCCACCAGCCCCTGGGTAAAGCCGGACTGATAACTCCCCATCAGGCCATAGCCCCATTCCTCGGCGAAGCCATTGCGCTGAGCGCGGGGTTTATAGGCATTGCGCGCGCCGCTGTTGCGGCCGCCATGGCGGTACTCACGGCTGTCATACACGCTGCGGTTAAGCAGGCTCCAAGTGCTCTCTTCGATAAACCCTCGGGCGTTGGACTGGGCCGAATCGGCCAAGGCAATGGGGCTCACCAGGCTGGCCAGGAGCATCGAACGAATAGGCAATACGGTCATAAGGGTCTCGGTTCAGGCTTGCGCGGTGGCGTGAGCAGGGTGGGCGAGGGCAGAGGGTTGTGCGCAGGTGGGCGTGGTATCGCCCAGGGCAATGCGTTGATCGGACACCGCCTCGATCAAGGCCTGGTCGTGGCTGACCAGCAGCACGGCGGTCTGGTGCTCCCGGGCCGTTTCCACCAGCAGCTCAATCATTTCCTTTTGGGTAATCAGGTCCAGCCGCGAGCTGGGTTCGTCGGCGAAAATAAACAGCGGCTTGAGCAACAGCACCCGCAGCAACGAGAACCGCTGCAACTCCCCACCGGACACGTTCCCAGGCAGCCGCTCCAGCAGCGCAGGCTCCAGCCGCAAGCGCTGCATCAGCCTGTGGATACCGCTGGCGTCCAGGCGGTGCAGGCGTACCAGGTCGGCCAGGTTGCGCGCGAGGGTAATGGTGGGTGGGAAGGCCGCCACCGGGTCTTGATACAGCTTCTGGAAGGCCACTCGTGGCGCGTCGCTGGGCTTGACCACGCTGCCTTCGCTGGCGGGCAACAGGTTCAGCAACACGTCTCCCAAGCTGGATTTGCCGCAGCCGGACGGGCCGGTCACGCCGACGATCTCGCCCCGGCGCACGTCGAAGGACAACCCCTTAAACAGCGTACGGCCTCCTCGTTGCGCGGCCAGGTCGCGGACCTTCACCACGATTTCGGCCTGGGAAGGCGGGCGCGGCCGCCGAGGCCAGCGGCTAGGGTCGGCGTCGATCAGCCGGCGGGTATAGGCGTGGGTGGGCCGCTCCAGTACGTCCTCGGCGCTGCCGCTTTCGATGATTTTGCCCTTGAGCATGATCATCACCTGGCCGCCCAGGCGCCTGGCCACATCGATGTCGTGGGTAATGATCAGCAAGGCGCCGCCATGGGCAACGCCGGCTTGCAGCAGGCTGATAATCTCGCCGATACGGTCGCGATCAAGGCCCTTGGTGGGCTCGTCGGCAATCATCAGCTTGGCGCCCCCGGCATGGGTGGCGGCGAAGGCCAGGCGCTGGGCCATGCCGCCGGACAGCTCAAAGGGGTAGCGTTGGGCAGCGTGGCCCAGGCCCAGTGCGTTAAGGGCCTGGCCCGCGGCGCCCCGCGCCTGGGGCCAAGGCTTGCCGGCCACATAGTGATGGCTTTCGGCGACCTGCGCGTGGGCCTGCATGGTGGGGTTCAGGCTCAGCCAGGGCTCTTGGGGCAACACAGCGATGCTCCGGCCCCACAAGCGATGCCGCCCGCTGGCTTGGCCGTCTTCGCACAGGCCGTCCCCGAACTCGACCTTGCCCTGGGCGTGCAGGCCGGGCGGCAGGTTGCCGACGATGCCCTGGGCGAACAGGCTTTTACCCGAGCCGGTTTCGCCAATGATGGTAAGCACTTCACCGGCTCGCACTTCTAGGGACAGCGGCTCTACCAACTGGGCATCTTGGGTGCGAATGTGCAAGGCATGGGTTTTAAGCAGAGGTTTCACGGCTTGCGCCCTCCGGCAATCAGCATGAGCGAGAGCACAATCAGGAAAATCACCACAATAGGCAGGGCAATGATCAAGGGCGCTTCGGCAAAGTAGGGGAGCAGTTCGGTGATCATCAGGCCCAACTCGGCGGTGGGCGGGCGCACGCCCACGCTGACGAACCCAAGGGCGGCGATGGCCATGATGGCCGAGGCCGCGCCAAAGGCGGCGAGGGTCAGCAGTACCCGGGCAAGCGCTGGCCACAGGTGCCGGCGCACGATGTACAGCGGGCCAAAGCCCAGCAGCCGGGTAGCGGCCACCGCAGGGGAGGCCAGCACCGTACGGGCCAGGGCGCGGCTCATGCGGAAGTACTCGATCCACAGCACCAAGGCCACGGCGCCATACAGGGCCACAAACGAGCCGGGGAAGATCGCCACGATCAACAGCACCAGCAACAGCCCCGGCAGCGCCAAAAAGGCCTCGGCCACCAGCCCCAGGGCTTTGTCGGTCAAACCGCCTTTCCAGGCCGCGAGGATACCCAGCAACACGCCCGGTATCGCGGCGGTGGCCACGCTCACCAATGCCAGGCCCAGTGACAGGCGCACGGCAGCGGCCAAGCGGGCGAGCATGTCCCGGCCCAGGTGATCGGTACCCAAGGGGTGCTCCGCGCTGGGTGCGGCTAAAATGGCGCTGTAATCCTGCTTGGCCAGGTCCAGGTTCCACAGCAGCGGCACGGCGATGGCGAATACGGCCAGCACCATCAGCAGTGCCAGCCCCGCCAGCCGGGGCAGCGCAGGGTTGGGCGCACGGGTGTACGCCACGCTAGCGTCCAGGTTCATGCGTCGCTCCGGCGTGGGTCGATAACGTGGTTAAGCACGTCTACACAGGTGTTGAGCAGCACGAACATCAAGCCCATGGCCAGGGCCGCACCTTGCACCATGGGCACGTCGCGCTGAACGATGGCGTGTACCAGGCCGTGGCCGATGCCAGGCCAGGCGTAGAGGGTTTCCACCACCACCACGCCTTCGATCAGGTACACCAGTTGCACCCCCAGGTAGGTCACCACCGGTACGCTGATATTGCGCAGGCCGTGGCGCAGGAAGAGCGTTGCGCCCTTCAGGCCCTTGAGCCGGCCAAAGGCGTAGTAAGGCGAGGCGGCCACCGCCAGGGTGGCATCCCGCGCCACCCGTGAGGACACTGCCGCCAAACCCAACGCCAGGGTGACCGTGGGCAGCACGGTGTGAGCGAAGGTGCCGTGCCCGGCCGAAGGCAACAGCGCCAGTGAGACCGAGAAGATCAACACCAACATCACCCCCAGCACGAAGTGGGGCACGGCGCGGGTGGCCAGGCTTAGCAGCAGTAGGCTCCGGTCCAGCAGGCTGCCTGGGCGCAGGCCGGCGACGATCCCCAGTGGCGGGCCAATCAGCAACGACAGCAACACCGCGCCGATGGCCAGGCGTACCGAGCTGCCCAGCTCATGGGCCACCACCGCCGTGACCGGGTTGCCGGACACCAGCGACGTGCCCAGGTCCAGGGTCAGCAAGTCACCGATCCAGCGTAAAAAACGGCCTATCAAGGGCTGATCCAGGCTCAATTCGGCGCGTACCGCATCAGCCGCGGCACCGCTGACCATGTCATAGCCGTAACGCCCGGCAGCGATGCGGTAGGCCGCGTCCCCTGGCAGCAAGGCCATCAGCGCGAAGGTCAGCGCGCCGATCAGCACGGCCACCATTACCGCCTGAAACAAGCGAACCCCCAATAGCCGGATCATGGCGCCCACCGCAGGTCAGCCAGGCCGAAGGTCCGCTCGAAAGGGTCGATGCGCGCGCCTTCAACACCCGGCGCTACCGCGATGGATTGCCGGTACCAGGCAATAGGGATCAGCGGCAATTGCTCCTGCACCAGGCCGATCAGTTGATGGCGCAGCCGTTGCTGTTCAGCAGCGTCATCAGTGCCCACCAGCGCGGCCAGGCTTTGGTCGAAAGCCGGGTTGCGCCAGCCCATGGGGCCCCATTCGGTACCGCCTTGGCCAAAATCACCCAGGAGGGTCACCAGCGGATCTGGCGCGAGGGCGTAGTTGCGCCCATACAGGGCCAACTGCAGGGTGCCGTCATTGTGCGCGGCCGGAATGGCACTGGCGTTCTCCACCGCTACCTCGACGCCCACGCCCACTTCGCGCAACTGGGCCTGCACGGCCGTGGCGATCAGCGGAAGCTCAGGTCGGTCGGAATAGGTCAACAATTTGAGCTGAAGCTGTTGCCCGTTTTTTTCTCGGATGCCGTCGGCGCCAGGCACCCAGCCTTCAGCGGTGAGCGCTTGCCTGGCGGCCTCTGGGTCGTAGCCTAAAGGCGGCAGCGCAGGGTTGTGCCAGGCCGGTACGCTGCTGGCGAACATCTGGGTCGCGCCGGTGCCGGGGGCGCGCAGCACGGCGGCGGCAATGCCTTCTCGCTGGATGGCCAAGCTCAGCGCCTTGCGTACGGCTACCGGTGCGGTGGCGCCACTGCCGGCATTAGCGGCCAGTACTACAACGCGAGGTACAGGCCCGATCAGCACTTGGGAGCGTTTGGCCCGCTGCAGGCGCGCGATGCTGGGTGGGTCCAGTTGGAACACCAGCTCGGCACCGCCGCTTTCGGCCATCAACGAGCGGGTTTCGCCTCGGCCAGCGCCCAGGTAGGTAACCTTCTCGAGGCTGGGCTTAGGGCCCCAATAGTCGTCGAAGCGCTCGGCGGCCAAACGCTGTGGCGGCTCCAACAGGGTCAGCTTATAGGGCCCAGTGCCAATGACCTTCTGCACATTGCCTTGGCTGTCGTAAGCCGCGCTGGCCAGAATGTTCGTGGAGGCGTGCGCCAACAGTGCCGCTAGCGGCTTGAATGGCGCGCTCAAGGCAATGATCACGTCGTTACCCTTGGCGGTGATGGCCTCCACCTTGGCGTTGCGCAAAAGGCCGGGCTTCTTCAGCGCCGCGTTCAGCGAGTGAGCGGCCACGGCGGCGGTCAGCGGGCTGCCGTCGTGGAACGTCACCCCTTGGCGCAGGGACAGCGTCCACTGCTTGCCATCACCAGACACTGTCCACCGCTCGGCCAACGCCGGTAGTGGCTGGCCATTGGCATCGGCTTCGAGCAGGGTTTCGGTGATTTGCATGCGCTGGAACACAAAACCCGAAATGGCCGGGTCCAGCCCGCCGATCTCGAAAGGCGCGACCACGTCGAACACGCGGTCATCCGCGAAAGCAGGAGCGCTCGCCAACGCGAAGCAGGCAGCCACGGCGGCGGCAAAGGGCAATAAGCGGGGGGGTTTAACAGGGGGCATGGCAGTCCTTGGTCAGTGCTCGCCAAACGCCTTTGCTGTGCCTTGGTTGCGCTGCGTGTGGGCAGGCTGCGCGTAAAGGCCCGGCGCAAGGCAAGGCGTACGAAGGGCCGCATCATAAAAGCGTTATGATATAACGTCTATAAAGTACATACCTTGTAACATTCGCTGTCTGAGCAAAGGTGACTCTGGGTTAGCACCACCATGCCCCACCTGAGCCACGACCTTTCCCACACGGTGCTGGCCCTGCGCCCGGGTACCCCTGCCACGAAGCAGCCGCACCCGCGCATAAGGGCCCAGGATGACTAGGCCACAGCAAAGTGAGCTAACAGTGAATTATTTCACAGCCGTCACCTCTGACAGTCATCCACACGTCACGGCAGGAGCCGGCGTTCGTGATAAAGACTGACCAGGTACAAGGTAATTTGCATGAAAATAGGTAAAAGGCGCGCCAAACCCTTCGGTTTGAAGGACATCACCATTGTCGATGATGTGAAAATGCGCAAGGCCATCACGGCTGCCGCATTGGGTAATGCCATGGAGTGGTTCGACTTTGGCGTGTATGGGTTCGTGGCCTATGTGCTAGGTAAGGTGTTTTTCCCCAGCGCCGATCCTAGCGTACAGATGATCGCAGCGCTGGGTACGTTCTCGGTGCCGTTCTTGATTCGCCCCCTGGGGGGCCTGTTCTTTGGCGCCGTGGGGGACCGCTATGGGCGGCAGAAGGTATTGGCCGCCACCATTGTGATCATGTCGCTGAGTACCTTTGCCATTGGGCTGATTCCGTCCTATGCCTCCATTGGCATCTGGGCACCGATCCTGCTGCTGCTGGCGAAAATGGCCCAAGGCTTCTCGGTGGGCGGTGAGTACACCGGCGCGTCGATTTTCGTGGCCGAGTACGCGCCTGACCGCAAGCGGGGCTTTTTGGGCAGTTGGCTAGACTTCGGCTCCATCGCAGGCTTTGTGTTCGGCGCGGGCGTGGTGGTATTGATTTCCACCGTGATGGGCGAGGAGACATTCCAGGAATGGGGCTGGCGCTTGCCGTTCTTCCTGGCACTGCCCTTGGGCTTGATCGGGCTATACCTGCGTAACGCTCTGGAAGAAACCCCTGCCTTCCAGCAGCATGTGGAAAAGCTTGAAGCCGGTGACCGCGAAGGCCTGGCCACAGGCCCACGGGTGTCGTTCAAGGAGGTGGCCACCAAGCACTGGCGCAGCCTGATCACCTGTGTGGGCGTGGTAGTCGCCACTAACGTGACCTACTACATGCTGCTCACCTACATGCCTAGCTACCTGTCCCACAACCTACACTACGGTGAAAACCGCGGCGTGCTGATCATCATCGCCATCATGGTGGGCATGTTGTTCGTGCAGCCGGTGTTCGGGCGCTTGAGCGACAGGTATGGCCGGCGGCCGTTTATCATCATCGGCAGCGTGGGCCTGTTCTGTCTGTCTATCCCAGCCTTTATGCTGATCACCAGTGGCAAGCTGGGCCTGATTTTCGGCGGCCTGCTGATGCTGGCCGTGCTGCTCAACTTCTTTATTGGGGTAATGGCTTCCACGTTACCCGCGATGTTCCCGACCCATATCCGTTACAGCGCCCTGGCCAGCGCCTTCAATATTTCGGTATTGATCGCAGGTGTGACCCCGACCGTGGCGGCCTGGCTGGTTGAAAGCACCGGCGACCTTTTTATGCCGGCCTACTACCTGATGGTGATTGCCCTGATAGGCCTGGCCACCGGTTTGACCATGAAGGAAACCGCCAACAAGCCCCTGCGTGGCGCGGCCCCTACGGCGTCAGACCTGGACGAGGCCAAGGAGCTGCTGCAGGAGCACCACGACAACATCGAGCAGCGCATCGAAGACATCGACGCTCAGATTGTTGCCTTGCAGGCCAAGCGTGAAGAGCTGGTGCAGCAGCATCCGCGTATCAACTAAACCGAGGGGGTCGGCAAGGTCCAGAAAACTTAGCGCGCTGGCCGGCTGCCACGCGCTTTCGGCTAAACTGAGGGCACTTAGATGCCGGTGAGCCCTGAAGGAGCCCCAATGAACCAACCTCTGTCCGCCAGTACCATCGCCACGATCAAATCCACCGCCCCTGCCTTGCAGCAACACGGCGTGGCGATCACCACCCGTATGTACGAGCGTTTATTCGTAAACCCCGAGCTGAAGGCATTGTTCAACCAGGCGGCGCAAACCTCAGGTGAGCAGCCCAAGCGCCTGGCTGCGGCCATCCTGGCCTTTGCCAACAATGTGGACAAGATCGAGGCCCTGGAAGGCGCGGTGAACAAAATCTGCGCCCGGCATGTGGCTACCCACATCAAGGCCGAGCATTACCCCGCCGTGGCCGAGGCGCTGTTGCCTGCTATCAGGGATGTGCTCGGGGAGGCGGCCACTGACGAGATTCTTGACGCCTGGGGCCAGGCTTATTGGTACCTGGCCACTATTATGATCGAGCGTGAGAAAACCCTGTACGCGCAGGCCGAGCTCAACTAGCGCCCATGTTGTGTTTGAGTGTTTGTTCCGCGAATCCCAAAAAGCCCTCCGCAAACTGCTGTACCAAGCCATGGGCGGCGCCATTACCAGGGCGAATCACCAGAAAGCTGGCGTCGATGCGCGTGCTGAATGGGCGTACCGCTACACCCTGATCCGAGAACTGCCGGGCAGTGGGCGGGTCGACCAAGCTGATGCCCAAGCCCTGGGCCACCAGCGCGCAGGCGGTATGGGACAGGCCGGCCTCCAACCGGGTCAGTCGAGGTACCTGGGCCAAGGCCAGGGCTACGCCCGCCGCGAACAGTGACCCCGGGGCCACGCTGATCATGGGTTCGTCGGTGAGGTCTACGGGGCGAATCACCGCACGCGCAGTCAAGGGGTGGCCGCTGGGCAGCGCCACCACCGCCTCCATGGGCACGGCCTGAATAGCCAACCCATGGCGGTTGAGCGGGCCTTCGGCGTAACCGACATCCGCCTGCCCCGATGCAACCATCTCCGCCACCAAATGCGAAGGCACGCCCAGCACACTGACTTGCAGCTGAGGCCTGTGGGCCAAAAAACCTGCCAGAAACTCAGGCAGCAGGGTGTTGGCCACCGCCGGCATGGCGGCGATCCGCAACGAACCGGCGGTGTGTTCACCAATACCCTTGGCCACGCGGGCGATGCGCTCCAGGCCAATGAAGGAGCGTTCGATTTCCGGCATCAGCGCAGTGGCCTGGGGTGTAGGCAGCAATTGGTTGCCCCGTCGCTCGAACAACGCAAAACCCAGCGCATCTTCCATGTCGCGCACCAGCCGGGTTACCGCCGGTTGGCTGACCGCCATCAGGTCGGCCCCGGCGGTCATGCCGCCGGTGCGCATTACCGCGTGAAAGGCTTCGACCTGCCGCAATGTCAATCGCATGGCCATAACACCTGGTTATGTGGAATAAGGGAAAACTGATTATGGATTATGCCTGCGTTATGCGACATTGCCTCCAAGCATTTGAGGCGACGCCATCGAAGCATCGCCCACGTCACATGTAGTCCTTTATACCTGCCCTCGTTCAAGCAGCCATCCTTTCGGGGGCATCTATGACGTTTTGGCAAACCATGGGGTTCGGTGACCAGGGCTGGGCAGCCGATATGCTGCTGGCCACGGTCATGACCTGCGCCATCGCCTTTTGTGGCTTTGCCGCAGGTACGCTGATTGGTGGCCTTGGCTGCTGGGCCAAGCTATCGCCTTACCCTGTGGTGCGCGCCTTGGCTGACGCCTACACCACGCTGATGCGGGGCGTACCCGACCTGCTGATCATTTACCTGTTTTATTTCGGCAGCAGCCTGGTGTTGACCCAAGCCGCTCACGCTATTGGCCTGGACAGTTTCGTCGGCTTGCCGGCCTTTGTGGTCGGGATGCTGGCCATCGCCGTAGTGTCGGGTGCCTATCAGATCGAAGTATTGCGTGGGGCCATGGGTAGCGTGCCACGGGGCACCTTGGAAGCCGGCCGCGCCTTGGGGTTGACGGGTTTCAAGCTCCTGATGTTGGTCATCGCGCCCCAAGCGCTGCGTTTTGCCTTGCCGGGTTTGGGCAACGTATGGCTGTTGGTGCTCAAAGAATCAGCACTGATCAGCGTGGTGGGGATGGTGGAACTGATGCGCCAGGCTCAGATTGGCGCGGGCGCCACCCATCAGCCGTTTTGGTTCTACGGCACCGCGGGGGCGCTCTACTTACTGGTCAGCGTTAGCAGCAGCCATGTGCTGGGGCGGCTGGAACGCCGCCTGGCCTTGCCCACGAGGGCGCGATAATGGATTGGGCCTTCCTGCTCGACTGCGCCGCAAAACTGCTCAAGGGCCTGCCATTGACCCTGAAGCTTGCGGCGTTCGCCTGCCTGGCAGGCTTCGCGCTGGCCTGGCTGCTGTGTGCATTGCGCCTGTCCGGGCGTCCTTGGCTGGATTGGCCTGCTCGTGCCTTGATCGAAGTGCTGCGCGGCACGCCCCTGCTGGTGCAGCTGTTTATCATTTATTACGGCCTGGGCCAATTCCCGTGGTTGCGGGAGAGCGCGGCCTGGCCTTACCTGCGCGATGCCTATTGGTGTGCTTTGTTAGCCCTGGCCCTCAACACCGCCGCCTATACCAGTGAAATCTTACGCGGCGGCCTCCTTAACGTGGCTGCCGGGCAGCGAGAGGCCGCCGCCGCCCTGGCCCTGAACCGCTGGCAAGCCTGGTGGCTGGTGGTATGGCCCCTGGCATGGCGGCAAATGCTGCCGGCCTACGGTAACGAGATCATCCTGATGGTCAAGGCCACCTCTCTGGCGTCGATCGTCACCCTGATGGAGGTGACCGGCATCGCGGCGCGCCTGGTGTCTCAAAGCTACCGCCCGGTGGAGGTGTTCGTCTGCGCCGGGGCCCTGTACTTACTGATCAATTTCGTCATTACCCGCGTGGTGCGCTGGCTCGAGCGCCGCCTGCACCAGGATCGCAAGGCACGCGCGGGTTCTGTCTAACCGAGGGGAAACGCCAATGTTGAACAAGTGCTTGTTGGGCACCCTAGCGTGCTTGTCGTTGGGTAGCGCGCTGGCTCATGCCGAAGACGCGCGCGTGCTTAAAATCGCTACGGAGGGGGCCTATGCGCCCTGGAACTTCGTCAAGCCTGGTGGGCAGCTCGATGGCTTCGAAATTGAACTGGCTCACGATCTGTGCGCACGCATCCAGGCCAAATGCGAGGTAGTGGCGCAGGACTGGGACGGGCTGATTCCTTCGCTCAACGCTGGCAAATTCGACGCCATCATGGCGGGAATGAGCATCACCGCCCAGCGTCAGCAGGTGATCGGCTTTAGCCGGCCCTACGCCGCGCCGCTCAATGGTTTGTTGGTGATGAGCAATGGCCCGCTGGCAGCCTTGAGCGCTGCCGGCACCCTGGACCTGGACCAAGACGAAGCAGGCGCCAAGGCGCAGGTGGAGAACATGGCGCCGCTGCTCAAAGGCAAGGTGCTGGGGGTGCAGGGGTCCACCACCGCTGCGGCCTTCGCCGAGAAATACCTGGGCGAGTTGATGGAAGTGCGTGAATACAAAACCGTCGATGCGCACAATCTAGACCTGCTCAGTGGCCGTATCGACGCGGTACTGGCCAATGCCGTGGTGCTTAAGCTGGCCACCGAGACACCCGCCATGCAGGGAGCCCAACTGGCCGGGCCGATCTTTGCCGGCGGCGTGTTCGGCCCTGGGATCGCCATGGGTTTGCGCAAGGGCGACACCCGCCTGAAGGCTCGCTTCGATCAGGCCATTGATGAGGAAATCGCCGATGGCAGCTTGAAAAAGCTCTCGGAAAAATGGCTGAAGCTCGATGTTACCCCTACCAAGTAACGGCCTGTATGCCAGCGGGAGCCTGTGTCGATGACTGCAGCGAAGGTGTGCGTGGTGGGTGGCGGGCTGGTGGGTATGGCGATCGCCTATGGGTTGGCGCGCAGCGGCGCTTCGGTGTGCCTGCTGGATCAGGGCGACGTGGCCTGGCGCGCCGCGCGGGGCAATTTCGGCCTGGTGTGGGTTCAAGGCAAGGGCTATGGCCTACCTGCCTATGCACGGTGGACCCTGAGCTCGGCGGCGCTATGGCCCCGGCTGGCCCAGGACCTGCTGAGCGAGACCGGCATCGACGTGCAACTGCGCCAGCCCGGTGGCTTTCAGCTGTGCCTGGACGACGCAGAGCTTCAAGAGGAAGCAGGGCGCCTGGCCTGGTTGCGTGAGGCGCTCGATGGCGCCTATGCCTACCAGGTGTTGGACCTGCCGGCGCTTCAGCGGCGTTTGCCAGGCGCTGGCCCGACCCTTGCCGGGGCCTGCTACTGCCCCAGCGACGGCCATGTGAACCCGCTGTTGCTGCTGCGCGCTCTGAGCACGGCCATGCAGGGCCGGGGCGTGACGCTGTGCACCAATGCCGATGTGCAGCGCATCGAACGGGCCGGGGAGGGTTATCGGCTGCTGGGGCCGAACCAGGCGTGGCAAGCGGAGCGAGTGGTGCTGGCGGCGGGCTTGGGTAACCCGGCACTGGCCGCTCAGGTAGGGCTGCATGTACCGGTGCGGCCTAACCGTGGGCAGATTCTGGTCACCGAGCGTATCGCGCCTTTTCTGGATTACCCCACCAGCTACGTGCGCCAGACCGCCGAAGGCAGTGTGCAGTTGGGCGACTCTCACGAAGCGGTCGGCTTGAACGACGGCGTAAGCCGAGGCGTGATGGCCGAGCTGGCGCAACGGGCGGTCCGGTGTTTCCCGCGCCTGGCCGGGGTGCAAGTGGTGCGCACTTGGGGTGCGTTGCGGGTACTGAGCCCCGACGGTTATCCCATCTACCAGGAGGCGCCTGGGGCGCCGGGTGTGTTTGGCATTGCCTGCCACAGTGGGGTCACCCTGGCCGCTGCCCACGCCTTTACCTTGGCGCCCTGGATCGCCGGAGAATCGGCCCCGGCAGAAGTATCGGCCTTCACCGATCAACGTTTTACGGAGCCTCGTCATGAGCAGCACGCCCTTGTTCACTAGCCTGGGTAGCCTTGACCGACCACGGGTACTGATCGAATTGGACGGCCAGCCCTTGAGCGTGCTGGCAGATATTTCCCTGGCTGCGGCTTTGCTGGAAGCGGGGGTAGGGCATACCCGCCGCACACCGGTCAGCGGCGCGGCGCGTGGGGCCTATTGCCTGATGGGGGTGTGCTTCGATTGCCTGATGCATATCGAAGGCACTTCCCAACGCGCCTGCCAGGTACTGGTACGCCCTGCCTTACGGGTACAGCGGCATCTGATAGCCACCGCCGCAGGTGAGCGGCATGAGTGAAGCATGGCAGGTGGTGATCATCGGCGCGGGGCCAGCGGGCATGGCCGCGGCGTTAACCTTGAACGGCTTAGGGCTGCGGGTACTGGTGGTGGACGAGCAGCCTCACCCTGGAGGGCAAATCTACCGTGGCGCCCACCTTGCGCCTGAAGAACGGGCCAAGGTGCTGGGGCCGGACTACCAAGCCGGGGCAGCGAGGGTAGAGGCCTTCCTGGCCAGTGGCGTGGCCTATGTGCCCCAGGCTTCGGTATGGCTGGTCACCGCGCAGCGCGAGGTGCACTACCGCGCCGCTGGCCAGGCCTATCGCGTTCAGGCTCAGGCGGTATTGCTGTGCTGCGGCGCGTATGAACGGCCCATGCCACTGCCGGGCTGGACACTGCCTGGGGTAATGACCGCAGGCGCCGCGCAAATTCAGCTAAAAGGTGCCGGGCTGATTCCGGCAAGCCCTGTAACGTTGGCCGGCAGCGGCCCACTGCTGTACCTGCTGGCCTGGCAATACCTGCGCGCTGGGGTAGACATCGCGGCGCTGGTAGACACCGCCACTACCGACGATGGCTTCAAGGCGTTGCGTTACTTGCCCCAGGCGTTGGGGAATGCCCGACAACTCTTGAAGGGCCTTGGTTTGTTGCAAGCCATACGCCGAGCCAGGGTTCCCTGGTACCTGGCGGCCAGCGATTTGCGTATCGACGGCCAGAACCATGCCGAAGGCCTGCGGTTTTTCAGCGCAGGGCGCGAGCATCAGGTGGCTAGCCGCCTGATTCTGCTGCACCAAGGCGTAGTGCCCAATACCCAGCCGACCCAGGCCTTGCAGGCCACTCACCGTTGGGATGAGCGCCAGCAGTGCTGGGTAGCCGAGCAAAACCTGTGGGGCGAACTGAGCGTAGCGGGCTGTTTCGTGGCTGGCGACGGCGCTGGCATCGAAGGCGCGCAGGTCGCCGAACTGCAGGGGCGCGTGGTGGCCATTGGCATTGCCCAGGCGCTGGGGCGACTCAGTGCCCGTGCGGCTACAGCCCAGGCCAAGCCATGGCGGCAACGCCTGGCACGGCAGCGTAGCGCACGGGCTTTTCTCGATACCGTGTACGCGCCGCGCCCGGCGTACCTGGCACCGGCCGACCGCACCATTGTCTGCCGCTGTGAGGAGGTCACCGCCGGAGACGTTCGCCACTACGCCGCTTTGGGCTGCCTGGGCCCGAATCAAGCCAAGGCCTACGGGCGCTGCGGCATGGGCCCGTGCCAGGGGCGCCAATGCGGCCTGAGCGTCACCCGCCTGCTGGCCGATGCCCACGGCCTTAGCCCGGCACAGGTGGGCTATTACCGTATCCGCCCACCGCTTACCCCAATCACCCTGGCCGAATTGGCCAGTGAGCAATCACCTTTCCAGTCACCTTAATGAGGTATTACCCCCATGACCGAGATTACCCGTCACCAACCCAACGCCCGCTTGAGTCGGGTGGTGGTTCACAATAACGTCGCGTGGCTGGCTGGGGTGGCGCCTGCCGATTGCACTCAGGACGCGGCAGGGCAAACGGCGCAAGTGCTGGCCCGTATCGACGAGTTGCTCGAACAAGCAGGCACCGACCGCAGCCGGTTGCTCTCGGTACACATATGGATGGCCCAGATGGCCCGTGACCTGGAGGCAATGAATGCACAGTGGTCCCAGTGGCTGGGTGACGCTGGGCGCCCGGCTCGCGCCACCTGCCAAGTCGCCTTCGACGACCCTGACCTGCTGGTGGAAATCATCGTCACCGCAGCGGTGTAGGCTGTACCTTAACGTTCTTTATTTCGCCGTGAGCACCTGTCCATGGAAACCAAAGCCGTACTAGGGCAACTCGAAGCCCAGCAAATCCTCACTGCCGCCAGCACCCATGCCCAGGCCCAGGGTTGGGCGGTCGCCATCGCCGTGGTAGACGACGGTGGTCACCCCCTGGCTTTTTTGCGCCTGGACGGGGCAAGCCCCATCGCTTCGTACATTGCTACTGAAAAAGCCCGTAGCGCGGCCTTGGGGCGGCGTGAAACCAAAGGCTATGAAGACATGGTCAATGGTGGGCGCAGTGCATTCCTAAGCGCGCCATTGCTCACCTCCCTTGAAGGGGGCGTGCCAATCCTGTTCGAGGGTCAGGTGGTGGGCGCGGTAGGGGTGTCGGGTGTAAAGGCCGACCAAGACGCACAAGTGGCCAAGGCAGGCGCCGCGACCCTGGGCGGTTGAGCGTTCACAGGTGGGCAGTGGCCGTGCACGCCAGGCGTTGCGCTCAAGATTTGGCCTTTGCAGCCGTTAGGGTGAACTCTGGGTGCTGTTAGCACCGCCCCAACGGACTGCTTACCTATGAACCTACGCGCTCTGAATATCGCCAAACGCAGCATTCTCTGCTTTGGCTTAATTTCTGCGATTGTCGCCGTACTCGGCCTGTCAAGCCTGTACCAGGCCTCGAAGATGCATACCGAGGCCCAGTACCTCTCTACCGAGAATATCCCTGGCATCCTCGCCAGTAACGCCCTCGCCTTACAGTTGACCAGGGTGCGTATCGAAGTGCTTCGAATGATCGCCGTGCCAGCAACCGTTGCGCAAACCCAAGAGGGCATCCATAAAATGGGTGGGCTGGTAGAAGACCTGCTTGTTCAATACCAGCCCATGGTCGGCCCCGACAGTGAGCGGGCCAATTTCGAAGAGTTGCGCCGGGTGTACAAAAGTTACGCCGATGGCGCCGACCGGATAGCCGCCATGGTAAGCACCGGGGACATGGAGGGCGCGCGCGACTTGGTGAGCCAGGGCATGGCCGTGGACGGTCGCAAGATGTACGAGCTGGCCAACGCGCTGCGCGAGCAGAACCTGGCCGAATCCAAGGCTCATGACGCCCTTGGCAGCGCGATCTACGTTGAAACCCGCAACGTGATCATCGTGACCATTCTTATTGCCCTGGGCCTGACCATCCTGCTGTCCTGGGGCATGACCCGTAGCCTTACCGGCCCAATCCAAACCGCGGTGGCAGCGGCGCGGCGCATCGCCGGGGGCGACCTTACAGGTACCCTGGATGCCTCTGGCAAGGACGAGCCCGCCCAGTTGCTCGGTGCCATGGCGGCCATGCAGGCCACGTTGCGCAGCACCCTGGACCAGATCAGTAACTCTGCCCAGCAACTGGCCTCGGCCAGCGAGGAAATGAGCGCGGTCATGAGCGAAAGCGCCAGTGGCCTGGGTCAACAGAACCAGGAAATCGAAATGGCCGCCACTGCCGTGACTGAAATGACCCAAGCCGTGGAAGAGGTGGCGTCCAATGCCGTGTCGGCGTCGGCGGATTCGCGCATTGCCAGTGATTCGGCCCGCACCGGCCAGGCGGAGCTGGACGCGACCCTCGGCGCCATCGGCACACTGACCGATAACGTACTGGACGCCTCTGGCCAAGCCACTCAGTTGGCCGAGCAAACCCATAGCATCAGCAAGGTGTTGGATGTGATCCGCGCCGTGGCCGACCAAACCAACCTGTTGGCGCTCAATGCCGCCATTGAAGCTGCCCGCGCCGGTGAAGCCGGCCGTGGCTTTGCCGTGGTAGCCGACGAAGTACGCTCCTTGGCGCACCGCACCGGTGAGTCCACCCGTGAGATCGAAGCCATGATCGGTACCATCCAGGTGGGCACTACCCAAACCGTGGACGCATTGCTCACCAGCGCCGATCAGGCCCGCTCGACCCAGGCCCAGGCCCGGGAAGCCAACGAAGCGCTGCGGATCATCTCCCAGGCGGTGGCTGGCATCGACGAGCGCAATAGGGTCATCGCCAGCGCCGCCGAGGAACAGGCAAAAGTGGCCCGTGAAGTGGACCAGAACCTGGTGCGCATCCGCGACCTGTCCATCCGCACCTCTGCTGGCGCCGAGCAAACCCATAGCGCCAGCCAGGAACTGGCGCGGTTGGCCAGCGACCTGGGCGGCCTGGTGAAAAACTTCAAGGTCTAGCAGGCCAGGAACAAGGGGTTATAAATGCACGGCGGGCGAGCCTACACTGGGCGCCCACCCAGCCCTACAGGAACGCCCCGTGATTGGCCCCGTTAGCATTGAAAGCCCCCACCCCGACTCGACCGACGAGGTGCTACAGTTCCTGCTAGCGGCGCGAGCAATCACCTTCCCCCAACTTACAGGCACGCCTGTCCCGGCCGACTTGGCAGCCTTCGCGCAGGTATACCTGCGCGGCGAAGGGCGCTTGCGGATAGCCCGCGATCAGGAGCGTGTAGTGGGGGTCATCGGCTACCTGCCGTATGACCGGCGCTTCCCGGCCTTGCCTTACCCAGGCCTGAAGGTGGTGGAGATCGTACGTTTGTTCGTGCTGCCGGCCTATCGCAGGGCTGGCGTGGCGCAGCAGCTATTGAGCGCGTTGCAGGCCCAGGCGGTAACGGATGGGGTGCAGGTGCTGTACCTGCATACCCACCCGTTCCTGCCCGGCGCGGTGCGGTTCTGGCAACGCCAGGGCTTCGAGGTAACCCTGATAGACCCTGACCCGCAGTGGCAAACCACCCATATGCAACGGGCGCTGGCTAGCCTTGGTTGAAGGTAGCGTCGTGGGTGTTCACATACAGCGCGTACACTGAGTGTGAGCTGGCCATAAACAGGCGGTTGCCCTTGGCGCCGCCGAAGCACAGGTTAGGGCAGCGTTCGGGCAGGTGAATGTGCCCGATGGCTTTGCCCGCGGGGTTGAACACCTTGACCCCATCCAGTGCTTCGGGCTTGGCTTCTTTGGCACCCGAGCTGCCCCAGCCACACCACAGGTTGCCGTCTTCATCACACTTGATGCCATCCAGGGCGCCGTACTCCAGCGCCTCGATATGTTTGCGGCGCTCGCCCAGGGTGCCATCGGCGTTTACCCCATAGGCCCACACCAAGCGGTTGGGTTTGGCCCGGGCTTCGACCACATAGAAGGTGCGCTCGTCCGGTGAGAAGCAGAGCCCATTCGGCCCGGCCAGGTTCTCGATCACCCGCGTAACCTTCAGGGTTTCGCCATCAATACGGTACACCGCGTCGGGCAGCTCCGGGGTGATTTTATGCCCCTCGTAATCGTTGGTTTGGAAGGGCGGGTCGGTGAACCAGATCGAACCGTCGCGCTTCACGACCACGTCGTTGGGCGAATTGAAACGCTTGCCCTCGTACTGGTCCGCCAACACGGTGATGCTGCCGTTGTACTCGGTACGGGTCACGCGTCGGCCTTCGGTGCCAGTGGTCGACCCTTCACAGACGATCAAGCGCCCCTGGCGGTCCATCGTCAGGCCGTTGGAATAGTTGGAGTTCTGCCGGTACACCCCAAGGCTGCCGCTGATCTCGTCCCAGCGCATGATGCGGTTGTTGGGTATGTCGCTGAATAACAGGTAGCGCCCCGCCCCGGACCACACCGGGCCTTCTGGCCAGTCCAACCCGGTGCCCAGGCGCTGCACGCTGGCGTTGAACACCCGGTAGCGGGCAAAGCTGTCATCGAGTATTTCGATCAGTGGGTCTGGGTAACGCTGGCTCAGGATCTCCCCTGCGCCGCTAGCCCGTGGCAATGCGGAGGTGGCCAGGCCAGTGATGGCGCAGAACACGGCCGAGCGCTGCAAGAACAGGCGACGGGAGGTGCCTACTGCAGGCGTAGTGGGGGTGTGGTGGTTACCCATGGTGGTCTCTCACGATTGTTTTTATGGTTTGCGAGGGCATGGCAGGCGAATAAAGCACGCGCCAACCTCCGTAGCTTGGAGGGCCAGAGCGGCACACTAGCATGATTTTAGAGTGATGAGACGTCGTATCTCTTAAGCCTGATTTTCCTGATCAGATTTTCTCACTGCCCCTTGCATCGCTGGAGTGACCTTCTACATTAGCCTCAATACGTAATATGTCGTCATATTTTTATGGCGGCTGTATTGATAGGTTTACCGCCAAGGGCGTGGACGTCAGCCACCTGCGCCAAAAGCCTGGCATCACCGCGCAAACCTTCGTGGAGCTGCATGGTCGTGACCGGGTGCTGGCAGCCTGGCCTACGATGGCCAGCGTTTCTACCGTCAAACGGCCCAGCCGGTAGAGGTGGTCGACACCATGGGCGCCGGGGATGCCTCTATCGCGGCCTTTCTCTGCGCCATTGCCCGGGGTTTTAGTATCGGCCAGCCCATGGAACAGGGCGCCTTTGGCGCGGCATTGACGTTGCGGTGTCAAGGGGCTTGGGCTAGGCGCTGCCGGGTGTGAGGGTTAGGGCTGCCAGCAACAGCCGCCACCCGTATACTGGCGGCCGTTTTGGTATTCAACGAGGGTGGTTCATGCCTGGCCTGCAGCGCAATTCGTCCCAGCGGCTCTATGCCATGGTTCGCCAACGCATCCTCGACGCCATTGAGCAGGGCGTGTACCCGGTGGATGGGCAAATCCCCACCGAGCCTGAGCTGTGTGAGCTGCATGGGGTAAGCCGCATCACCGTGCGCAAGGCAATCACGGATCTGGTGAAGGACGGCACCCTGACGCGCCTGCAAGGCAAGGGCACCTTCGTGCAAGGGCGCAAGGTAGAAAACGCCCTGTTGACCGTCAGTGGCTTCACCGATTTCGGCATCGCTCAAGGCAAGAACACCCGTGAAGAAGTGATCAAGCAGGCGCTGATCCCTTCCGAGGATTACCAGCAGCGCCTGGACGTACCCGCGGGCGGGCACGTGTTCAAGCTGGTGCGGGTGATGTACCTGGAAAACGAGCCGTTGTTCATTGACTATTCCTACATCCCGCTGGAGCGCTACCCAGCCTTCGACCAGCGCTATACCCCTGGGCGCTCCAGTTACCAGTTATTCCAGGAGGCCTATGACACCCGCGTGGTCAGTGACCGCAAGGTGATCGACGTGTACACGGCTACCAAGGCCGAGGCCAAGTGGCTGGGCTGCGAACTGGGCGAGCCGCTGTTTCGCATCGGTAAGGTCGCCTACGACCAAGAGGGTCGCCCGGTGCATTGCTCGGAGTTGTTTTGCCGCGCTAACCGGGTGAGCCTGACCATCGACAATACTCGCACATGATCGACGGCCTGTAACAACCGCGCCTTACCCTGCGTTTAACCAGAGTAAACGGGGCGGCTCAGATGCAGATGGATTACGCGGTACCTACCACAGCACCTCAAGCCGACGGGCGAACCGCGCCTTGGCGGCCGGGGCCACGGGTATGGCGTTCGGCCCTGGCCGCGGCCTTGGCCCTGGGCGCCTGGATGGCCTGTGCGCAGTATTTTTTGCCGCAGCAGGTGTATGGGCATTGGCTCAGCGCCCGTAACGCCCAGATGGCCCGCCAGCAAGGTATCGGCCTGGGTGACTACGCCGTGACCATCGACGCCAAGGTGGTGGACCCGGCACTGAAAAACCTCTCCGCCATCACCTACGATTACGATCAGGACCGCCTGCTGGCCGTCACCAATGGCGTGCCCATGGAGTTGCTGGCACTGAGCAAAACCGGCGAGGTGCGGCAACGCTTCCCTCTGGTAGGTTTCGGTGACGCCGAGGGCCTGGCGTACCTGGGCGAGGGCCGCGTGGTCATCGCCGATGAAAAACAGCAACGCTTGAGCTTGGTTCACCTGCCTGCCGAAGGCGCTACCCTTAATGCCGGGCATGGCCAATACCTGACCCTGCAACTGGGCGCGCGCCACAATAACAAAGGCTTCGAAGGGGTGACCTACGACGCGGTCAAGGACCGGCTGTTCGTGATCAAGGAGCGCGACCCCCGGGCCCTGTATGAAGTCAGCGGCCTGGTACGCTCGGCCGACGCCCATGCCCTGGGTATTACGCTACGGGACCTGGCCCCCTGGCTAAGCCGTAGCGTGTTCGCCCGGGACCTCTCTGACGGTTACTACGATGCCGCCACCGGGCACCTGCTGCTACTCAGTGATGAGTCCAAGAACATCACCGAGGTCGACGCCGACGGTAACCTGGTCAGCCTGCGCTCCCTGCGCGCGGCCTTCAGCGACCTGCGGCACGATGCACCCCAGGCCGAGGGCATTACCCTGGATACCGCCGGCAACCTCTATGTGGTCAGCGAGCCCAATCTGTTCTACGCCTTTAAAAAGGCGCGTTGAGCTTCAAACCAGGCGCTAAGCAGGCCTTATCACGTGTAGGAGTGAGCGCAGCTCGCGAAGTGACGCCCTGGGCAACCCATAACGTTCCCTTCGCCAGCTTTGCTGGCTCCTACACGAGATGCGTGCCCTCGGGCCATTGACACCCTTCACCTCTACGTTTACGTTAACGTAAACCTGCAACGATGACATGCCATGCCCACCACCTACACCATTTCCGAACTGGCACGTGCCTTGGACGTTACTCCGCGCACCATTCGTTTCTATGAAGAGCAAGGCATGCTGGCCCCCGAACGGCGGGGGCAGGAGCGGATTTTCCACCCGCGGGACCTGGTCACGTTAAAGCTGATTTTGCGGGGCAAGCGCATCGGCTTTTCCCTGGCTGAATGCAAAGAGTTGATCGACCTCTACGACCCCGCGGGTAACCACAAACAACTCAGCCGCTTTTTAGAAAAGATCAGCGAGCGTCGTGCCCAACTGCGCCAGCAGATGCTGGATATCGAACAGATGCACTTGGAGCTGGACACCGCCGAAGAGCGCTGTCGCGCCGCGCTCATTCAGGTAGAGGCTGCGCGCTAACCCTACAACCTCCAAACAATTACAACAGAGAGAGCCTTCGTCATGACCCCCTTGCCCGGCCTGAATTTTTTCCTCGGTGAAGAGATCGACATGCTGCGCGATTCAGTGGCGGCGTTCGTGGCCGACCGGGTCGCGCCTTTGGCCGCCCAGGCCGACCGCGATGACGTCTTCCCTGCCCATCTGTGGCGGCAGTTCGGCGACATGGGGCTGCTGGGCCTGACCGTGCCAGAGGAATACGGTGGGGCGGGCATGGGTTATCTCGCCCATATGGTGGCCATGGAGGAAATCTCCCGAGGCGCCGGGGGCATCGGCTTGAGCTACGGTGCCCACTCCAACCTGTGCGTCAACCAGATCAACCGCAATGGTACCCCCGAGCAAAAACTACGCTTTTTGCCCAAACTGATTTCTGGCGAGCATGTGGGCGCGCTGGCCATGAGCGAGCCCAATGCCGGGTCGGATGTCGTTTCCATGAGGCTGCGGGCCGAGCGAATAGGGGACCATTACCTGCTCAACGGTACCAAAATGTGGATCACTAACGGCCCGGACTGCGACGTGCTGGTGGTCTACGCCAAAACCGAACCGGCGGCAGGCGCCAAAGGCATCACGGCGTTCATTGTGGACACGACCGCCGCCGGTTTCTCCGTGGCCCAAAAACTGGACAAACTAGGCATGCGGGGCTCTCATACGGGCGAGCTAGTGTTCAATAACGTGCAGGTGCCGGCCGAAAACGTGCTGGGGCAGGTGAACCAGGGCGTGAGCGTGCTAATGAGCGGCCTGGACTACGAACGGGCGGTACTGTCAGGTGGGCCCCTGGGGTTGATGCAGGCCGCCATGGACGCGGTAGTGCCTTATTTGCACGACCGCAAGCAGTTCGGCCAAAGCATCGGTGAGTTCCAGCTGATCCAGGGCAAGGTGGCGGACATGTACACCACTCACCAGGCCTGCCGAGCCTACCTCTACGCCGTGGGCAAACACCTCGATGCCCTGGGCACCGGCCATGCCCGCCAGGCCCGCAAGGATTGCGCCGGGGTCATCCTCTATGCGGCGGAAAAAGCCACCTGGCTGGCCGGGGAGGCAATTCAGATCCTGGGCGGCAACGGCTATATCAATGAATTCCCCGTGGGCCGTATCTGGCGCGACGCCAAGCTCTACGAGATCGGCGCGGGTACCAGCGAGATCCGCCGGATGCTGATCGGCCGCGAGCTGTTCAACGAAACCCGTTAAGGGGAGGGCGCACCGTGAGCATTCTCAATAGCACCCTGGACGGCCAGGCACGGGACGTTCTGGCCAACCGTGCCGCCTTGCTGGAGCAGGTAGACGAACTGCGACGGCTGCTGCAACAGGTTCACGAAGGCGGCGGGGCAAAGGCCCAGGCCCGGCACACCGGCAAGGGCAAGCTGCTGCCGCGTATGCGAATCGACCTGTTGCTGGACCCCGGCTCGCCCTTTTTGGAGATCGGCCAACTGGCGGCCCACCAAGTGTATGACGAGCCGGTACACGCGGCCGGGCTGATCGCCGGGATCGGCCAGATCGAAGGCGTGGCCTGCATGGTGATCG
This sequence comes from Pseudomonas artemisiae, assembly GCF_057128685.1. Lineage (NCBI taxonomy): Bacteria > Pseudomonadati > Pseudomonadota > Gammaproteobacteria > Pseudomonadales > Pseudomonadaceae > Pseudomonas > Pseudomonas artemisiae. The sequence continues at coordinate 181,797 of NZ_JBSKHS010000006.1, forward strand.
CCAACGACGCCACGGTCAAAGGCGGCAGCTACTACCCGCTGACGGTCAAAAAGCACCTACGAGCCCAGGCGATCGCCCAGCAAAACCGCTTGCCCTGTGTGTACCTGGTGGATTCGGGTGGGGCCAACTTGCCCCGCCAGGATGAAGTCTTCCCGGACCGCGAGCACTTCGGCCGGATTTTTTTCAACCAGGCCAACATGAGCGCCCAAGGCATTGCCCAGATCGCGGTGGTGATGGGCTCCTGCACCGCTGGGGGCGCCTACGTGCCAGCCATGAGCGATGAAACCATCATGGTGCGCGAGCAGGCGACGATCTTTCTCGCCGGCCCGCCCTTGGTCAAGGCCGCCACTGGCGAAGTGGTCAGCGCCGAAGACTTAGGCGGCGCCGACGTACACTGCCGTACCTCAGGCGTTGCGGACCACTACGCCGAGAACGATGAACACGCACTGGCCCTGGCCCGGCGCTGCATCGCCAACCTCAACCAGCCCACGGCCCAGGCCCTGCGACCCGCGGCCCCCGTCCCCCCACGTTACGCCGCCGACGAGCTGTATGGGGTGATCCCCGCAGACCCGCGCCAGCCCTTTGATGTGCGCGAAGTGATCGCTCGAGTGGTGGACGACTCCTGCCTGGATGAATTCAAGGCCCTGTTTGGTACCACCCTGGTGTGTGGCTTTGCCCGCATCCAAGGCTACCCGGTGGCGATAGTGGCCAATAACGGCATTCTGTTCGCCGAAGCCGCGCAAAAGGGCGCGCACTTTATCGAGCTGGCCTGTCAACGCAAGATCCCCCTGGTGTTCCTGCAGAACATCACAGGTTTTATGGTGGGCCAGAAGTACGAAGCCGGCGGCATCGCCAAGCACGGCGCCAAGCTGGTGACCGCCGTGGCCTGTGCCCAGGTGCCCAAGTTCACGGTGATCATCGGCGGCAGTTTCGGTGCCGGTAACTACGGGATGTGTGGCCGCGCCTATGACCCTAACTTTTTGTGGATGTGGCCCAACGCCAAGATCGGCGTGATGGGCGCGGCCCAGGCCGCCGGTGTGCTGGTGCAGGTCAAGCAGGAACAGGCCGCGCGGGCGGGGCAAGCCTTCACCGACAGCGACGCCCACGCCTTGCGCGCGCCCTTGGTGGCGCAGTACGAGCACCAGGCCCATGCGTTTTATTCCAGCGCGCGGCTGTGGGACGACGGGGTGATCGACCCCGCGCAAACCCGCGACTACCTGGCCTTGGGGTTGGCCACGGCGGCCAATGCGCCCATTCCCGACACCCGCTTCGGTGTGTTCCGTATGTAAACCCGTGGCCCCGCCTATTGAGAGCCCAACAATGACAATCTTTACCACGGTTGAACTCGAACGCTCGCCCCAGGGCGTCGCCACCCTGTGGCTGAACCGCCCAGGCAAGAACAATGCCTTTAACGCCTTGATGATCGCCGAGCTGACCCGGGCCCTGGCCCAGGTGCGCGAGGAGGGTGCCTTGCGCGTGCTACTGCTGCGCGGCCGAGGCGGGCACTTCAGCGCTGGCGCGGACCTGGCCTGGATGCAGGACAGCGTGAACCTCACCCTGGAGGAAAACCTGGCCGATGCGCGCAGGCTGGGCGACCTGATGCAGGCCCTGCATACCTTGCCCCTGCCCACCCTGGCGGTGGTGCAAGGGGCTGCCTTTGGCGGCGCGGTTGGCTTGGCCAGCGCCTGTGACCTGGCCATTGGTACGGAGTCAGCGGTGTTCAGTCTGTCTGAGGTGCGCCTGGGCCTGGCCCCGGCGGTGATCAGCCCCTATGTGGTGCAGGCCTTGGGCGCCCGGGCGGCCCGGCGCTATACCCTGACCGCCGAGCGGTTCGATGCGAGCCGCGCCCAGGCACTGGGCCTGCTCGCCGAGGTGTACCCGGCCGAGGGCCTTGAGGCCGCCGTGACCCAATGGACCGAGTTGCTGTTAAGCAACGGCCCAGTCGCCCAACGCGCCACCAAGGGCCTGTTGCTGGAGGTGGGGGATGGCCAGGTCACCGATAGCCTGCGCCGTGCCACCGAGCAGGTGATCGCCCAATTGCGCGGCGGTAGCGAGGGTCAGGAAGGCATCCGCGCCTTTTTGGACAAACGCACCCCCAGCTGGCGGGGGGACGAGGCATGAGCCGCGTCGACACCTTATTGATCGCTAACCGGGGGGAAATCGCCTGCCGGGTGATGCGTACCGCCCAAGCCCTGGGCATCAGGTGTATCGCGGTCTACAGCAGCGCTGATCGCAACGCCCGCCATGTGCGCGAGGCCGACGCCGCCATTGCCCTGGGGGGTACCAAACCCCAGGACAGTTACCTGGCCATCGATAAAATCATCGCCGCCGCCCAGGCCAGCGGTGCCCAGGCCATTCACCCCGGTTATGGGTTCCTCTCCGAGAATGCCGAGTTCGCCCACCGCTTGGCCCAGGCTGGGCTGACGTTCATCGGCCCCCCGGCCAGCGCCATCGAAGCCATGGGCAGCAAAGCGGCGGCCAAGGCCCTGATGGAGGCAGCCCGGGTACCCGTGGTACCGGGGTACCACGGCGAAGATCAACAACTGGCCGCCTTCCAGAGCGCCGCCCAGCGCATCGGCTACCCGGTGCTGCTCAAGCCCAGCGCGGGGGGCGGCGGCAAAGGCATGAAGGTGGTCGAGCAGGAAGCGGACCTGGCCGAAGCGCTGGCCTCGGCTCAGCGGGAGGCGCTTTCTGCCTTCGGCGATGGGCGCATGCTGGTGGAAAAGTACGTGCTGGGGCCGCGCCATGTGGAAATTCAAGTGTTCGCCGACCAGCACGGCCAGTGCCTGTACCTGCATGAGCGGGACTGCTCTATCCAGCGCCGCCATCAAAAAGTGATCGAAGAAGCACCCGCCCCGGGGCTGCCCATGGCGCTGCGCCAAGCCCTGGGCGAGGCGGCGGTGCGGGCGGCCCAGGCCATCGGCTATGTGGGGGCCGGCACCGTGGAGTTTCTGCTCGATGCCCGGGGCGCGTTCTACTTTATGGAAATGAACACCCGCCTGCAGGTGGAGCACCCGGTCACCGAGGCCATCACTGGCCTGGACCTGGTCGCCTGGCAACTGCGAGTCGCCCGTGGCGAGCCTTTGCCTTTGACCCAGGCGCAGGTGCCATTGCACGGCCATGCCATCGAAGCGCGGTTATACGCCGAAGACCCCAGCAGCGGCTTTTTGCCGGCCAGCGGGCGGCTGGCACTGTATGAGGAACCTCAGGCCGGGCCTGGGCGGCGGGTGGACAGCGGGGTGGCTGAAGGCGATGACGTCTCGCCCTTTTATGACCCCATGCTGGCCAAGCTCATTGCCTGGGGTGAAACCCGTGAAGAGGCCCGCCTGAGGTTGCTGGCCATGCTGGCGCAAACCCAGGTGGGCGGGGTCAAGACCAATCGCCCGTTCCTTGAGCGTTTGCTGGCACACGAAGATTTTGCCGAGGCGCGGCTGGATACGGGTTTTATCGCCCGCAACGAGGCCCAATTACTGCCACCTGCCGGGCCGCTAACTCAGGATTTTTGGCAGCAGGCCGCGCGGTTGTACCTGGCCACCCGCGCGCGGCAGCCAGGCACCTGGGGCCAGGTGGCTGCCTGCGGTTGGCGTGGCGTGGCGCCTGCCCAGGCCGTGCTGCACCTGACCTGTGGCGACGCCCGCCAGCAGGTAATCTTTGCCCCTCAGGCCAGCGCGCCCTCGACCATGACAGGTGCGCGCCGGGGCGATGTGCTGTATGTGAACTGGCAAGCCGCGGCTTATCAGGTGCGGGCAGTGGACCCACTCAGCGCCGCCAGTGCCCAAGCCGCGCCTGGCAGCCTGGCGGCGCCGATGAACGCCAGCGTGGTGAAGGTACTGGTGACCCTAGGGCAGCAGGTGGCCGCCGGCGAGCCCTTGCTGGTACTCGAAGCCATGAAGATGGAACACAGCGTGCGCGCCCCGAGGGCCGGCCGAGTCACGGCGGTGCGCTGCAAGGCCGGCGACTTGGTGAGCGAAGGTACAGTGCTGGCCGCCGTGGACGAAGAGGTACCCGCAGATGCTTCCTGAACAGGTGCGAGTCGTCGAAGTGGGCCCCAGGGACGGCTTGCAGAACGAAGCCATAACGGTACCTACCGGCGCCAAGGTGATGTTGGTCAATGGCTTGGCTCAAGCAGGCCTCGGTTATATAGAGGTGGGCAGTTTCGTTTCGCCCAAGTGGGTGCCGCGGATGGCCGATACCGCCGCGGTGTTCGCTGCCCTCGAACAACGCCCAGCGGTGGTGTATGCCGCGCTTACCCCCAACCTGCGCGGGCTGGAAAGCGCCCTGGCCTGCGGCGTAAAGGAGGTGGCCGTATTCGCCGCCGCCTCCGAAGGCTTCTCCCAGCGCAATATCAATTGCTCCATTGCCCAAAGCCTGGAGCGCTTTGAGCCGGTGCTGGCCTTGGCCCTGGCAGAAGGGGTGAGGGTGCGGGGTTACGTGTCCTGCGTGCTGGGTTGCCCCTATGACGGCAAGGTTGCGCCCGAGCAGGTGGGTGCCGTTGCACAGGCCCTCACGGCCATGGGCTGCTACGAAGTATCCCTGGGCGACACCATCGGCGTTGGCACTGCGCAAGAGACCCGGCGGCTGATCGAGGTGGTCAGCCAGGCGGTCCCGATCACGCAACTGGCGGGGCACTTCCACAATACCTACGGGCAGGCCTTGGCCAATGTGTATGCCAGTTTGCTCGAAGGCGTGCAGGTATTCGATAGCGCCCTCGGCGGGCTAGGAGGTTGCCCCTATGCGCCGGGCGCGGGCGGTAACCTTGCGACCGAAGACCTGGTGTACCTGCTACACGGCCTTGGCATCGGCACTGGCGTGGACCTGGAAGCACTGGTACAGCTAAGCCAAGGTTTTAATGCCCAATTGGGCCGCTTGCCAGATTCCCGAGTGACCCGGGCAATGGCCAGGGCCAGTGTGTCGGGTGACCTCGAAGGCGCGCTGTCCCACCGATAACCTCATTACGCGTTAGGGATGAGGCTCGCGCATACGCCGCTGCCGTGGCCCCGGCGGTTTATCGGCGTGCTCGTCGGTAGGGTGATCGTCCAAGGCGCTCCAGTCTGCCTCTTCGGGCGGGGTGGAGGGTTTCGTCGCCGGGTGAGTGGGTGGTTTTGCCCGGGGGCGGCGGAGTTCGCCAAACACCACCATGCTCGCGGCCACCGCCGCCATCACCATCAATACCAGGCCGCCGCCCACTTTATAGCCACGGCGGCGCCCGTGCCCGCCACTTTCGTGGCCCTCGTCGCCGCTGGCGAACGCGCGCCCGCCAATGGCGACCAGCCCGAGCACGAACAGGCCGCGCCGGGTCAATACGTGTTTTTCCATAGAAACTCGATACATGCCGCCACCGCGGCTGATGCTATGCAGCCATCATGCTACCGCACTGGAGCATGGAGTGTTAGCGGCCAGACCAAACGCGCACCTACGCTGCTGACACAGGCTGTTACTCTAGGGGCCAGGATTACTGACTTAGGATTAGCCGCTCGATGCACGATCGCGATGGTCTTCCCCGCCACAAAATGATTGCCGCTGTGATCGCCGTGTGCCTGGCGGTCGGCATGGCCACCCTGGATACCGCCATCATCAACACCGCGCTGCCGACGGTCGCCAGCGGCATTGGCACCGATTCGGCCTCGGTGATCTGGGTCGTCAACGCTTATCAGCTAGCCATGGTCGCCACGTTGCTGCCCTTTGCCTCCTTGGGCGAGGTGGTAGGGCCCCGGCGGGTGTACCTGGGTGGGCTGCTGGTGTTCGTAGTGTCGTCGCTGTTTTGCGGGCTGGCCTGGTCGTTGCCCAGCCTCGCGCTGGCGCGGGTGGTGCAAGGTGTGGGCGCGGCGGCACTGATGAGCGTGAACGCCGTGCTGCTACGGCATATCTACCCCTCGGCGCGGCTGGGGCGAGGCATGGGTATTAACGCTTTGGTGGTGGGCCTGGCCTTTACCCTGGGCCCCACCTTGGCCTCGGCCATTTTGTCTGTGGCCAGCTGGCATTGGCTGTTCTTGATCAACGTACCTTTAGGCCTGCTGGCCATGTGGATGGCCAGCCGTAACCTGCCGCGGATCGAGCCGGCCACCCACCCCTATGACCGCGGCGCCGCCGTGCTCTGCGCCGGGTTGTTCGGCTTTTCCGTGCTGGCCCTGGGCACTGCCGCTCAGGGCGGGCAAGGTATGCTGGCCTTAGGGGAGCTGGCCGTGGCGGCGATGTGCGGGCTAGTGCTGGCGCGGCGCCAAGCAGGCCACCCCGCGCCCATGCTGGCCAGCGACCTGTATCGCCTGCCGTTGTTCGCCCTGTCGTCGCTTACCGCGGTGTGTGCCTTTTGTACTCAAGGGCTGGCATTCGTGGCCTTGCCGTTCCTGCTTCAGGAACAGTTGGGCCATACCCAGGTCGCGACCGGTTACCTCATTACGCCCTGGCCCGCGGTAGTGGCAGTGATGGCGCTGATCGCTGGGCGCCTGTCCGACCGTATCGCCCCTGGGTTGCTAGGCGGGCTGGGCTTGCTGATATTAAGCGCCGGTATGGCGGCTCTGGCTTTGCTAGAGCCTGGCGCTGGCGCAGTGGACATTGGCTGGCGCATGGCGCTGTGTGGCGCGGGGTTTGGTTTCTTTCAATCCCCGAACCTCAAGGCCCTGATGACCAGCGCGCCGGTCAGCCGCAGCAGTGGCGCCAGTGGTGTGGTAGCAACCTCGCGGTTGGTCGGGCAAACCCTAGGCGCGGCGTTGGTGGCGTTGTGTTTCCACTTGGTAGGTGCTCCTGGCGCGCAGGTGTGCTTGTGGCTCGGCTGTGGCTTTGCCTTGGTGGGGGCAGTGGCCAGCGGGGCCAGGCTGTATGCCAGGCCCCTGGGCGTTTGAAAGCGGGGTTTAGCTTTCCTTCAGGGGTGGGCCACGGAAGTGGTCTAGCCCTTCCACCGGTGCCAGCTTCACCGGTTGGCCGGTGCGCGCGCTTTCGTAGATGGCCTCCATCAACTTATGGTCCTGTACGCCTTCTTCTCCTGGCGTCCAGGGCTCGCGCCCGGTCAGCACGCACTCGGCCATGTGGTCGATTTCCTGGGCGAATTGGTCCTTGCGTTCGAGGGTCAGTTCGCCATTTCGCGTAGCGTTGTCGTCTCGCTCGATCACCGACAGGCGCTGGCCCTCGTATAAGAAGGCATTAGGCATATCGAGGGTGGCGCCCTCCAGGTTCAAGCGCTGGTACTTATCGTCCCGCCCACCATAGCTGGTCAGGCAGTTGGCAAAGGTGTTGGAGGGGAAGCGCAGGGTGAACTGCACGGTTTCTTCTACGTCCGCGTAACGCGCATCCCCCGGGGGCGAGTAGGTATGGGCGAACACTTCGATAGGTTCTTCGCCGGTGATAAACCGCGCCGTATTCAGGCAGTACAGGCCAATGTCCACCAGCGAACCGCCACCGGCCATATCCTTTTTGTGCCGCCACTGGCGCTCGCCATCCTGGGCGACCGTTTGAGTGTTTACGCCATGGTAAGCCACCAGCCGCCCATACTGCTTGCCGCGTACCAGCTCCCTGGCGTGCTGGTTATAGGGCTCATACTGAATCCGGTAAGCCACCATCAGTTTTACCTTGGCCTGGCGGCAGGCCTCCACCATGGCTTGGCCGTCCTTGGAACTCACCGACATAGGTTTTTCGGTCAGTACATGTTTGCCGGCCTTGGCTGCCCGTTCGCAGAACGAGCGGTGCATGGCGTTGGGCAGCACGATGTACACCGCTTTTATATCCGGGTTATCACGAATGCGGTCAAAGTCTTCGTAGCTGTAGCAGGCCGTATCGGCAATGCCGTACTGCTTGGCTACCGCCTTGAGTTTGGCTGGTGTGCCGGACACCAATGCAACCGGCTTGGCCTTGAGGCACTTGCCGAATGCCGGCAGCACTTCTTCAAGCGACAGGCGCCCCAGGCCAACGATGGCAAAACCCACACGATCTTCAGGAGGCAAAGGCGCCGGTGGCGGCGAAGAGGGGGTGTCAGCCGGGCCACGCCATGGCGGGAAGGTCACGCTGCCGTCCTTCACTTGGCCAATGTCTACCGGCGTGGGGCTGGCCAGTTGCGCGGCCATGGCCTGGGGCGCTACGGCGGCGGCGGTCGCACCGGCAGCCATAAGTTTGCACAGCGTGCGGCGGTTAAGCGGGGGGAGTGGGGTGGTCATCGTCAGGCCTCCTGGCGTTCGCTGATACCAAGGCGGACCTGGCTAGGCGAACGGGAGTTCCCTGCACTCGACCCAACGCGGCGCCTGGCAGCGCCGGTGGTAAAAAACGCCCGGCCAGCGAAGGCCGGGCTTTAGCGGTTATGCCAAGGCAGGGCGCCGAGCGTACCAGCCATAGGTGGCGATGACCGCGTAGCACACCGCAGGGACTGCCAGGGACAGGCCCAGGGTGCTGAGGTCGGCTGCAAGGCCGGTGAGCGGCGGCACTATGGCCCCGCCGACGATGGCGCAGCAGATCAGCCCTGAACCTTCGGCGGCGCGTTTGCCCAGCCCTTCGCACGCCAGGGCGAAGATGGTCGGGAACATCACCGAGTTGAACAAGCCAATGGCCAGGATTGACCAGCCGGCAACCGCCCCATGATTGGTGGCGGCGCTGAAGATCAACGCGATCACTGCCAATGCGGCGCAGGCCAGTACCTTGCCCGGGGCGAAGGCGCGCAACAGGGCCGCGCCGATAAAGCGGCCTACCATGGCGCCGCCCCAATAGTAGGCCACGTGTTTGCCGGCCAGCTCAGCGCTAAAACCGAAGGTCGAATCCTGCATCAGGAAGTTGGTGAGCAGGCTGCCAATGGCAACCTCGGCACCCACGTAGCAGAAGATGCAGGCCGCGCCGAAGGCAAAGCGTGGCTGCTTGAGCAGGCCCAACGCCGATAGCGGGTTGGCCCCTGCGTTGGCGCCAGAGGCTGGCAGTTGCTTGCGCTGCTGCCACACCACCAAGGCCACCAATACCAGCGCCACAGCGATACCCACATAGGTATTGCTGATGACTTTGGCCTCTTCGGCCAGGAACGCGGTCAACGCCGACCCCGACAAAGTGGCCGGGTCCAGCTGGCTTAGCGAGCCCAGGATCAGCATCGCACCCAGGTAAGGGGCCACGGTGGTGCCCAGGGAATTGAACGCCTGGGCGAAGGTAACCCGGCTATGGGCGGTGTGTTTTGGCCCAAGTAGGGAGATCAGCGGGTTGGCGACTACCTGCACCACGGTCACACCAATGGCCAGTACGAACAGGGCCACCAAGAAGGCGCCGAACAGCCCAACCAGCGCGGCGGGCACAAACAGCACGCAGCCCACGGCCATGGTCAACAGGCCGATGGCCGCGGCACGCATGTAGCCGATACGGGTGATCAACAGCGCCGCTGGGATAGAGGCAATGGCATAGGCCAGGAAGAACGACGACTGCACCAGCATTGCTTCAGCGTAGCTGAGGTTGAACAGGCTTTTGAGTTTAGGGATAAGAATATCGTTAAGGCTGGTGATCCCGCCAAAGATGAAAAACAACGCAAATACGAACAAGCTCAACCGCTGGACGTTGGCGATGCCTGGTGTGGTCTGTTCCGGGGGTACTGCAACGGTGCTATCCGTCATGGCCGCGTCCTGTTTTTTGTCGGGCAATAAGTCAGTTTTCTACGATTCAACGCGGGCAAGGGCCGGTCGTTGGCATGCGCATGCCAATGCCCGGAGCGTCTTGGGATGAACAGAAACCAGCGAAGCGGGAAAGTTCAGGAAACGCCGACGAGAAAGGGCTTTGGCACGCGCTTTGTGCGCCACTCGACAGGTACGTGGTCGAGGTGTACTGGAGCCAGAGCTGAATCGCGGCGGCGTTATAGCAGTCAGGCGGAAAAGGAGTCAATCAAACGAAGCGGCAAGAGTGCGAAGCGGGGCAAGTTCTGTAGGGCAGGCGGCGCTGATTCTAATGGAAAAGGGCAGTATGCACTGCTCTTGTCTACACACAGCCTGCTTAGCTTTTGCGCGTTCCGGGCGTGGCTTTTTTAGTGTATGGCCCCATAACCGCGCTTTATCCATGCCAAGTATCGGGATCCGATAGAAGGTTAATTGGGGTTAAAAAAGTTCAATGGCTTAATATCTAGCCGCTTATAGCTTTGCTGCCAGACTGTTCGCATACTTATTAATGCCTATTGGGAAGAGTGCTGAGCCTGGCAGTAGGCACCTGCATTTACCGCTCGGGTTAGTCGCCAATTGTCACCTAAAAAAAAGCCCGCCGAAGCGGGCAAAAAAACCTCTGCGCTTAGGCAGCACTCAGGGTATCGATAATCGTCTGGTTGAAGGCTTCAAGGTCCTTAGGGGTACGCGAGGTGATCAAGTCCCAACCATTGGCGGGGCACTTGAACACATCTACATCTTTCCAGCCGGCTGCTTTAGCGTTCAGCAAGTCAGTCTTGACGCTGGCGTAAGAGGTCAGGGTTTTACCCTCGATCACGCCTGCATCAATCAGCAGCCAAGGGCCGTGGCAGATGGCGGCGACCGGCTTGCCAGCCTGGGTAAAGGCTTTTACCAACTGCTGGGCCTCGGTGTCCTGGCGCAGGGTATCGGCATTGACCGTACCGCCGGGGATAACCAGCACATCAAAGTCACTGGCTTGCAGGTTCGCCAGTTTGGTGTCGGAATTCACGGTGCGGTCTTTTTCGGTGTCTTGCATAAAGGTCTGGGCTTGGCCGCCGTCAACCGTGGCGTAGGTCACTTGCGCGCCGGCCGCCTTCAAGGCTTCCCACGGCTTGAGCAACTCGTCGCGCTCAATACCGGTATTGGAGGTAATGATCAGTACTTTTTTACCTTGCACTTGGTTAGCCATGTGGGTTCCTTATGAGTGAGTATGCCGTCGGCCTGTTACAGGCCTTATGAAAATAAGAAGGCAAACGCACCGGCAAAGTTCAGGAACGTTGCGATGCCGGCTTTAGCACAGTGTGCGAATCCGGTGACCTTCCAGGGGTTTTGCGCATAAGGGCATTAACGGCTGGCTGGCTTCGCCAACCGCCGACGCTGTTGCGGTGTGTTCATTGCCTGCCCAAGACGTCAACGCGATCAGCGTTAACAGGAACGCCATGGCCAAGGTAGATACATTGTCGAGTTTGCTCATAGCCACACCCGCGGGCGGTAAAGGGGCGGTAAAGGTAAGTAAAATTACCCATACGAATATAGATGGGGCAGGGGAATGCCCGATGGGTTCACTATAGATGCTCACGGCGCGCTCGCCGGTGATTCTTGTAGGAGTGAGCGCCAGCTCGCGAAGAGAGACGGCACAGGCAGTCAATGACCCACTGTTCGCCAGCTTCGCTGGCTCCTACGACCCCCTCTCTTGGAGTGAGCGCCAGCTCGCGAAGATCCGGCACAAAGGAGCCCGCTCATGGAGTTACTTTTTCTTGGCACCTCATCCGGCACCCCTACCCGTCAGCGAAACGTCAGCGCCCTGGCGGTACTGCCAGGACAGGGCAAGGGTTGGTACCTGGTTGATTGCGGCGAGGCCACCCAGCACCGCCTGTTGCGCACGCCATTAAGCCTGCATGGCCTGGCCGGGGTATTTATCACCCATGTGCACGGGGACCATTGCTACGGGTTGCCAGGCCTGTTGGCCAGCGCCGGCATGCAAGGGCGAACCCAAGCCTTGGACATCATTGCCCCCGAAGGCCTCGAGGCCTGGCTGCAGGCCACCTTCAGCCTGACCCAAACCCAGTTGCCATACGCGCTGCGCTTTCATGCCACCGAAGCCTTGCTGACCGGCGGTGCATGGGAGGATACCCACATGGCAGTGTGCGCAACGGCCCTGGCCCACCGGGTACCGTCCTATGGCTATCGCTTTGTGGCCAAGGCCGCCTCCCCACGCCTGAATATCGAAAAGCTGGAGCAGGCACAGGTCCCCCGTGGCACGGCGTGGGGCGAATTGGCGCGGGGCCAGGATGTATGGCTGGAAGGCCAACAGCTGCGCAGCGCGGACTTTCTTCACTACCAGCAACCGGCCCAGTGCATCGTGGTGGCCGGCGATAACAGCGAGCCGCAACGCCTGGCCCAAGCCTGCATCGGGGCGCAGGCCTTGGTTCACGAGGCCACCTACACCGCTGAGGTGGCCGAAGGCAAAGCCCATCACGGGCACAGCAGTGCCGCGGCAGTGGCAGCCTTTGCTGCCGAGGCGGGCCTGCCGAACCTGGTATTGACACACTTTAGCCCGCGCTATCAGGCCAAGGGCCAGCGTGGCTTGTCCATAGAGGACGTATACAATGAAGCGGCGGCGCGCTATGACGGGCAGTTGATACTGGCAGCCGATTACGACCGCTTTCGGCTAAGCCGGGAGGGGGTATTAGTGCGTGTGGCGATGGGCGGGTAGGGCAGGCGGTTCATACCACAACCCCACGCCACAATTGGGCGTCCAACAACATTCCCGCGCCCACGCACAGGCAGAGCATTGCCCACTGGGCTCCAGACAGGCGCATCAGTCAGGCTGCCCACAGCCAGGCCAGGGAAACCGCCCACGCACAGATGGCAGTGCCCGCGAACGCTAGCAGGCAGCGGTCGGGATGGAAGAGGCCGGTTGCGCGTGGGGCAGGGGTGTAATGGTCATTGCGGTGCATGATTCGATATCTCCCTCTCTGTTATGAGGCATATCGGCGCTGACCAAAACTTCTTAACCTGGGGAGGGAACTTTTAGCGTAATAAAGAATGGATCCTTAATCAGGCCTGGCTTCCCTATCCAGACAGCGTTGCAAAGGGGCTGGAATGGCGCTGTAGCCCCCCTGCGAATACCTCGGCAGCAGCATGATTGCAGGCTCACCAAGGGTCGGCACTCACCGATGCCGCCGAGCGTAGGGCCAGCAGGCGGCGATGGGACACATCACTGATACGCTCGGCCATGGCCTTGCGTTGGCCCAGGTTCACCAAGCCGAAATCGGTCAGGCAACTTAGATAACCAGTGGCGCGGGCAGCGCTTTCGCGGATTTCCACGTAATCCGTGGCGGTGTTTACGCGGTCGAGCATCAGGCGCCAGGTAGGCGCGTGAAGGTCGTCGAGATGGGAAGTCGGCAAGGGCGGGCTCCTCTTCTTCTTGTGGCCGATAGGCGGGGCCTTGGGCCCCAGTCGTAGTACCGCTGTAAAGTACCTAGACCCATCCCTTACCCGATGATTCCCCAACATGCCCTTCAGCGCCGCCACATGACGAGTGTTTGAGGCCGAGCAGAGGCCACCAGTTGTGCTGCTATCCCCATGCCTAGCAGGAACGCGATCAACAACCCAATCAGTATCCACCCCCGCCGCCTGACCCGTGGCGCCGGGCTTAGGGGTGCTTGCCGTGGCGCTGGCCCGGCGGGTGAGGGTGCCAGTTGCTGTTCTTGCTGAGCGATCCAGGCATCGTGGCGCGCCCGTTGCTCAGGGTCGTTGAGCACGGCGTAGGCTTCATTGAGCAACCGTACAATGCGTTCGGCCTTGGCATCACCGGGGTGACGATCAGGGTGGTGCTTTTGCATCAGCGCCTTATAGGCCGCGCGGATGACTTCCGGTGGCGCGTTGCGGGCCACGCGCAGGTTGGCGTAGTGGGTAGGCACTTCTGACATCGATAAGGGTTTCCATGCGAGCCTGCGGCCTTATGATCGCCTGTGACGTGAAGTCGCGCAAACGAGGCCCTGGTCGGTTATCGGCGCGGGCCGTGCAAACTTGACCGGCCCCTTGCTATTCCCCCAGCGACACCGCCCCGCGAATGGCCTCCAGCAGCATCAGGCAGGCAGGGTTGTCGTTGTCCGAACGCCACACCAGGTGCAGCTCGCTCTGCACCCCTTCCCCCAGCGGCAGCTCGCGAAACGCCACCTGCTTGAACACCACATTGGTGGCGCACTTGGGCACCAGCGCCAGCCCAAGGCCTGCATTGACCAGCGCCAGTATGGTCAGGGACGAGCCCAGCCATTGCACGTAGTCCGGGGTAACCTGGGCTGAGCGGAACATCCCGGTCAGCAACTCGTTGAACGGAGCGTAGGCAGAGTGGGAATACATCAGAAAAGGCTGCCGGTGCAGGTCGCTTACCCGCACCTGGGCTGCGCTGGCCAAGGGGTGCCCTATCGGTACCGCAAGCACGAAGGGTTCGCGGACCAATAGCTCGCTGGCAAAGCCTGGGGCATGCAGAGGTGCCCGGGTGATGCCTAAGTCGATGCGTCGCGCCCGCAGGGCTTCCTGCTGCTGCGCGGTGTTCATTTCAGTCAGCGCGATATTAACGTTCGGCTGTTGCTCCCGCGCCTCGGCAATCACCTTGGGCAGAAACTCGTAGACCGCGCTGCCTACAAAGCCCAGGGTGACCGAGCCGATGTCCCCGGCCGCGAAGCGCCTGGCCGAGACGGCGGCCATTTCTGCCCGCTCCAGCAGGCTTTGTGCTTCCAGAAAAAACGCCCGGCCCGCGGCAGTCAAGGCCACGCTGCGGGTGTTGCGGGTAAACAACGCCACGCCTAACTGATGCTCCAGCAACTGAATGTGCCGGCTTAGTGGCGGCTGGGTCATGTTCAAGCGCTCGGCGGCCCTACGGAAGTTAAGTTCCGAGGCCACGGCGGTGAAGCAACGTAACTGGGCGAGTTCAAACACTGATTCATTCCGGGTATCAATCGAGAGCAAGACTAGATTAGACCGCAACAATCCCTGCGTCCATGATCGGGTTTGCATCCACGGGGTGCGGCCTGCCCCAGAACAACAAAATCGGGAGATGCCCAGTGAACCAGCCCCTCAGCGCGGTACCGGCTGACGTGCTCGCCCGGGCGGCGAGCAAAGTGAAACGCCATGTGTTGCCACTGTTCGTGGTGATGTTCATCGTCAACTACATCGACCGAGTCAATATCGGTTTCGTGCGCAGCCACATGGAAGCGGACCTGGGTATAGGCGCGGCGGCCTATGGGTTGGGTGCTGGCTTGTTCTTCGTGGGCTACGCGCTATTCGAGGTGCCGTCCAACCTATTGCTGCAACGCTACGGCGCTCGCGCCTGGCTGACCCGCATCATGTTCACGTGGGGCCTGGCCGCCATGGCCATGGCCTTTGTACAGGGTGAAACCAGTTTCTACGTGCTGCGTTTTATTCTAGGTGCCGCCGAGGCGGGGTTCTTCCCAGGGATCATCTACTATTTCACCCAGTGGCTGCCTGCATCCGAGCGGGGCAAGGCCATGGCGGTGTTTCTCAGCGGCTCGGCCATCGCCTCGGTGATCTCAGGGCCGGTGTCCGGTGGTTTGTTAAGCCTGGGCTTGCCGGCGCTGCACAGTTGGCAGTGGATGTTCCTGATCGAGGGATTGGCCTCCATCGTGCTTTGTGCTTTTGTGTGGTTGCATTTGCAGTCTCACCCCAGCCAGGCCAAGTGGCTGACCGTTGAAGAGCAGCAGGCGCTAATTACCGCCATCGCCAACGAACAGGCGGCCCGCGAAGCCCAGCAAGGCGCGAGGGTGTCGGTATGGCGCCTGTTGGCCGACCGGCAGATCATCCTGTTCTGCTTTATCTACTTCTCCGTGGCGCTGACCATCTATGGCGCGACCTTCTGGCTGCCCAGCATGATCAAAAAGATGGGCAGCCTGGGGGACTTTCAGGTGGGGCTGCTTAATGCCATCCCGTGGTTGATTTCCATCGTGGCCATGTACGGCTTCGCGGCCTTGGCCGCCAAGTGGCGCCATCAGCAGGCCTGGTGCGCGCTTACCCTGCTGATTGCCGCCCTGGGCATGTTTATGTCCACCACCGGCGGGCCGGTGTTCGCCTTCGTTGCCATCTGCTTTGCCGCTATTGGCTTTAAGGCCGCCTCGGCGCTGTTCTGGCCGCTGCCCCAGGGCTACCTGGATGCGCGTATCGCTGCTGCGGTTATCGCCTTGGTCAATTCCATCGGCAACCTGGGCGGTTTCGTGGCACCCACCGCGTTCGGCTTTTTAGAGCAAACCACTGGCTCCATCCAGGGCGGCCTGTATGGCTTGGCAGCTACTTCGGTGGTGGCAGCGGTGGTGGTCATGTTCGCCAAGGGCAAGCCTGGGGCGGGTCAACGCACATTGGGCAGCGGCAAAGCCGCGCCTGTGGCTGCCTGAGGCGGCCGTTATCTTACTGGACCGGGAGTTTTGCTCGTGAAGATCATTCGTGTGACCGTTACCCCCATCGCTTTTCGCGACCCGCCGCTGCTCAATGCCAGTGGCATCCATGAGCCCTATGCGTTGCGCTCGATCATCGAGGTAGAAAGCGACAACGGCTACGTGGGGCTGGGCGAGAGCTACGGCGACGCCCCGGCGCTGGCGATCCAGCAGGCGGTGCAGGGGCAGTTGATCGGGATGGACCCGTTCAACCTCAATGGCTTGCGTCAGGTAGTACAAGCCACGGTCGCTGCCCACAAGCCTGCCAGCCTGGCCGGTGCCGAGCTGGCGCCGGGTTCCCATGCCAGCAAGGCCGTCAGCAACGCCTACTCGGCTTTCGAAGTGGCCTTCCTTGACCTGCAAGCCCGTTCGTTGAACGTCCCCCTGGTGGACCTGCTCGGTGGCGCCCTGCGAGATAAAGTACCCTTCAGCGCGTACTTGTTCTTCAAGTACGCAGAGCATGTGGACAGCCCTTATCCGGCAGACAATTGGGGTGAGGCGCTGAGCGAGGCGCAAATCGTTGCCCAGGCCGCGCGGATGATCGAAGCCCATGGCTTTAACAGCATCAAGCTCAAGGCCGGCGCGCTACCACCTGAGCATGAGGTAGCCTGCATCAAGGCCCTGAAAAAGGCCTTCCCCCAGCACCCGCTGCGCATTGACCCCAATGGCAACTGGTCGCTGGAAACGGCCATTCGCATGGCCGAACTGCTGGGCGATGACCTTCAATATTACGAAGACCCCACCCCCGGCCTGGACGGCATGGCCGAGCTGCACAAGCGCACGGGCTTGCCGTTGGCCACCAATATGGTGGTGACGGACTTCGACGAATTCCGCCGTAGCGTGGCCCTGAACAGCGTGCAGATCGTACTGGCCGACCATCACTACTGGGGCGGGCTGCGCGATACCCAGGTGTTGTCGAAAATGTGCGACGTGTTCGGCCTGGGGGTGTCCATGCACTCCAACTCCCATTTAGGCATCAGCCTGATGGCCATGACCCATGTGGCCGCGGCCGTGCCGAACCTGGGCTATGCCTGCGATACCCACTACCCTTGGCAAGAGCCGGACGAAGAAGTTATCAAGGGTGGCAAGCTCGCCATCGAAAGCGGTTGCGTGGCCATCACGCGCGCCCCTGGCCTGGGGGTGGAGCTGGACCAGGAGCAACTGGCCAAGCTGCACGATCAGTTCTTGAGCTGTGGCATCCGCCAGCGTGACGACGTGCGCCAAATGCAACGCTACAAGGCCGATTGGAAGGCGCTCAAGCCTCGCTATTGACCGCTAAGGCTCCAACAGCGCCTGGGCCTGCCTGATCGCGGGGCCAGGCGCTTGCACGTTCAGCTGGCAGGGGTATCTTCAGCTTGGCCAATCTGAGCTACCATGCGAACGCTTCCCTTCTATAACAACAAAACAGGAATGTTCGATGCAGCCGATTCGTCTTGGCCTGGTGGGCTACGGCAAGATTGCCCAGGACCAGCATGTGCCAGCCCTGCGCGCCAACCCAGGCTTCGAGCTGGTAGCCGTGGCGACCCAAGGTCAGCCCTGCCCAGGTGTGGTCAATTTCACCTCCTTGGCCGAGATGCTGCGCGAGCTGCCGGGGCTGGACGCCATTGCCTTTTGTACCCCCCCGCAAGGCCGCTACGCCTTGGTGCGTGACGCCCTGGCCGCCGGTAAGCATGTACTGGTGGAAAAGCCGCCCTGTGCCAGCCTGGGCGAAGCCATGGCGTTGGTCACCCAAGCTGAAACGGCAGGCGTAAGTGGGCTGTTTGCCTGGCATTCGCGGTTTGCTCCTGGCCTGGAAGCAGCACGTACCTGGCTGGTCCAGCAACGGCTTAAGGCCGTGCGGGTGCAATGGAAAGAAAGCGTGCGCAAATGGCACCCGGGCCAGGCGTGGATTTGGCAAGCCGGCGGCCTAGGCGTGTTCGACCCGGCCATTAATGCATTGTCCATGGTCACCGAGCTGCTGCCTGGTACGGTGTTCGTAGAGCAGGCCCGGCTGAGCGTACCCGCCAACTGCCAGTCACCCATCGCCGCTAGCCTTAGCCTGCGCCACGAACAGGGGGTGGCGATCAGCGCTGAGCTGGACTTCGACCATGGCGAGAATGAGCGCTGGCGCATTGAATTCGAGGCCGAGGGCGGCCTATTGCGGCTAGACCAGGGTGGCGCCAGCCTGACCATCAATGAGGTGCCCCAGCCGGTTCTGGAGGAAGGCGAATACCCGCGGCTGTACAACCATTTTTTACAACTGATCCAGCGCCGCGCCAGTGATATGGACACCCAGCCGTTGCGTATCGTCGCGGATAGCTTTTTCGCCGCCGAGCGTACGACCGTCGAGCCCTTTTACGAATAAGGCCAGCGTATTGGGTCGAACTTGAGGGGTGGGTTAGCTTCAAACCTGTAGGTTCATCACTTACGAGGAACAACCCCATGCCAACCACCCCCAGCAATGACACCTGGCCTACCAAGGATTCCGACGGCGATGCTCGTGGCTTGCCGGGCTACCCCAAAGGCCCTGATAGCGAGAGCACCGGGGGCGCGGGCGGTAAAGCCACCACCTCAGACGACCTGCAAAAAGAGCGGCCCGAGCGCGATGGCGGTGAACACCCGCTGAGCTGAAGCCCAAGTCGGCCAGCATTGCCCGATAAAAGGGCACTCTGCTGAAGTAGAACCTGTGTTCCTTATTAAAGAGCTGCGTTGAGATAAACCCTTCGGCGAGGCCCGCAGCCATGACAACACGCCGATGCAACAGCCTTTTCCAAGGCTGAAAACAGCCTATATACCGTCGGTGAGCAACGTGAGCGCTACCTTAGCTCATGGACCCCTACAACACGCTTACCTCCCGCGCGCGCCTGACCTGTAGAGAGCCTGAAATAAGCGATTCACTTGGGGTTGATAGCCGTCGTCTAAATCGTGACCGTGCTGACCTCACTTCGCTTGCTGGCCAGCACAACATTTGTTAGCGGAAAATGGCGAAACCCGAAGCACTGGGCGCCGCTATCGACCCCTGGCAGCCTGTCCGTCTATTGGCGCTTGGCGTAGTCGAACTATTTATGAGAGTAGTTCTACAGACTTGCTAATCAGTCAGCGCATCCACATCATAATTTTTCGCCCAAGCGTTTTTTTCACCTAGGAAAATCTCCTTAATGAAAAAGAAGCGATCCCAAAATGCGGTTTCTCGAAGCTTTTCGCAGAAAAGCTGGTAGCTCTCATGATCTCTGGCTTCAATCATCCAGATGTCAGTAACTGTGGCTGTGTAAAACTCGGTATCATACCAGTTCAGTTTCACTCCGCTGGCGAACTCTTCAATGATAGGTTGGAACGTGCCTCTTGCATGAGCGAGCCGTTCTTCGAATGAAAAGCCCAGCCATTCCGGTGAAGTTTTGACAAGAAAGAATGAAGTGAATTTAGGTTCAAAAGTTACGCGTTTTAGATTCATTTTTTAACCTGTTAAGCGGTGGGAACGGATATAGTATGCAAGTCATCACATATTTTTCGCCACTCGCATTCTTCTACCTATGCCATCCACTCCGAAAAATCGCCCTCTACCCCGCAAACGTCCAAAGCAGTCGCGCTCAACCGAGACCGTGAGTGTGATTATCGAAGCAGCTGCTCGCATTTTGGAAGTGGAGGCCCACAGTGGCTTCTCCACCAACGCTATTGCAAGCAAAGCCGGGGTCAGCATCGGCACCTTGTACCAATATTTCCCCAATAAAGAAGCAATTTTGGGCGCGCTCCTTGCCCGAGAAACGGCGCGGTTTGTCTCACAAGCTACGGCTGCGCTTGAGCAGTCTGTTGCTGAGGAGGCTCTAGCAGCTTTAATCTCGTCAGCCATTGAACACCAATTTAAGCGCCCGAGACTTGCAAGGATTCTGGACTTTGAAGAGGCACGTTTGCCTTTCGATTTAGCCACTCAGAATATCAGTCAAGGCATTACTGAAGTTGCTTTACAAATACTCAGGCGGCTTGGCCTGAATTTTCAAGAGGACATACATGTAGTTGCTGGAGACGTTATCGCAATCATGAAAGGAATTGTTGATGCTGCGGGTTGTCATGCGCAAGCCAATCCAGTTGCGGTGGAAAGGCGAGTTCAACGCGCAGTATTTGGTTACCTTTCACTCACTGATAAAAAGGAATAACCGAACAGAAGTGCCGCGGCCAGTGTTGAATGAGTTAGTTTTTTTGACCGGCCGCTTGGGGCCTTCAGACGCCCTGGCCGACGGCTGCCCGCAATCAATAAGCTCACCAGCATGAGCGAATTAGATTCTATGTAAATTTTCATTGTGGTGGTATCGGTCAGTAGGTCAAGCATTATTGGTTTTAAGCCCTCAATAAGCATCAAGCTGATACGCGTTTACCTCACTCAAACGGATGTCGTCATTTCGACGGTCATAGAACTGTGTAGTGCGGGTCGAGGAGTGATTTGCCATGGCAGCAGCACGCTCAAGGGTGCCACCATTCTTGAGGTAGGCGGTGATACCTATTGCACTAAAGGAAAACAATACAGTGAAGAGGCTAAGCAATTGAACCAGAGCCAAGGCTTGGTCAGCCTCGTCTAGCTTCAAGAGGTCTGTCATGGATGACCCCTCAGCAAACGCGGCTATGTATGATAAAGGGCATTATCAAACATAGGCCAGTCGCTTTCGTGGTCCGAAGAGCCCAGCTTTTGTTCGAAGCACCTGGCCCGAAGTGGACAGACGACCGTATCGGATTAGTAGCTCGTACTTCCAGTGCATTCAGGGGCAAAGGGTTGCCTTGATGCCTTGGCGCTTGGTTAGGACCGAGCCGACGAGTACGGCGATAGTAAATCGTTCGGATTGGGCACAGGTTCCAGGTAGAAAGGATTTATCCAGCGTAGGCTGGTTGCGGCCCTGTGGAAGTCTGCAACAGCCGGCGAAAGGGCCAAGCCACGCCCCGCCAAAACTGGCCTGCACGGTCGCGTCACGTTACGATACGCCCTCTCGATCCAGGCGCATTCCCATGCCATCGAAGCCCCCAACCTGTAGACACACCGGCGGCGTCACCCTCATTGAGGTCGCGCGCCTTGCCGGTGTTGCGCCCATGACCGTGTCTCGGGTGGTCAACCAGCCTTCGGCGGTACGCGAGGTGACTCGGGACAAGGTTCTCAAGGCCATTGAACAGACCGGCTACGTACCCAACCGTGTAGCCGGCGCGTTGGCATCCAACCGCAGCCGGCTGGTGGCGGTGATCGTGCCAATGCTCACCAACCCGATCTTCGGCGACACCTTCCAGGCGGTCGGCGAGCAGCTTGCCAGCGCGGGCTACCAGGTATTGCTTGGTATCAGTGGCTACGAAGCAGAGCGGGAGCAGGAATTGCTCGACGTCATTCTCAGCCGGCGCCCCGATGGTGTGATCCTCACTGGCACGCTGCACACCGAAGCCAGCTGCCGACGCTTGAAAGCCAGTGGCGTGCCTGTGGTAGAAACCTGGGACCTAACCGATGCGCCTATCGACATGCTCGTAGGGTTCTCCCACGAGCAGGTGGGGCAAAGCCTTGCGGCGCATCTGCTAGGCAAAGGCTACACGCGTTTTGCCACGCTCAAGGTCGGCGACCCTCGGGGTACCCAGCGAAGCCTGGCTTTCGACCAGGCGCTTGCGGCGGCCAGTATTGCGCGGGCCACCACGCTGACCTTCGAAGGCTTGCCCAGCCTTGCGCAAGGTCGTGACGGCCTTGCCCAGCTGCTGGCGGCGGGCCTAGGCGAAGGAGAGGGCCCGCTGATGGTCGTATGCACTTCGGACACCATCGCCCACGGCGTGCTCACAGAAGCAGTCTCCAGAGGCATCAAGGTACCAGAACAGCTCTCGGTGATCGGTTTCGGCGACATGAGTTTCGCGGCTCATACGCTACCGCCGCTGACCACCGTAAGGATCGATGGCCGGCGGATGGGCGAAGCGGCGGCCAGCTTATTGCTTGCGCGCCTGGACGGGCAGGGAGCAGGCGAAACGCGCCAGGACATCGGCTTCGAGTTGATCGACCGGGGCAGCACCCTCTGACCGGTCTGTTCCGTGCCCCGCCTTGCCATCCACGCAACAATAACCTAACGTTGGTAACGCGATTGGTTGCGCTACCAAAGCTTCGCTTCAACGTAGCGTCTGAGAATAAATACAATATCCAGTAGGGTAATCCCATGACCCAAGCAATTTCGGACGCCACAGCGTCCAGAAATGGTAACGGTACCATTGGCGTAGAGCGTGCACAGGCGCTCAAAGCCACGCGTGTCCGCTACGGCATGATGGCAATGCTATTCATGATGACCACCATGAACTATGCCGACCGGGCGACGCTATCGATCACCGGCGTGGCAATTCAGCAGACACTCGGCATTTCCTCTATCACCCTCGGCTATCTGTTCTCGGCGTTTGCCTGGACCTACGTGTTGGCACAGATCCCAGGCGGCCGCCTGCTCGACCGCTACGGCTCCAAACGCGTATACGCCATCAGCCTGGGTTTGTGGTCCGTGCTGACCTTCATCATGGGGTTCGTAATGGGCTTGCCCGCTGCCTTGGGCATTACCGCGCTCTTCGTGCTGCGCATTCTGATCGGGCTGGTGGAAGCGCCCGCATTTCCGGCTAATAGCCGTGTGGTCGCCACCTGGTTTCCGGCCTCGGAGCGGGGTACCACGTCGGCGCTGTTCACGTCGTCGTCTTACTTTGCCAAGGTCGTGTTCGCACCTCTGATGGGCTGGATCACCCAGATGTACGGCTGGCACTACGTGTACCTGCTCATGGGCACTTTAGGCCTGGTGATGACGCTGATTTGGCTCAAAGTATTCCATTTGCCGCGCAAGCACCCGCGCATCAACCAGGCGGAACTCGATCACATGATCGAAGGTGGCGCTGTGGTCGACATGGACAGCCCCGAGAATACCCAGCGCAAGAAGGGCGAGGAGGGCAGTGTTCGAACCTGGCCAGCAGTTTGGGAGATCATCAGCAACCGCATGATGGCCGGCATCCTCCTAGGCCAGTATTGCGTGACTACCCTGACCTATTTCTTCCTCACATGGTTTCCTATCTATCTGGTGCAGGACCGCGGCATGTCGATCCTCAAGGCCGGTATCATCGCAGCCGTTCCCGCCATTGCAGGCTTCATCGGCGGCGTGCTGGGCGGCGTGTTTTCGGATTGGCTGCTGCGACGCGGCTTCTCGCTGAGCGCGGCACGCAAGATCCCGCTGGTGGCCGGCATGCTGCTGTGTACCACCATGATGATCTGCAACTACATCGACACCGAGTGGCTGGTGGTCGCGATCATGGCGGCCTCGTTCTTCGGCAAGGGCTTCGGGGCCCAGGGCTGGGGGGTGATGAGCGACGTGGTGCCCAAAGAGGCGTCAGGCCTGGCCGGCTCGCTGTTCAACGGTTTTGGCAACATTGCCGGGATCGTGACCCCTATCATCATCGGATACCTGGTGAGCGATGCCGGTAACTTCTCGATCGCCCTAATGTTCATTGCTGCCCATGCCTTGGGGGCCATCCTTTGTTACCTGGTGCTGGTGGGCAAGATCCAGCGGCTGCAACTCAAAACCTCTCTCGTTGGCACGGCACGGTCCGGCCAGCCATGAGAACAGCAGGAGAACCCATGAAAATCGTAATGGTTGGCGAAGCCGCAACACACCGGCACGAGCTGGAAGCTGAACTGGACGCGCCTGCAACCTTTATTGCCCTGCCTCGCGAGGCACACGAATCCCCCGAATGGGACGCGCAGATCGAAGGTGCCGACGTGCTAGTGGCCATGCGCTTCAAGCGCACCACCCCAGCGCCCGGTTTTCGGCTGCTGCACGCACCTGGTGCTGGCCTGGACGGCATAGATTTTACCGCGCTCCCCGCAGGCAGCACCGTTTGCAACGTGTTCGAGCACGAGATCCCCATGGCGGAATACGCCATGGCATGCCTGTTGGATCATCAGGTGGCGCTGGCCCAGGTGAGTGCACGCTTTTCTAGCGACAGCTTCGCGAGCGCTTACCTTCAGCGAGCCCCAAGAGGCGAGTTGTACGGCAAAACCCTGCTGATCATCGGCTTTGGCCGTATCGGCCAGGCGGTGGCCGTTCGCGCCAAGGCTTTCGGCATCCGGGTGATTGCCATTTCCAGCCGAGCCCGGGATGGGCGTGTGGAAGGCCCCATGGACGAAGCCTACACCGAGGCTGAGTTGCAAGAGCAGTTGCCCCGGTCGGACTTTGTGGTGTTGAGCTGCCCGCTGAACGAGCGCACGCGTGGTTCGTTCGACTGTGCGCAGTTGGGGGCCATGAAGCGCGACGCCGTGCTGATCAACATTGCCCGCGCCGCCGTGGTGAATCAGCATGCACTGTATGAAACGCTCGAGGCGGGGCGCATTGCCCGCGCTTACCTTGACGTGTGGTACCAGTACCCGGCCGGGGAAAACGACCGGGTACTGCCCGCCACTCACCGTTTTGAGCACCTCCCCAATGCGGTGTGTACGCCCCACGTCTCGGGCTGGACACACGGCCTGTTCGAACGCCGCTACCGCTTCATCGCCGAAAACATCAATCGCCTGAGCCGTGGCGAACCCCTGCTCAACGTCGTTGGCGGCAACGCCTGAGGCCAGCAAGATGAAAATCACCAAGATCCAGACCACCCGTGTGAAGTCCATGCCCAACCTGCTATGGGTAGAAGTTCACACCGACGACGGCCTGGTCGGCCTGGGCGAAACCTTCCGAGGCGCGGAGGCGGTAGAGGCCTACATCCATTCCATCAGCGCCGGCATGCTGATGGGCAAGGATCCGCTGCAGATTGAGCGCCACAACAAGGCGCTGCTGCGGGGGTACCTGGGCTTCAACGGCTCCGGTGTGGAAACCCGTGCCGCCTCGGCCCTGGACATTGCCCTGTGGGATGTCTTCGGCAAGGCAGTCAACCAACCCGTGTGGCAACTTCTGGGCGGCCTGGCTCACGACCGCATGCGGGCATACAACACCTGCGCCGGCGGCAACTTCAATACGGGTGGCGAACAGCGGCGCACCATCGCTAAGGGACAAGCGCAGGTCAGCGGGCGTTACGACGACCAGGTAGCCTTCATCGAGTGCCCTGACGAGCTGGCCATCAGTCTGATCGAGGAAGGCTACACCGCCATGAAGATCTGGCCTACCGACAGCTTCGCGCTGCCCACGGGGGGCCAGTTCATTTCCAGCGCAGACATCCGCACCGCGCTGGAGCCGTTCGAGAAAATCCGCCGTGCCGTGGGCAATCGCATCGAGGTGATGTGCGAATTCCACTCCCTGTGGAACACCACCAGCGCCCTGGCCATTGCCCGTGAACTAAAGCAGTACGATATTTTCTGGGCTGAAGACCCGATCAAGATGGACAGCGTGCAGGGCCTGGCCGATTACCGAAGGCTTTCGGGGCTGCCGGTGTGCGGTAGCGAAACACTAGCCACCCGCAGCGCTTTCCGCGATTTGCTGGCGGCCGATGCGCTGGACTACGTGATGCTCGACCTGTCTTGGTGTGGCGGCATCAGCGAAGCGAAGAAGATCGCCGCCATGGCCGAGGCTTACCAAAAACCCATCGCTCCGCACGACTGCACCGGCCCCGTGGTGTTGATGGCGTCGCTGCACCTCGGACTGTCATCGCCCAATGCGATATTCCAAGAAGTGGTGCGTGCCTATTTAGCCGGGTTCTACCAGGAGCTGGTCACCGACTTGCCGGTGATGGACAACGGCTTCCTGCTGCCGCCTACTGCGCCAGGGTTAGGCACCTGCCTGAGCGATGCGCTGCGTACCCGTGAGGATTGCGTGACGCGAATTTCGCAGTAGATTCCAAACGAATCGCCCCCTGCCCCTATGCAAAAGGGGAAGGGGTCGAGGTCGCAGAGGTATCGAAAAGGCAAAGCGCTGGTTAGCGCCGTTACCTCACCAGGCAAGGCCGCTTGTTGTCTAGCGTCCAACCCAACACCAAGTACTGCATTGCTACCGCATCGTTGCGTTCCACTAATCCCATGCCCTTGTAGGTTGAATGTTAGAAGCAGCAGATGAACAATGCCTAAGTCGAGCGGGATCGTAAGCGTACCTCGCGCCTAAACCATTGGAGCGAACCATGAGCCTAGTTAAACCAGCCTCTACCGATGCCAACACCACACTTGTCGGCACTAACGGCCCAGACGTGCTAAAGGGCACCGCCATTAGCGAGAGCATTCATGGCGCAGGCGGCGATGACCACCTCTACGGCAACGGGGGCAATGACCGCCTATACGGCGACAATGGCAGCGACGTCATCTCTGGCGACCTAGGCCGCGATGCGCTCGCGGGCGGCGCGGGTGCCGACACCTTCGTTTTTACCCAGATCAGCGATAGCTACGAAGGCGGCGGTAGGAGTTTTTCCGACTTAATCTTGGATTTCTCGAGCGATGACCGCGTCGATGTGTCCTTCCTGGGGTTCAGCGGATTGGGCAATGGTCATAACCATACGTTGAGGGTCGAGGTCAACGACGCGGGTACCCGCACTTACCTCAAGTCCTACGCGTACAACGAAGGCGGTGACCGCTTTCAGCTCGCCTTCGACGGTGATGTCAGCCAGTACCTCACTCAAAATTCGATCATCGGCAACGCAGGAGGAGATGTCATCAGCAGTGGCCAAGGCGCCAATGCCCTCAGGGGCGGCGCGGGTGCCGACACTTTCATCTACGACAAAATCACTGACAGCTATCAACGGGACGGCCTTAGCCAATCCGATTTGATCCTGGACTTTTCGGATCAGGACCGTATAGACCTGTCTTTACTGGGGTTCACTCGATTGGGCAACGGCCATGATCATACGCTGAGGGTCGAGGTCGACGACGCGGGTACGCGTACCTACCTCAAGTCTTACGATTCCGATGAAAGCGGCAGCCGCTTTCAAGTGTCGTTCAAGGGGGATGTAAGCCAATACCTTGCCGGCGACGGCATCGTATTTGGCAGCACAGCGGCCATGGCGTCGAACGACGACACAGCAGCACCGGTGCCCGCAGGCGACGCGGTTGCAATCGATTTACTCGGCATTGCCGAGCACCATGTTTCCAGCGCGGCGTGAGTCGCGTGCCTTGCCAAGGACGGAATGCCTAACGGCGAGGGCTGTCCAGGTAATGGGTGGCCTCCTTAACGACGGCGTTCTCACCACTGGGCTATACGCCAATAAGCAGCGTGCGGTTGCAGATCGCTCGTCTTTACTATCGCCTGGACGGCGGCGTTTGAGGCGCCGGTATCACTCAGCCAGTCAGGTGTAGAGTCGATGTCGGATTCCGGCCGATAGCCGCCTGATGCGTGACCGCTTTGGGTCGATTTTGTTGAAAACGTTGGTCCTTCCAGGCGGCCCGCATACTGATCGCAAAAAATGCCCTGTTTGCGCGCTGCTACGCGAAATCTGAGCCTGGAATCCTCTGCTCAAAGTGAGAATTTCAATCTCAAGCGCGTACTTTTTTGCCGTGGAAGCCATAGCCGACTGAATCGAACCCGGTTTTCTAGACACTCCCCAAGCTCAGGAAATAACGTTTCTCATACTCCACCGGGGAGAGTTGCATAGCACTGCTGTGCCGGCGTTTAGGGTTATAGAACATTTCGATGTAATCGAAAATATCGCTTCGAGCTTCTTCGCGTGCTCCGTAGATCTTTCGTCGAACGCGCTCTCGCTTCAACAGCTGGAAAAAACTCTCTGCAACGGCGTTGTCATGGCAGTTACCGCGTCGGCTCATGCTGCTGATCACGTTGTTGGCTTTCAGGAAGCTTTGCCAATCGGAACTGCCAAATTGACTACCTTGGTCTGAGTGAATCATCACTTGCTGATGGGGTTTACGTCGCCACACAGCCATCAACATCGCGTCGATAGCCAAGTTGCTACACATCCTGGACTTCATTGACAAACCGATCACCTTGTAGTGGTCTACTAACCCCGGACACTTTTTTAGGCGAAAATGGTCGCCACACAGAGGTGTTCGATGAGCAGACAAC
>NZ_JBSKHS010000007.1:0-206099 GCF_057128685.1 Pseudomonas artemisiae
GCCCAGGGTGGTGAAGATGTCAAAAACCCGGTATCCGGTTAACCGCAAGGCTGCTCCGCTTAAGTGAACAGCATTGCCCGCGGGTGCGGGGCTTTCGGTATTACAACGCACGCATGGCTGTGCGGGGTCAGTCAGGGTTGGAAGGTATCAGTGAGCAACCGCCCCGCTGGCACCCAGGCCAGTTTGTGAGCGAACAAACTGCGGGAAGAACCGTGCACGCTCGTCGATGCCCGCTTGGGACTTGTCGGTGATAGAGAAGAACCAGATCCCTACAAAGGCCACTGTAATAGAGAACAGTGCCGGGTACTCATAGGGGTAGATAGGGGTGGCATGGCCGAGAATCTGCACCCAGATGGTTGGCCCCAGAATCATCAACCCTACCGCCGTGAGCAGCCCCAGCCAGCCGCCGATCATGGCACCACGGGTGGTGAGCTTTTTCCAGTACATCGAAAGCAGCAACACGGGGAAGTTACAGCTGGCGGCGATAGAAAACGCAAGGCCTACCATAAAGGCGATGTTCTGTTTCTCGAACAGGATGCCCAGGCCGATCGCTAGCACCGCCAGTGCGATGGTGGTGATTTTCGACACGCGGATCTCGTCTTTCTCGTTGGCGTTGCCCTTTTTCAATACCGAGGCATAGAGGTCGTGGGAGACCGCCGAGGCACCCGCCAGGGTAAGCCCTGCCACTACCGCCAGAATGGTGGCAAAAGCGACCGCTGAGATAAAGCCTAGGAACACACTACCACCCACCGCGTTGGCCAAGTGTACCGCGGCCATGTTGTTACCACCGAGCAAGGCGCCAGCGGCATCCTTGAAAGCCGGGTTGGTGCTGACCAG
This sequence comes from Pseudomonas artemisiae, assembly GCF_057128685.1. Taxonomy (NCBI): domain Bacteria; kingdom Pseudomonadati; phylum Pseudomonadota; class Gammaproteobacteria; order Pseudomonadales; family Pseudomonadaceae; genus Pseudomonas; species Pseudomonas artemisiae. The sequence goes on from NZ_JBSKHS010000007.1 coordinate 838, forward strand.
CAAGATGGCACCGAAGCCGATGATAAACGTCAAGATATAGAAGTAACCGATGAACCCAGTGGCGTAGAGCACGCTTTTACGGGCTTCCTTGGCATCGCTTACGGTAAAGAAGCGCATCAGGATATGAGGCAGACCCGCGGTGCCGAACATCAGCGCCAAGCCCAGGGAGAAGGCAGAGATTGGGTCTTTCACCAAGCCGCCGGGGCTCATGATGGCCTCGCCCTTGGGGTGCACTTTGATCGCTTCAGAAAAGAGCGTGTTGAAGTCGAAATTCACGTGTTTCATTACCATCAGAGCCATAAAACTGGCACCCGACAGCAACAACACGGCTTTAATGATCTGCACCCAAGTAGTGGCCAGCATGCCGCCGAACAGCACGTACAGGCACATCAAAATGCCCACCAGTACCACGGCGACGGCGTAGTCCAGGCCGAACAACAGCTGGATCAGCTTGCCCGCGCCTACCATCTGCGCGATCAGGTAGAAAGCCACCACCACCAGCGAGCCACAGGCCGACAGGGTGCGGATTTCCTTTTGCTTGAGGCGGTAGGAGGCCACGTCGGCAAAGGTGTACTTGCCCAGGTTGCGCAGGCGCTCGGCGATCAAAAACAGAATGATCGGCCAGCCCACCAAGAAGCCGATGGAGTAGATCAAGCCATCATAACCGGAGGTGAACACCAGGGCAGAAATCCCCAGGAAGGACGCCGCGGACATATAGTCCCCAGCGATCGCCAGGCCATTCTGGAAGCCGGTAATACGTCCGCCAGCGGCGTAATAGTCGGAGGCCGAACGGTTGCGCTTGGACGCCCAGTAGGTGATGCACAGCGTAGCGGCCACGAACACTACGAACATAGCGATGGCCGCCACGTTCAGCGGTTGCTTTTGCACCGCGCCGGAGAGGGCGTCGGCGGCCATGGCCGTAGGGGCCAGGGCCAGGCCGGCCATTATTGCGAGAAGGCCGCGGCTCATTGCTGCACCTCCTTGAGCAAGGCATGGTTCATGGCATCGAACTCGCCATTGGCCCGGCGCACGTAAATGGCCGTCAGCACAAAGGCCGAAAGGATCAGCCCTACGCCGATGGGAATGCCCCAGGTGATGGACGAGCTTGGGCTGAGCTTGGCGCCCAACACCTGCGGCCCGTAGGCGATTAACAGGATAAACGCCGAATAAAGCCCCAACATGATGGCCGAAAGCACCCAGGCGAAGCGCTCTCGTTTGGCTACCAGTTCTTTGAATCGAGGGTTGTTCTGTATCGTGAGGTAAATGCTGTCGTTCATTGTTTTTGTCTCCGCAGCATGGAGTGAGTGGAACATGCCCACTTTAGGGTTCGCTGGGGGGAACAATAGACGACCTTAGTCTAAAGGCGAGTACGCACGATCATTCCCGGGCCGCGCCCGGTCCTACAGGCATACCGTATCTGTAGGACCAGGCGTACGCCTGGGAAGCTCTTTCACGTACAGCCTGAACTTTAAGGCTTGAGGCTCACTGCCCCGTCCACTCGCTTACCCGATCCGGGTGGGCGGTGATCCAGGCCTTGGCGGCAGCGTCAGGTTTCTGGCCGTTCTGGATGGCCAACATCACTTCGCCAATTTCATTGGCATCTTTCCAGCTGAATTTTTTCAGGAAGGCCACCACGTCCGGGGCCTTGCCCTCCAGGCCTTTACTGCCAACGCTGTCCACATGCTCGGCGGCGCCGTATACGCCTTTAGGGTCGTCCAGAAAGCGCAGTTTCCATTTGGCGAACATCCAGTGGGGCACCCAGCCGGTGACCGCGATGGGTTGCTGCTTGTCGTAGGCCCGGCCGAGCTCAGAGGTCATGGCAGCGCCAGAGCTGGCCTGTAACTTGTAGCCCTTGAGGCCATAGTCCTTGATGGCCTGGTCGGTCTTGAGCATCACACCAGAGCCTGCATCGATGCCAACGATCTTCTTGCCAAAACCCTCGTCCGTGGCCAGGTCTGCCACGCTCTTGGCCTTCACGTATTCCGGCACGATCAAGCCGATCTTGGCGTCGTTGAAGTTGGCGCCGTAGTCCACCACTTTGTCTTTGTTCTTTTCCCAGTATTCGCCGTGGGTCACCGGCAACCACGCCGACAGCATCAGGTCCAGCTTACCGGTCGCGATACCCTGCCACATAATCCCGGTGGCGACAGGCATCAGTTTTACGTCATAACCCAGTTTCTGCTTGATCACCTCCGCCGCCACGAAGGTGGTGGCCACGCTGTCAGACCAGCCATCCACATAGCCAACGGTCAGCTCGCTCTTGGCCCAGGTCAAGCCAGAGCCCATGGCCAGCACCAATGCGGCCCCCGCCCCCCATAGTCTTCGCACGTTCATGTTCGCTCCCCCATCAAGGCTATGCCCGGCTGCCCAGGCGACATGTTGTGGTGTGGTGCACAGCGACCTACGCCTGCGCTTTTCAGGCGCTGCGTGGTACCGCGCACAGGGGTCGGCACCCTGCCGACGACCCAATCATCGGCTTCTACACGCCGCTTGCCGGTTCTGCCTGCGACCTGTAGCAGGCGATCCACGACACTACTAGGCCATCAACTCGGTAGGCCCTGCCCGCTCGCCCGTTCCTTGCATGCCGATAGCCACCGCCGAAGCGGCGTGAACAGGTTAAGATCCCCGCTCTTTTTTATCGCCCGGGCTGTTCATGCATTCGTCCGCCTTTCGTGTCTCTCTCGTATACGCCCTGTGCTGTGCGCTAATGCTCGCCGCCTTGGTAGCGTTCTGGTACGCCATGGGCCGGCCGGTGCCGATGGCCGACGCCGTGGCCCCAGGGCAGCGCTTGCAGTGCGCCTCCTATTCGCCCTTCGGCAAGGACCAATCCCCCTTCGACCAGCCCTTGACCATTCGCCAAGGCCAGTTGGAGCAAGACGTAGCGGTGCTTGGCCAGCACTTTAGCTGCCTGCGCACCTACTCCATGACCGGCTTGGAGCAATTGCCCGCCATCGCCCGTGCCCACGGCGTGAAGTTGATGCTCGGCGCCTGGGTCAATAGCAACCCGGCCGACACCCAGAAAGAAATCGACGCCCTAGTGCGCGCCGCCAACGCCAACCCTGACGTCGTGACGGCAGTGATCGTCGGCAACGAAGTGTTGCTGCGCAAGGAAGCCACCGGCGAACGCATGGCGGCATTGATCCGCCAGGTCAAGGCGCGGGTTCAGCAACCGGTGACCTACGCGGACGTGTGGGAGTACTGGGCCCTCTATCCCCAGGTGGCGCCAGAGGTGGACTTTATCACCCTGCACCTGTTGCCCTATTGGGAGGACGTCCCTCACGGCGTGGATACCGCGCTGGCGCATGTACGGGCGATCCATGACGATTTCGCTCAGCGCTTTGCGCCCAAGCCGGTGATGGTGGGCGAAACCGGCTGGCCCAGCCAGGGCAGGCGCCGAGAAACCGCAGAACCCGGGCCTGTGAGCCAGGCGCGCTTCGTGCGTGGCTTCGTTCAGATGGCCGACCGGCTGGGCTGGCGATACAACCTGATCGAAGCCATCGACCAACCCTGGAAGCGTAACAACGAAGGCGCCGTGGGCGGCTACTGGGGGTTGTTCGACGCCGACCGGCATACCAAAGGGGTACTGGCCGGGGCGGTAAGCGATGCCCCCTACTGGCGCGAGGCACTGCTGGCCTCCGTGCTGGTACTGTTGGCGGTGCTGATGCTGGCTGGCCGGCCTCGCTCGGCACGCGGGGCCCTTGCCCTGCCCTGCCTTGGCGCGGTGGCAGGGGCCAGCCTGGCATGCTGGGCTGAGCAAACCCTGGTTGAAGCCCGCTACCTGGGTGAATGGGCCTGGATGATCGGCCTAGGCTTGCTAAGCCTGGCGCTGCTGGCGGATACGGCCATGCGCCTGTGCACGCGGCGCAGGAATCCGCTCGAGCGTTGGGCGCCACTGCTTGCTGTGGCCGCAGGCGTTGCCATGGCCGTAGAAACCCTGTGGATGGTCTTCGACCCGCGCTACCGAGGCTTTGCCACGGCAGGGCTGCTGGTGCCAGTGCTGTGCTTGCTATGGCGCCCGGTACCTCTGCCCTTGCCGACCTTGCGCTTGCTGGCCGTGGTATACGCCATGGGCGTTCCTCTGCAACTGCTGCGCGAAGGCTGGCAAAACCCCTATGCCTGGGGGTGGATCATCCTTACCGCGGTACTGGGGTGGGTGTTTGGCTGGGCGGCCTGGCGGCCACGGCATCCTGCCTGACCATGCGCAGCCCGGCTATCATCGCCGCTACGCCTGCCAGCGAGGCGGTATAGAGCACCAACCCTGGCACAGCCAACGCCAGCCCAGCCACCGCAAGCCCGCGCCCCCGTTTGCCCCTTGGTGCCCAGCTCAGGGCGGCCAATGCCAAGCCGGCCCAAGGCAACACGCCCCAGTGAATCCCCAGGCCCAAGCCTGCCTTGATTTGGCAAGGCAAGCGTTCTGGGGCGGCGGCACATGCCCCTACCCACGCGGTGTGCTCCATCAAACCGTAACGCACGGCATAGGCGCACGCCACCCAGGCCGCCAGTGCCAGTAACCCATACCCGTATTTCATCACTGTGGTCCGTTATGCGCAGGCTGCCACTGTAAATCATGGAGGCGAAGGTTCGCGAGCTGACGCTCACTCCCACATTTGTAGATGCCAGCAAAGCTAGCGAACAGGGCCTTGTACAAAAGGGCATCGCGCCTCTACATGCAGGCGCCTAAAACGGTGTATCGTCTTGCCCCATTCACTACGCTTGGCCGGCTTGGCCGCGTGAAAAAACATTTAAAGGGGTTGGCAACTTGCCACTACGGCGGTTGTCTAGTCAGCATCTCGCCGTCAGGAAACATCACATGCTCCGTTCTTTGCGCCTCGCTGCCTTGTTGGGCGGCCTCGTCATGAGTGCGTTCTCGCTGGCCAAGGATATCGACCCTGCCGGCTATGGTTTCCCGCTGACCAACCCGTTCGAGGCAACAATCGCCTCTACCCCACCGGATTTGCGACCCAAACTTCCGCTGGACGACGACATCGACCAGGCCGATTACACGCTCAATATCCGCCCGGAGCGTGACCTCATCCTGCCGGATAACTTCTGGCCGGTGAAAAAGCTTCGCTATCGCCTGGCCGAACAAGACCACGCTGCCCCGTTGATCTTCTTGATCGCAGGTACCGGCGCCGCCTATAACAGCACCCTGAATGAATACCTGAAAAAGCTGTTCTACCAGGAAGGCTACCATGTGGTGCAGCTGTCCTCGCCCACCAGCTATGACTTCATCAGCGCCGCCTCGCGCTTTGCCACCCCTGGCATCAGCAGTGAAGACGCAGAGGACTTGTATCGGGTGATGCAGGGCGTACGTGCCCAGCACCCCAAGTTGCCAGTAACCGACTACTACCTGACCGGCTACAGCCTGGGCGGCCTGGACGCGGCATTCGTCAGCAAGCTGGACGAAACCCGCCGCAGCTTCAACTTCAAAAAAGTACTGCTGCTCAATCCACCGGTGAACCTGTACACGTCCATCAACAACCTGGACAAACTGACCCAGACGGAAGTAAAGGGCATCAACAACAGCACCACTTTCTATGAACTGGTGCTTAAGAAGCTCACCCGCTACTTCCAGCAAAAAGGCTACATCGACCTCAATGAGGCGTTGCTTTACGACTTCCAGCAGTCCAAGCAGCATTTGTCCAACGAACAGATGGCCATGCTGATCGGCGTATCGTTCCGCTTCTCGGCCGCGGACATCGCCTTTACCTCCGACCTGATCAATCGCCGTGGCTTGATCATTCCGCCCAAATACCCCATTCGCGAGGGCACTAGCCTGACGGACTTCATGCGCCGGGCAATGCAGTGCGACTTCGACTGCTACATGACCGAGCAAGTGATCCCCATGTGGCGCGCCCGTACCGATGGTGGCAGCGTGCTTCAGCTGATTGACCAGGTTAGCTTGTATGGCCTGAAGGACTACCTGCACGACAGCAGCAAGATCGGTGTGATGCATAACGCCGACGACGTGATCCTGGGCCCTGGGGACATTGGCTTCCTACGCAAGACGTTCGGCGACCGGCTGACCCTGTACCCCTATGGCGGTCATTGCGGCAACCTCAACTACCGCGTCAACAGCGACGCTATTCTGGAGTTCTTCCGTGGTTAAACAAGTCCTGCTCATTGCCGCGCTGCTGTGCGCAGGCGTAGCCCAGGCCGATGACGGCCGTGCCGCCACAGACCCGGATGGCTTCAAGGAACCGCTCAAGCAGTTGAAGTTCAACCCTGGCCTGGACCAACGGGAATTCGAGCGCTCCACGCTGAGCGCGCTGAACGTATACGACCCGCTGGAATCCTGGAACCGCCGGGTGTACCACTTCAACTACCGCTTTGACGAATGGGTATTCCTGCCTGTAGTGCGTGGCTATCGTTACGTCACCCCAAGCTTTGTGCGTACCGGGGTCAGCAACTTCTTCAACAACCTGGGGGACGTGAGCAACCTGCTCAACTCCTTGCTGCAGCTTAAGGGCAAGCGCTCGCTGGACATCAGTGGCAGGTTGCTGGTCAACACTACCCTGGGTATCGCCGGGCTGTGGGACCCGGCCACGCACTTCGGCCTGCCACGGCAGAACGAGGACTTCGGCCAAACCCTGGGTCACTACGGCGTACCGGAAGGCCCCTATGTAGTACTGCCGATCTTCGGCCCGTCTAACCTGCGCGACACCACTGGCCTGTTGACGGATTTTGCCGCCGAGTCCCAGATCAACTTCCTCAACGTGTCCGAGGAAAGCAGCCGCCACCCGGAAATTCTTCTGCTGCGCGCGGTGGACCGGCGCTACACCACCAGCTTCCGTTATGGCCAGTTGAACTCGCCGTTCGAGTACGAGAAGGTGCGCTACGTGTACACTGAAGCACGTAAGCTGCAGATCGGCGAATAACGTTAAGGCTTCCTAGCATTTCCCGGGCTTGGCCCGGCTCCGCGGGGCATTGAATCAACCTTGTGGGGCCGGGCCAACGCCCGAGAATAGGCGCCATAGCCCATCGAATCTTTCGATCATTCTCTCCCGAATTACCCATCCATTTATCGCCACAAACGATCTACCATAGGCTTATTCTTTCGCTGGAGTACCCTATGGCCAAGCTACGTCAAGTTCTGAGCCTTCACCACGGCCAAGCCAGCTCCGATGGCGCCGGCGTGCGCCTGACCCGCGTGTTCGGCGGCCCTGGCGTAGAGCGTTTCGACCCCTTTCTGATGCTGGACGAATTCGGCTCCGATAACCCAGACGAGTACATCGCCGGTTTCCCGCCCCACCCACACCGAGGTTTTGAAACGGTGACCTATATGCTCGACGGGCGCATGCGCCATGAAGACCATATGGGCAACGTCGGTTTGCTGGACCGTGGCGCGGTGCAGTGGATGACCGCCGCCCGTGGGGTGATCCACAGCGAGATGCCAGAGCAGGAAGCGGGTCTGATGCGCGGGTTCCAGCTGTGGCTGAACCTGCCCGGTAAAACCAAACTCAGTGACCCGGCCTACCAGGACATTCCTGCTGCGCAGATTCCCCGCCTGATAACCGAAGGCGGCGTGGAGGTAGTGGTCATCGCCGGTACGTTCAGTGACGGCCAGGTAACCCAGGCCGGCGCGGTACAACGGCCTGATACCGAGCCGCTGTACCTGGACCTGCACCTACCGGCCAACGCCGTTGTTAGCCCTCACGTACCTGAAGGCCACTTGGTACTGCTGTACGTGTACGAAGGTAGCCTGGCCCTCCCAGGCCAGCCCCAGCCAGTGAAGGCTGGGCAGTTGGCACGTTTGGGTGACACCGGGGAATTAACCCTGAGCAGTGACACCAGTTGCCGGGTGCTGTTGATCGCTGGCAAACCGCTAAAGGAGCCCATCGTGCAGTACGGCCCCTTTGTGATGAACACCCGTGAGGAAATCGAACAGGCCATGCGCGACTTTCACGCCAACCGCCTTACGTCCTGACCTACCGGGCCTTGCGCGGGTATAGCCTCGGTTCGCCTTCGGGGCGGGACTTGAACCGCCGGTGTGCCCAGAGGTACTGCTCGGGGCACTCCCGTATGGCACCTTCAACCCATTGGTTGATACGCAGGCAGTCCTGGGCTTCGGTTTCAGCCGGGAAATCCTCCAGCGCTGGGTGCACCACCAGTTTGTAGCCGCGGGCGTTATCAAGGCGCACCTGGGTAAAGGGGATTACCCGCGCTTTGCCCAAGCGGGCAAATTTGCTAGTGGCGGTCACGGTGGCGGCAGGAATGCCGAACAGCGGCACAAACAAGCTTTGCTTGGCGCCGTAGTCTTGGTCCGGGGCGTACCAGATAGCCCGCCCTTTGCGCAGCAGCTTGAGCATACCGCGCACGTCTTCACGCTCCACGGCCAGGGCGTCGAGGTTATGCCGCTCGCGCCCGCGCCGCTGGATGTAATCGAACACAGCGTTGCCATGCTCGCGATACATGCCATCGATGGTGTGCCGCTGGCCCAGGAGCGCGGCGCCGATTTCCAGGGTGGTGAAATGGGCGGCCATTAGGATGGCGCCCTCGCCCGCCGCCTGCGCCGCTTGCAGATGTTCTAGCCCTTCGATATGCGCCAATCGCGCCAAGCGAGCCCTGGGCCACCACCAGCTCATGGCCATTTCGAAGAAGGCGATGCCGGTAGAGCGGAAATTTTCTCTGAGCAAGCGCGCGCGCGCTTCCGAACTAGCCTGCGGAAAGCACAACTCCAGGTTACGCGCAGCGATCAAGCGCCGATCGGTGGCGAACGCGCCCATCACCGCGCCTAACAGGCCACCCAGGCGCAGCAGCAAGGGATAGGGCAGCTGAACCGTCAGCCACAACAGCCCCAACCCCAGCCAAAGCGGCCAATAACGGGGGTGAAGGAAGGCGCGGCGAAACTGCGGTCGTTGCATGAAGAATTCCGGAAAAGGCAAAGCCGCGCATTCTACATGGGTTGCGCACGGGTTGCGGCTCGCAAGCGTTCTCGCTATAAGTCACGGCACTTTTCGTACAAGGCGACATTTGCCGACCATGAGCCAACTAGAACCTCAGCAGCAGGAAGCGGTATTCCAACTCAAGGGCAGCATGCTGGCCATTACCGTGCTGGAGCTTGCTCGCTACGACCTCGAGGGCCTCGACCACCAACTGGCCGCCAAGGTCGCTCAAGCACCGAACTTCTTCAGCAATACCCCGTTGGTGCTGGCGCTGGACAAGCTACCCATCAACGAAGGCGCCATCGACCTGCCCGGCCTGATGCGCGTGTGCCGCCACCATGGTCTACGCACCCTGGCCATTCGCGCCTCGCGTATCGAAGACATCGCCGCGGCCATCGCCATCGACCTGCCCGTGCTGCCGCCGTCCAATGCCCGAGAGCGCCCGGTTGAGCCGGTGGAAGAGCGCAAACCGGTGGTGGAAGCGCCGCCGGTGGCGCAAGAACCGCCGCCTCCGCCTCCCATTCAACCCACGCGCGTGATCACCTCGCCAGTGCGCGGAGGGCAGCAGATTTACGCCCAAGGTGGCGACTTGGTCATCATTTCTTCGGTCAGCTCCGGCGCGGAACTTCTGGCCGACGGTAATATCCATGTGTACGGCCCAATGCGCGGGCGTGCCCTGGCAGGCATCAAGGGTGATACCCGGGCGCGCATCTTCTGCCAGCAATTAGGCGCTGAGCTGTTGTCCATCGCCGGCCAGTACAAAGTGGCCGAAGACCTTCGCCGGGACCCGCTCTGGGGCGCGGCGGTACAGGTCAGCCTGAGTACCGATGTGTTGAACATCACCCGTCTTTAACGGATACTGCCGCCATTTTATGCGTAACTTCGCTGGTAGACGCGCATTCACCAGTGTCGTGAAATTCAAAATAAGCACTCGATCTTCATCTTCACGTTTTTGAGGACGCTACGTCCTTTTTCTTTAGGGGTGATACACCTTGGCCAAGATTCTCGTGGTTACTTCCGGCAAGGGTGGTGTGGGTAAAACCACCACCAGCGCAGCCATCGGCACCGGCCTGGCACTGCGCGGCCACAAAACCGTTATCGTCGACTTCGATGTTGGCTTGCGTAACCTGGACCTGATCATGGGCTGCGAACGCCGCGTGGTGTACGATTTCGTCAACGTGGTCAACAACGAAGCGACCCTCAAGCAGGCCCTGATCAAAGACAAGCGCCTTGAAAACCTCTACGTGCTTGCCGCCAGCCAAACCCGTGACAAAGACGCCCTCACCCAAGATGGCGTCGAGAAAGTGCTGAACGAACTCAAGGAAGAATTCGAGTACGTGATCTGCGACTCGCCCGCCGGTATCGAAAAGGGCGCCAGCCTGGCGATGTACTTCGCCGACGAAGCCATCGTGGTCACCAACCCGGAAGTGTCTTCGGTGCGTGACTCTGACCGCATGCTGGGCATTCTGGCGAGCAAATCGCGCCGCGCTGAGTCAGGTGAAGACCCAATCAAAGAACACTTGCTGCTGACCCGCTACAACCCTGAACGCGTTAGCAAGGGCGAAATGCTGGGCGTCGAAGACGTCGAGGAAATCCTCGCCATTCGCCTGCTGGGGGTGATTCCCGAATCTCAGGCAGTGCTTAAGGCCTCCAACCAAGGCGTGCCGGTGATCCTCGACGAGCAAAGCGACGCGGGCCAGGCCTATAGCGACGCGGTTGACCGCCTGTTGGGCAAGGAAGTGGCCCATCGCTTCCTTGACGTGAAGAAAAAAGGCTGGATTGAGCGCCTGTTTGGAGGCCGTTGATGAATATTTTCGACTTCTTTCGGGACCGCAAAAAAGGCAGCACCGCTTCGGTCGCGAAAGAGCGTTTGCAGATTATCGTGGCACACGAGCGGGGCCAACGCAGCGAGCCTGATTACCTCCCGGCCCTGCAAAAAGAGCTGGTTGAAGTGATTCGTAAGTACGTGAGCATCGACAACGACGACGTGCAGGTGGCCTTGGAAAACCAAGGCAGCTGTTCGATCCTGGAATTGAACATCACGCTGCCTGATCGTTAAGCTTCATACCTAGGCAAGATGGCACTACACGCGGCGACCCGGGGCTCAGGCCTCGCGGTCGCCGCTTGCGTTTACAGCACCTGCACGAGACCCACGGCAATGCCCTTGTCCACTATCCGCATCCTCCACCAAGACCCAACCTTCCTGGTCATCGACAAGCCAACCTTGCTGCTGTCCGTGCCTGGCCGAGCGGAAGACAACAAGGACTGCCTGATCACCCGCCTGCAGGAAAACGGCTACCCGGAAGCGCGAATTGTTCACCGGCTGGATTGGGAAACCTCCGGGATCATCCTGCTGGCCAGGGATGCCGACAGCCACCGCGAGCTGTCCCGGCAGTTCCATGATCGGGAAACCGAAAAGGCCTATACAGCCTTGTGCTGGGGGCAGCCGGCCTTGGATAGCGGCAGCATCGACTTGCCCTTGCGTTACGACCCGCCCACCAAGCCCCGCCATGTGGTGGACCACGCCCAGGGCAAACACGCGCTGACCTTTTGGCGTGTGCTGGAACGCCATCCCAAATGGTGCAGAGTGGAGCTTACGCCCGTGACGGGGCGGTCCCATCAATTACGCGTGCACATGCTCAGTATTGGCCATCCGCTGCTGGGGGACGGGCTGTACGCAGAGGATGAAGCCCTGCGGGCCGCCCCTCGGTTGTGCCTGCATGCCAGCATGCTCGCGTTCAGCCACCCCGCCAGTGGCGAGCGCCTGCGTTTCGAATGCCCCGCGCCGTTTTAAGCCCTGCTACGAGCGTTTGCAAGGGGAAATTGGTGTAGGCGCCAGCAAGCTGGGCTGCTACGGACCGTGGCACCCGTACAGCCGGCCTTGGCCGCGACCAAGTCCAGCACGGTAACGCGTCGCACCCGTAGCAGCCGGCCTTGGCCGCGACCAGGTCCAATACAGTGGCGCGGCCAGTCGCCAGCAAGCTGGGCTGCTACCGAGCGGGATGTGGAGTAGACTTCCGGCATTGCTGCCTGGAGTACCTCGATGCGCGACACCCTCAACCAGGGCCTGATTGATTTTCTCAAGGCCTCGCCAACACCCTTTCACGCTACCGCCAGCCTTGCCAAACGTCTGGAAGCCGCCGGTTATCAACGCCTGAACGAACGCGACCATTGGCACACCGTGCCAGGCGGGCGTTATTACCTGACCCGTAACGACTCTTCCCTGATTGCCATTCGCTTAGGCAAGGAGCCGCCGGTCAACGCCGGGCTGCGCCTGGTGGGCGCGCACACCGACAGCCCGTGCCTGCGGGTCAAGCCCCAACCAGAGCTACAACGCCAAGGTTTTTTGCAACTGGGCGTTGAAGTGTACGGTGGCGCCCTGCTCGCCCCCTGGTTCGACCGAGACCTGTCCTTGGCCGGGCGCGTGACCTTCCGCCAAGACGGCCAGGTCGCCAGCCAGTTGGTGGATTTCCGCTTGCCGATCGCGATCATCCCTAACCTGGCCATCCACCTTAACCGTGGGGCCAACGAGGGTTGGGCAATTAACGCCCAGAACGAATTGCCACCCATCCTGGCCCAGGTCGCAGGCAGCGAGCGCTTTGACTTCCGCGCCCTGCTCACCGAGCAACTGGCCAAGGAACACGGTGTGAACGCCGACGTGGTGCTGGACTACGAGCTGAGCTTCTACGACACACAACCGGCGGCGGTCATTGGCTTGAACGAAGACTTTATCGCCGGCGCGCGCCTGGACAACCTGTTGTCGTGCTTCGCCGGGCTGCAAGCCTTGCTGCGGGCTGAAACCGACGAAACCTGCGTGCTGGTGTGCACCGACCACGAAGAAGTGGGCTCCAGTTCTACCTGCGGCGCCGACGGCCCGCTGTTGGAACACACCCTGCAGCGGCTGATGCCAGAAGGCGACGACTATATGCGGGCGATTCAGCGCTCCTTGCTGGTATCGGCCGACAACGCCCACGGCGTGCACCCCAACTACGCCGACAAGCACGACGGCAACCACGGGCCCAAGCTCAATGCCGGGCCGGTGATCAAGGTCAACAGCAACCAGCGTTACGCCACCAACAGCGAAACCGGTGGGTTCTTCCGCCACCTGTGCATGGCCGAAGAAGTGCCAGTGCAAAGCTTTGTGGTACGCAGCGACATGGGCTGCGGCTCGACCATCGGCCCTATCACCGCCAGCCGCCTGGGCGTACGCACGGTGGATATCGGCTTGCCGACCTTCGCCATGCACTCGATCCGGGAGTTGGCCGGTAGCCACGACCTGGCGCACCTGGTCAAGGTGCTGGGCGCCTTCTACGCTGCCCGAGCCCTACCGTGACCGCGCTGGTGTCGAGCCCGACCGCCTGGCGCGCTCGGGCATGGCGCTGGCTGCCCCTATGCTGGCTGCTCTACGCCCTGCTAGCCCTGTGCGGTAACGCTCAGGCCGCGGGCTTGCCGGGCCTGCTAGGCACGCCTGCCAAAACCGAGGCACCGGCCGAGGACCTGAACACGTCCTTAGACCAGGTGATCAGTACCCTGGAGAGCGACGAGCAGCGGGCACGCCTGTTGAGCGAACTCAAACAGCTGCGCAAAGCTACCCACACGGCCAAGCCCACGCCGGAAGAAGGCGTGGTGGGGCTGCTGGGCGGCACCGTGCGCACCCTTGAGCGGCAGTTCACGGGCGAAGACAGCCCCCTCAACCAATGGCTCGAAGAGCTGGCCCTGGCACGGGACGAACTACTGGCCCGGGCCAGCAGCCTAGGCGATCAAGGTGCTGTGCTGGGTGTGTTCGTATTGACCATCCTGGCGTGGGCACTGTTGGCGTACGGGCTGATCTGGCTGAGCCAGCGCATGCGTGAGCGGTTCGGCTTGACCGAAGACCTGCCCCAACACCCGAGCACGCGAGACTTGCTACGCTTTGCCTTGCGCAAGCTCGGCCCCTGGCTGGTTGCGCTGGGGCTGACCCTTGGGGTGGGTTATGCGGCGCCCTCTTCCCTGGGCAAAGACCTCGCGCTGGTAGTGGCCTATGCCTTGGTGGTGGGAACCTGTTTCGCGGCTATTTGCGTGATTGCCTTCTCGTTGCTCGATGGCCCGCACCGCCATAAAGCGCTATATATCCTGCGCAGGCGGGCCTTTCGCCCCATGTGGTTGATCGGCAGCTTCGCCGCCTTTGGCGAGGCCCTGAGCGACCCTCGCCTGGTGGAAGGGCTGGGGATTCACCTGGCCCATACCGGCGCGGCCCTGGCCAACGTGCTGGCGGCGCTGTTCAGCGGGCTGTTCATCCTGCGCTTCAGGCGCCCGGTCGCGCATCTGATCTGCAACCAGCCCCTGAAACGGCGGCTGCACCGCAAGGCCATGACCGATACCTTGGAAGTGCTGGGTACCTACTGGTACATCCCGGCTCTGGTACTGGTGGCGGTCTCACTGGTGGCGACCTTCGTGTCTGCCGGCGATGCCAGCACCGCCTTGCGCCAATCGCTGATCTGCACCGTGCTGCTGGTGCTGTGCATGGTGATCAACGGGCTGATTCGCCGTCAGGCCCACACGCCAAGCAAGCACCCCCGGCGCCAGGAGGCCTATACCGAACGGCTCAAGAGTTTTGCCTACACCCTGGCGCATATTGCCACCTGGGTGGTGTTCGTAGAGCTCGGCCTGCGGGTGTGGGGGCTGTCGGTGATTCGCTTCACCGAAGGCAGCGGCCATGAGTTCACCCTGCGCCTGTTCGGCCTTACCGGCACCCTGATGTTCGCCTGGCTGGTATGGATTCTCGCCGACACGGCCATTCACCACGGCCTGGCGCGCTCACGCAAAGGCGTGGCCAACGCCCGCGCGCAAACCATGATGCCGCTGATTCGCAATGTGCTGTTCGTGACGATATTCGTTATCGCCGGCATCGTGGCCCTGGCCAACATGGGTGTGAACGTAACCCCTCTGCTCGCCGGTGCCGGTGTCATCGGCCTGGCTATCGGCTTTGGCGCGCAATCGCTGGTGGCGGACCTGATCACCGGGTTGTTCATCATCGTTGAGGATTCCCTGGCCATCGACGACTACGTGGATGTGGGCGGTCACCTGGGTACGGTAGAAGGCCTGACCATCCGCACCGTGCGCCTGCGAGACATCGACGGCATCGTACATACCATCCCGTTCAGTGAAATCAAAAGCATCAAGAACTACTCCAGGGAATTCGGCTATGCCATTTTCCGCGTGGCGATCCCACACTCGGTCAGTATCGACGACGCCATCAAGCTGATCCGCGACGTGGGCCAACGGATGCACAGTGACCCTCTATTGCGCCGGGAAATCTGGTCGCCCCTGGAATTCCAGGGCGTAGAAAGCTTCGAGAGTGGCTCGGCGGTGCTGCGCGCGCGCTTTAAAACCGCGCCGCTGAAACAATGGGAGGTGTCCCGGGCGTTCAATCTGTTGCTCAAACGCACCCTGGATGAAGCCGGCCTGGACCTGGCCACGCCGCGCCTGAGCGTGCAGGTGGTACATGGCGGCCCGGCACCCAACGCGGTATAGGGTAAACCGCTAGCCGGCCCACGGGCCCGCTGGGATGGTCTACGCTCAGAGCGAAGCGGCTTGCGCCGGGGCAGACATAAAACTGTCATGCCCCCGCCTTAGATTGGCCTCGCATGCCGCTAACTGCCCCCGCAACCGCCCCCGGAGCCACAGATGACCCAGCAGCCCCCGTTAAAAACCCTGTTTCTGGCTTCACTGTTAGCCGCTGCCTATGCCGTATGCGCGCCTGCCGTGGCCGCCGATGACCTTAAGGCGCTGGAAGCTGCCGCCAAACAAGAGGGGCAAATCAATAGCGTGGGCATGCCCGATGCCTGGGCAAACTGGAAGGGTACCTGGGAAGCCCTCGGCAGCCAGTACGGCCTCAGGCACACCGATACCGACATGAGTTCCGCCCAGGAAGTGGCCAAGTTCGCGGCCGAGAAGAGCAACGCCAGCGCCGATATTGGCGACGTAGGGGCGGCCTTTGGCCCTATCGCCACCAGCCAGGGCGTGACCCAGCCCTATAAGCCCAGCACCTGGACGCAAATACCTGACTGGGCCAAGGACAAAGACGGCCATTGGATGCTGGCGTACACCGGCACCATCGCCTTTATCATCGACAAGCAGCGGGTGAAGGACAGCGACGCGCCCAAGAGCTGGCATGACCTGGAAAAAGGCACCTACAAGGTAGCCATCGGCGATGTGAGCACCGCGGCCCAAGCGGCCAACGGCGTGCTGGCCGCAGCCATCGCCTACAAGGGCGATGAAAGTAACCTGGCCCCAGGCCTTGAGCTGTTTACCAAGCTCGCCCAGGCGGGGCGGCTGTCCATGGCCAACCCCACCATCCAAACCTTGGAAAAAGGTGAGATCGACGTGGGCGTGGTGTGGGACTTCAACGGCCTGAGCTACCGCGACCAGATCGACCCTAAGCGTTTCGATGTGTTGATTCCCTCTGATGGCTCGGTCATCTCTGGCTACACCACCCTGATCAACAAATACGCCCAGCACCCCAACGCGGCCAAGCTGGCGCGGGAATACATTCTCAGCGATGCCGGGCAGATCAACCTTGCCAACGGCTATGCCCGGCCGATTCGCGCCGACCACCTTAAGCTGCCACCGGAGGTAGCCGCCAAGCTGCTGCCGGCCGAGCAATACAAGAACGTCAAACCCATCAATAACGCCAGTGCATGGGAAGCCACCGCCAAAGCGCTGCCCCAGCAGTGGAACGAGCAAGTCATCACTGAGATGCCATGAGGGTCGCGCCTCGGGGCAAGTGGTTGGCAGCAATGGCGGCGCTGCCCTTTGCTTTGTTCTTTATTGCCTTTGAACTGGCCCCGTTAACCTGGGTAGCGTTAAGCAGCCTGCAAGGGCCAGAGGGCTGGGGCCTGGGCAACTTCACTAAGGCCTTCAGCTCGCGCTTCTATCGCCAGGCCATGCAGTTCAGCATGGAAATCAGCCTGTGGTCGAGCGTGCTGGGGCTGTTGATCGCCGCCATAGGGAGCTATTCACTGCGCCAGGTGAACTCGCCCTTGCGCACCTTCGTGACCGCCTTTGCCAATATGACCAGCAACTTCGCCGGCGTGCCCTTGGCCTTTGCGTTTATCATCCTGCTTGGGGCCAGCGGTACCGTCACCCTGCTGCTTAAACAAAGCGGGCTGATGGCCGAATTCAACCTGTATTCGAAAACAGGGTTGATCTTGGTGTACACCTATTTTCAAATCCCCCTAGGGGTGCTGTTGCTTTACCCCGCCTTCGACGCCTTGCGAGACGACTGGCGCGAAGCAGCCGCCCTGTTGGGCGCCAGCACTTGGCATTACTGGCGGCTAGTGGCTCTGCCGGTGCTATTGCCGGCGCTGCTGGGCACTTTCGTGATTTTGCTAGCCAACGCCTTGGGCGCCTACGCTACGGTTTATGCGTTGACCACCGGCAACTTCAACGTACTGCCGATCCGCATCGCCGCCATGGTGGCCGGGGATATTTCCCTGGACCCGAACCTTGCCAGTGCGCTGGCGATCATTCTGGTGATCATGATGGCCCTGGTGACAGCGGTGCATCAGTGGATACTGCGCAGGAGCTACCATGGCCGTCACTAAGCGCGCGGTAGCCCTGTATCACCAGGCCGTGGTGTGGTTGTTGTTTATGATCCTGTTACTGCCCTTGGCCGGCACCCTGCTCTATTCGTTGGCTACGCAGTGGTCCACCCTGCTGCCCAGTGGGCTGACCCTCAAATGGTATATCGCGCTGTGGGGCGACCCGCGTTTTCTGCAGGCATTCGGGCATTCGCTGCTGATCTGCGTCGGCGCGCTGGCCTTGGCAGTGGTGTTGATCCTGCCACTGCTGTTCGTGGTGCATTACTACTTTCCGCGCCTGGATGGGCTGATGAACATTTTGATCCTGCTACCCTTTGCGGTGCCGCCGGTAGTGTCGTCGGTCGGCCTGTTGCAGCTGTACGGGGATGGCCCGCTGACCATGGTGGGCACGCCTTGGATACTGATGGGCTGCTACTTCACGGTGGCCCTGCCTTTTATGTACCGCGCCATCACCAACAACCTGCACGCCCTGAACCTGAGGGACCTGATGGACGCGGCACAGCTGCTAGGCGCCAGCCCCTGGCAGGCGGCCTGGCGCGTGGTACTGCCCAACCTGCGCAAAGGCCTGTTGGTGGCGCTGCTGCTGTCGTTCTCGTTCCTGTTCGGCGAGTTCGTGTTCGCCAACCTGCTGGTCGGTACCCGTTACGAAACCCTTCAGGTGTACCTGAACAACATGCGCAACAGCAGTGGCCATTTCAACAGCGCCTTGGTGATCTCGTATTTCTTCTTCGTGCTGGTGATGACCTGGGTCGCCATGCGCCTGAACAAGGACACCCCGTGACATGAGTTTTCTCAGCGTGCGCGGCCTGCGCAAGGACTTCGGCGCCACTCAGGTGTTCGCCAACATCAACTTCAACATCGCCCAAGGCGAATTCGTGACCCTGCTGGGGCCCTCGGGTTGCGGCAAGTCCACGCTGCTGCGCTGCATCGCCGGGCTGACCGCGGTGGACACTGGCAGCATACAGCTCGATGGCCAGAACCT
Organism: Pseudomonas artemisiae; assembly: GCF_057128685.1. Lineage (NCBI taxonomy): Bacteria > Pseudomonadati > Pseudomonadota > Gammaproteobacteria > Pseudomonadales > Pseudomonadaceae > Pseudomonas > Pseudomonas artemisiae. The sequence continues at coordinate 19,287 of NZ_JBSKHS010000007.1, forward strand.
GATCCCCCTGCCCCCGCAAAAGCGCGATATCGGCATGGTGTTCCAAAGCTATGCGCTGTTCCCGAACATGACCGTGGAGCAAAACGTAGCCTTTGGTTTGCGCATGCAGAAGGTCAGTACCCACGCCTGCCGCGAGCGAGTGCGCGAGGCCATGGAGATGGTCGAGCTGCAGGCAATGGCCGAGCGCTACCCTCATCAGTTGTCCGGCGGGCAATGCCAGCGAGTCGCCCTGGCGCGTTCCCTGGTCACTCGGCCACGGTTGTTGTTACTGGACGAGCCGTTGTCGGCCCTGGATGCACGCATCCGCAAGCATCTACGCGAGCAAATCCGCGGCATTCAGCAGGCCCTTGGTTTGACCACGGTGTTCGTCACCCACGATCAGGAAGAGGCCCTGACCCTGAGTGACCGCATCTTCCTGATGAACAAGGGGCAGATTGTCCAGAGCGGCGATGCCCAGAGCCTGTATACCACCCCCGAAAGTGCCTTCGCGGCAGGGTTTATAGGCAATTACAACCTGCTGGATGCCGACAGTGCCAGCCGGTTACTGCAACGCCCCTTCAGCGCAAGCCAGGCCATTCGCCCCGAGGCCATCGAACTTGAAGTGGAACCGCAAGGCCCGGGGGAGATTCTTAGCCATAGCCTGCTAGGCAACGTGATTCGTTACCGCGTTCGCGCCCAAGGCGTGGAGCTGTGGGTGGACGTACTTAACCGCAGCGCCGATGACCTGCACCCCAAGGGCACGCGGGTGCGCCTGCACATTGCCGCGGGCGCGGTGCGCGAAGTCGCCTGAACCAAGGAGAACCCTGTAATGCCCCTGGCCATATTTGACCTGGATGACACCCTGATCGACGGCGATTGCGCATCGCTGTGGAACGCGCAGATGGCTCGGCTGAGCTGGGTGGACCGTGACAGTTTTATGCGGCGCGACGAGCAATTCCTCCAGGCCTACAACCAGGGCGAGCTGGACATGGCTCAGTACATGGCTTTCACCCTGGAGCCGTTGCTGGGCCGCACCGAAGAGGAAGTGGCGCACTTGGTAGAGCCTTGGGTAGAAGAGGTCATCGAGCCGTTGATCTTCAGTAATGCCACCCGCTGCATCGCCGCTCACCGCGCCTCTGGCGATCGCGTGCTGGTCATTTCAGCCTCGGGCATGCACCTGGTACAGCCCATCGCCGCGCGTATCGGCATTGACGAAGTGCTGGCGGTCGAGTTGGACGTATCCCATGGCGCCTATAATGGCCAAACCCGCGGCGTGCTCACTTACCAGGAAGGTAAAGTGACCCGCCTACTGGAATGGCTGGAAGCCGAAGGCGAAACCCTGGAGGGCGCGGCCTTTTACTCGGATTCGCGCAACGACCTGCCGCTATTGCAGCGCGTGGCCCGCCCCCACACCGTAAACCCAGACCCTGTGCTGCGTGCCCATGCCGAACAGGCCGGCTGGCCTGTCTTGAGCTGGCGCTAAGCGCTTTTGTTTTTCGCCCCTTCGCCAGCTTCGTTGCCTCCTACACCTGTGTTTCAAGGACTGACCCATGACAACGCCCAACGATAAAGTAGCAACGATACACACCATCAGAACCGGCCCAGGCAGCGTGCTATTGGACCTCACCGGCGACGATGACGGTGCCGCGGCCATTACCCTGCTGCCTGACGGCAAAATCCTGGTAGGGGGTTACAGCTACTACCCTATCGCGGGTTACTCAGGCTCACCGGGCGATGAAAGCCGCGCCAGCCGCGCTGATTACTCACTGGTGCGCCTTAACGCCGATGGCAGCCTGGACACCAGCTTTGGCCATCGTGGGGTCGATCTGGTGCCGGCGAGGATCGACAGCGAGGCCGACACTGACTTGGTGAAGGCCGTGCAAGCCGACGGCAAAGTGGTGTCTGCCCAGTCTGGCCGTGGAGGCTTCACGGTGCAGCGGTTCAATACAGATGGCAGCCTGGATACCACCTTTGGAAACGCCGGCGCCATCATTGTCGATACCCCTACCAAGTTCGACGGCGGCGTGTCCCTCACGACCAATCCAGACGGCACCCTGTACCTGAGCCTTCGGGGAGATACCGCAGCCACCGTGACCAAGTTCGACAGCAGCGGCAACCTGGTCAAGGCTTTTGGCGAGGACGGCCAGTTGACCCTCAGCCCTAAGGGTGAAGACTATGTCAACGGCAACATTTCCACTAACGTACAGCCCGACGGCAGCGTGTTCATCGGCAGCTGGCTCTACGAAAAACTTGTAGACGCCAATGGCAAGCCTATCAGTGGGTTGGTAGACCCGTCGTACGCCATCGAGCGCCTGCGCGCGGACGGCACTCCTGATACGCGCTTTGGTGACAAGGGTGTGGTGTATATCGACAAGGCTCTGGTCGACACTTACTACTCGCAGCTCACCGTGCAGCCCGATGGCAAGATCCTCCTGGTAGGCGACAGTGATAGAAACCACACCGCCAACATCCTGCGGTTGAACGCCGATGGGTCCATGGACACCCGCTTTGGCACAGGCGGCGTAGTCTCCTTCGACGTTACCCCGAATGGTTCCAACACGGCCAGCTCCGTTCTCGTGCAGCCTGATGGCAAGATTCTGGTCGTAGGCTCCAGTTCGCTGTACACCAGCAATTCGGATTTCGGCATTATCCGCCTGAACCCGGACGGCAGCCTGGATAGCAGCTTTGGTAGCCGAGATGGCCAGCAGCATGTAGACGGTTTCAGTGACCCGGATTTCCTTCGAGGCGGTGATTTCGCCGAGATCATTCGGGGCCATGCTGGTGATGACTTGCTACAAGGTAATGGCGGTCGTGATGTACTGATCGGTGGCGAAGGTGCGGACATCATCCGTTTTACGCAGATTAGCGACAGCTACCGCACTAAGACGGAAACCAGCAGCGACCGTATTCTGGACTTCAATCCCTCCCAAGACCGTATCGACCTGATCGCGTTGGGTTTCACCGGCATTGGTGACGGCCATAAAGGCACCCTGGCGATACAGGCCAACGCCGAAGGCACCCGTACCTACCTCAAGAGCCTGGACGCTGATGCCACCGGGCACCGGTTCGAGCTGGCCTTCGATGGCGATTTGGTCAGTCAACTGAACAGCACCAATTTGGTGTTTACCCCGCCCACGGTAGAGGGCACCTCAGGCAGGGATATCCTCACCGGCGCTGCGCTGTCGGAAATCATTCGTGGCGGGGCAGGCAATGATGATATCAACGGTGGCATCGGCGCTGACGTCATTTGGGGTGGCGAAGGCGCCGACCGGTTAAACGGTGGCGACCCGGCCCAGGCTAACCTTTACACCCCTACCTATCAGAACTCAGACACCTTCCTGTATACCTCGATCAATGACAGTTACCGCACCGCCAGCCAGAGCTTCGTTGACTTGATCGTCGACTTCGCCGACCGCAGCGACAAAATCGACGTCTCGGCGTTGGGGTACACCGGGTTTGGAGATGGCACTGGAACTACCCTTAAGGTGGTCTACGCCTATCCCGCAGACCGTACCTACATCAAGGACTTGGACGCAGACGCTCAGGGTCACAGGTTCGAAATCGCCCTGACTGGCGACTGGGAAGACGAACTGGATGAAAGCAACATGATCTTCGCCCCGGCGGCCGCGGAAGTGACCCTGATTGGGGTTGCCGATGCTAGTCATGAGCAGTTACAGGGTTAAGTAAAAGGTAGATGCTTTGCCAGGAGCGAGCGCAGCTCGCGAACACGGTGGCTTGTCAATCGCCGAAGTGGCCTGTAACACCGCGTTCGCCAGCTTTGCTGGCTCTCATCAAACAAAACATAACGCTTTGATTTAAAAAACTAAGATCACACTGCTTTAACTAGCGCTATGCGCGTTGGACGGCGAAGCCGTCCCCGTGCACAGGACTCACAGACGCCGCGGCCTGCGCCTCGGATCGGCCGAGTGCAGGTGCGGCGTAGTTGGGCGTCCGCCAGGGATGGCGGGCGAGCGGCGCCAGGGCAGGGATGCCCTGTCGACGCGCCCCAGCGGGAGCCGGGCCGGAAGGAGGGAACCCCCGCCACAGGCGGGGGCCGACCGTAAAGCGCTAATGGTTTTCCCCCTTTTGCCGAAACAAACGGGGCCGGCCTTCCGGGGGGGGGTCGCCGTAAAGGCGAAACCAGACGGTAGCGCCACCGCGCAGCAGGATATGCACGCCATGGCTAGGCCAATTATTTGCTTTGCGCCAAGACGGTTGGCTCGGGTTTCCAGCCTTTGGATGTCGATCATCCGCCAGCTTCGCTTGCTCCTACACGGAGCCAATGCTTTTCAGATCAAGCGCCGCAGAGCCAACGTCATGCACCCTTGTTTGCTGCGCGACAGCGCGGCGCCTTGGCGGCGGGACGGCTCCTACAACGATGTTAAGCAGCGCTGGTGATTTCTTGTGAACACCTCATTGCCCATGGCTTTGATCTGCCCATCGATCAGTGCTTCGAAAGGTGTCAACAGAGGCTGGAACAAGGCAGGCGCCTCCAGGCATTCGAGGGCGTGAACGATAGCCTCGATAGTAGACAACGCCCCTTTCCCTGGTGCCTTACGCAAGCGGTAGCGCGAGGGTAGCGTCGCGGGCAGGCATACCTGCGGCAAGGCTGCCAATTCGGGGTTCAGGTGCAGTAGCTTACGGGCTTTACGCCAAGTACCGTCGAGCACGATCAGTTGCCTGGGCGTGTCACTGGCTCGAAGCACGGTGGCCCTTTCTCCTGGAAATAACACGTAACTAGGCAGCGAAGTGCTTTCCCAAGGCGCAGCCTCGAAACGCTCACCTATGAGCAACGCGCTATTACACAAGCCTAAGTGAGCCAAGCGCGCGGTATTGAGCGCATGGCCAGTTTCGCTGGGGTGCTGAAGGATCAGCACCCGGTTGCGACTAGACAGCCGAGGAATCAATGCACAGAGGCAATGGCCCTCTGGCCGATGGCAGTAAAAACAACTGGGCCGCGCCATAAAACCTTAGCGCCGAGGCTGGCGACGCTTGCGTTGGTCTTCGGTCGGAATGGGTACAGGTTGCATCGGTGGAATCAAACCCAGCGCCACGGCCAGGTCGTGCAGCCAGTTGAACAATTTGCCTTGCATTACACGCCCCCTTGGGACTTGCCCATACGGCGACTACAGGTGCCGTTACTGTGAGGATCATAAACCCAAGCGATGCAGTTGCGCACTGTTCGGGCTACCACGCCATCCTATCGCTATAACCTTTTGCCTTACCGTGTTATCGGCCAGGCGTGGCAATACTGAAGCACAAAGCATTAGTGTAGCCTGTGCCTCGTTCACGGATGACTGGCGCAAGGCCTTGGGGGTTCCTTTCAAAATCCCAACGGCATGGCCGTGCTAGGGGGCGACCTGGGCTTTGCTCGACAGGGCCATGAAGGTTTCAAGGTCCAAGGCATCGCCCTGCTCGTTCAGCACGTCACGAGGGTGTTCGCTGTCGGGGATGCTGCTATCGAGCAGGGCCAGCAGTCGAGCGCCATTTTCAGTAAGGGCATAACCGGTGCCCTCGGCAGCGTGCAAAAAGCCACGCTCCACCAGCAGTGGCATATAGCGCGCGGCATCGGCCTGGAGCGTGCCCAAGGCCTCGGGGGTGGCCCCTTCAGCCTGTTGGGTGCGGGCCAATTCTTCGGCGTTAGCATCGGTGTCAAAGGCTTCGCCAGCCTTGGTGGTTTGTACTTTGTGCAGCAGGCGTTCGATCAAGTCCCAGTTATAGGTCGTCATAAAGCGGTCACTCCAGTGAGGGCGCGAATAACATGCCTAGCTGTGACCTGAGGCCAGGGTGACCGTTCGGTCAGGGCCACCCTGCCTGCGGTTAGGCGTCGGGTTTGCGCTTTTTCAGCGGAGCCAAGCCGTCCTGGCTGGCCAGGATGGGAGAGGCTGGCTTGCGCGCGTTGGGCGAGCGCTTGGGGGTGGCCTTGGCGGTGGTTTTTTTGTCTTTGTCGGTCTTCTTCTTTTTGGTGCCGGCGGCCTTGCCAGAGGCCTTTAGCTTTTTAGGCCCGGTATAGTTGCCCTTTACCTCTTTGATGACCCGGCGCTCGAAGTTCTGCTTGAGGTAGCGCTCGATGCTGCTCATCAGGTTCCAGTCGCCATGGCAGATCAGCGAGATCGCCAGGCCTTCGGCCCCTGCCCGGCCTGTACGGCCTACACGGTGCACGTATTCATCGCCGCTGCGAGGCAGGTCGAAGTTGATGACCAGGTCCATGCCTTCCACGTCCAACCCGCGGGCGGCCACGTCGGTGGCGACCAGGATCTTCGCCGCGCCCTGTTTCAAGCGCTCGATGGCCAGCTTGCGGTCTTTCTGGTCTTTCTCACCGTGCAGCACGAAGACCTTGAAGTCTTTGGCGACCAAGTGGCCGTAGACGCGGTCGGCCATGCTGCGGGTATTAGTAAAGACAATGGCCTTACGGTAAGTCTCGTTGGCCAGCAGCCATTGCACGATGGCCTCTTTGTGAGCGTTGTGGTCCGCCATTACGATCTGCTGGCGCGTGTGTTCACTGAGATCGCTGACGTTGTTGACCATCAGGTGCCGAGGGTCCTTGAGCACCTTGTCGATCATGTCGCGCAAGCCAGCACCCCCGGTGGTGGCGGAGAACAGCAGCGTTTGATGAGCAGGTGGGCACAGGTCGCACAAACGGGTCACGTCCTCGGCAAACCCCATGTCCAGCATGCGGTCGGCTTCGTCCAGCACCATCACTTCTACCTGGGCCAGGTCCAGGTTGCCTGCGTTCAGATGTTCCAGCAGCCGGCCAGGGGTACCGATAAGGATGTCCGGCACCTTGCGCAACATGGCGGCCTGAACCTTGAAGTCCTCGCCACCGGTGATCAACCCGGCCTTGATAAAGGTAAAGCGAGCGAATCGCTCAACCTCTTTAAGGGTTTGCTGGGCCAACTCACGGGTGGGCAGCAGGATAAGCGCGCGAATGTCTACCCGCGGGCGCGACGGGCCGATCAGCCGGTTGAGCATGGGCAACACGAAAGCGGCGGTTTTGCCGCTACCGGTTTGGGCGGTTACCCGCAGGTCACGCCCTTCGAGCGCGGGCGGAATGGCCGCGACCTGCACAGGGGTAGGCTCGACGAAATTGAGCTCGGCCACGGCTTTGAGCAGGCGCTCGTGAAGGGCGAATTGGGAAAACACTGGGGTACTACCTCGAAGGGAACCTGGAACGACTGCATAGGGTAGCGGAGCTGCGCGGTACAAGCGAGCGCCGCGGTGCCACAGGCTCAGCTCAGCGGGCCAATGCGCCTCGTCGGCTCAGCCATACCGAGCCCAGGATGATCCCTGCGCCGAGCGCCAAGCGCCCCAAGGGCTCCTGATGGTTCCAGAGCAGCAGGTTAAGCAGCAATCCCACAGGCACATGCAGATTGTTCATCACCGCCAGGCTGGCGGCCGGTACCAGGCTGGCGCCTTTGTTCCAGGCATACATGCCAAAGGCCGTGGACACCAGGCCCAAAAAAGCCAGTACCGCCCATTGCAACGGCATCGTTGGCAGATGCTGCCCATTGCCGAACGCCAGGAACGCCGGCAGCGCTACCAGCAAGGCGCCGGCGAAGAAGTAACCGAAGCCTTGGTACTGCGGGCCGGCAAGCGGCTGTTGGCACTGTAGCCGCTTGTACAACACCTGCCCGGCGGCATAGGTGAAATTCGCCACTTGCAGCAATAAAAACCCACCAAAGAAGCTACCACTGACCCGGTCGAAGCGAATGACCACCGCACCCGCCACGGCCACCAGTGCCGCCAGCAATGCCCAGCCGTTAAAGCGACGGGCCAAGGCGTCTTGCAACAGCGTTACATGCAGGGGGGTCAGCACCGTGAACAGCAGCACCTCTGGCACCGTCAGCACGCGGAAGCTTAGGTACAGGCACACATAGGTCACGCCGAACTGCAGCGCGCCAATCAACAACATACGTCGCAGGTAAGGGCCGGGCACCGCGCGCCAGCGGGTAAGGGGCAAAAACACCAACCCCGCCAGCAGCACCCGGGCCAGCACGGCAAAGTAACTGTCTACCTGCCCGGCGAGGTATTCGCCAATCAGGCTGAAGGAGAAGGCTTGGATCAGGGTCACGATCAGCAGATAGGCCATGGCGCGCCTCGGGCAAAGCGCGCGACCTTACCACAGCCGACCGTGGCTTGATAAAAAACCGCTTTGGGTAAGGGCAAAGGATCAAATTGGTTGTTTAATACCCGTTTGAACCCTCGTAAAGGCCTCAAATGAAAGCGCCCCGGGTAACCCTCGATCAATGGCGAACCCTGCAAGCCGTGGTAGACCACGGTGGCTTCGCTCAGGCCGCTCATATACTGCACCGTTCTCAATCTTCGGTGAGCTATACCGTGGGGCGCATGCAGGAACAATTGGGGGTACCCTTGCTGCGCATCGACGGCCGCAAGGCTGTGCTGACCGAAGCCGGCGTGGTGCTGCTGCGCCGGTCACGGCAATTGGTGAAACAGGCCAGCCAACTGGAGGACCTGGCCCAACATATGGAGCAAGGCTGGGAAGCCGAGGTGCGCCTGGTGGTGGATGCCGCCTACCCTAACGCCCGCCTGGTGGGGGCGTTGACTGCCTTTATGCCGCAAAGCCGGGGCTGCCGAGTACGTTTGCGCGAGGAGGTGCTGTCTGGGGTAGAAGATGTGCTGCTCGATGGCGTGGCCGACTTGGCCATCACAGCCCTTAACATCCCCGGCTACCTAGGCACCGAGATGAGCACCGTGGAGTTCGTGGCCGTGGCTCATCCGGATCACGCCCTGCACGGGCTCAACCGCCCGCTCACGTTTCAAGACCTGGAAAGCCAGCTGCAAATCGTGATTCGCGACTCCGGGCGCAAGCCTAAGGACGTGGGCTGGCTAGGTGCCGAGCAGCGCTGGACCGTGGGCAGCCTGGGCACCGCCGCAAGCTTCGTAGGCAGCGGGCTGGGCTTTGCCTGGCTGCCGCGCCAGGCCATCGAACGTCAACTGCGCGAACATGTTCTCAAGCCCCTGCCGCTGGAGCAGGGAGGCCAACGCCACCCGATGTTCTACCTGTACGCCAGCAAGGAAAAACCATTAGGCCCCGCCACGCAGATACTGGTGGAGTTACTGCGCAGTTTCGACAGCGCGCCCCTGCCCCCTGCACAGCAGCACCTACCGCCTGTGTAGGGGCGAGCGATAGCTCGCGAAGGCATGTGAACAACCAGTGACATTGGCAGCTTTGCTGGCTCTACAGGGGTGGCGGAACACCCTTAGGTTTGCGAAGGTCCATAACAGGACCACCAGCGCCAGGCTTGCCCCTAGGCGCTGGCGCTCACAGGCATTTGCGATACTCTGTTGCGTTGCCTCACGTCGAGGCGGCCGCTTAGCGGCAGTTGTCGCCAACCCGTAACCGAAGGATCCTGCCTTATGTTCAAACGCATTGCGCTCTGCGCCTGTTCGCTGATGTTCGCCGCCAGCCTCCAGGCCGCCCCTACCGCCAAGCCCCATGTGCTGCTCGACACCAGCAAGGGGCAGATCGAAGTGGAGCTGGATGCCGAGAAGGCGCCCATCAGTACCCAGAACTTCTTGAGCTATGTGGACAGCGGCTTCTACAGCGGCACCCAGTTCCACCGCGTAATTCCAGGCTTTATGGTGCAAGGCGGTGGCTATGACGCCACTCTGCGCGAAAAACCTACCCAGGCCCCCATCAAGAACGAGGCCGACAACGGCTTGAAAAACCTGACTGGCACCTTGGCCATGGCCCGCACCTCGGACGTGAACTCCGCCACCGCCCAGTTCTTTATCAACGTTAATGACAACGCTTTCCTCGACCACGGTGGCCGTGATTTTGGCTATGCGGTCTTTGGCAAGGTGGTCAAGGGCATGGATGTGGTCACGCAAATCGTGCAAAGCCCAACGGGCAACCGTGCTGGCATGCAGAACGTCCCGGTTGACCCGATCCTGATTAAGTCCGCCAAGCGCTTGGACTGATCCGCGTTATACCGCCCGGTGCTACCGGGCGGTTCTCAGATTAAGAGGGGAGGCCTCATGCTGTACCGCCGTTTCGAGCAATGGATCGATGTGTTCCGTGATGCCCCCACGGATGCACCGCCTGGGAAGGTCATACCCTTCTACCTCTATTACCTGCGCCAGGTATGGCCCAGCTTTGTCGCTTTGTTGGTGGTGGGGCTGATCAGTGCCCTGATCGAGGTGGCGCTGTTCAGTTACCTCAGCGACATTATCGACATGGTCAACAGCACGCCGCCGGACCGTTTCTTCGGCGAACACTGGTCGAGCCTAGTATGGATGCTGGTGGTGGCGATGATCATCCGCCCGGTGTTCGTAGGCCTGCATGACCTGCTAGTCCACCAAACCATCTCCCCCGGGATGACCAGCATGATCCGCTGGCAAAACCATAACCATGTACTCAAGCAGAGCCTGAATTTCTTCCAGAACGACTTCGCCGGCCGCATTGCCACGCGCATCATGCAAACCGGCAACTCGCTGCGTGACTCCGCGGTGCAGGCGGTAGACGCCCTTTGGCATGTGGCCATCTACGCCATCAGCTCGTTGGTGTTGTTCGCCCAGAGCGACTGGCGCCTGATGCTGCCACTGGTGGCATGGATACTGGCTTACATTGTCGCGCTCTGGTACTTCGTGCCAAGGGTAAAGGAGCGCTCGGTGGTGTCCTCCGATGCCCGTTCCAAGCTGATGGGGCGCATCGTCGACGGCTATACCAACATTGCCACGCTCAAGCTGTTCGCCCACACCAACCTGGAGCAGCAATACGCCCGCGAAGCGATCACCGAGCAGACCGAGAAAACTCAGCTGGCCAGCCGGGTGATCACCAGCATGGACGTAGCCATCACCACCTTGAACGGCCTACTGATCGTTGGCACGACCGGTCTTGCCCTGTGGTTATGGACCCAAGGTTTGCTTACGGTGGGCGCCATCGCCCTGGCCACCGGGCTAGTGATCCGCATCGTGAATATGTCTGGCTGGATCATGTGGGTGGTCAACGGCATCTTCGAAAACATCGGCATGGTGCAGGATGGATTGCAGACCATCGCCCAACCCCTTAGCGTCACTGACCAACCCGGCGCACCGGCCTTGAAGGTTGAGCGCGGCGGCGTTCGTTTCGAGGCTGCCGAGTTCCACTACGGCAAAGTGGGCCGTGTGATCAGCGGGCTGGACCTGGAAATCGCACCTGGCGAGAACATTGGCTTGATTGGGCCTTCCGGCGCGGGTAAGTCCACGGTCGTGAACCTGCTGCTGAGGCTGTACGACCTGGAAAGTGGCCGCATCCTGATCGACGGCCAGGACATCGCCCACGTACGCCAGGAAAGCCTGCGCGAGCAGATTGGCCTGATTACCCAGGATACTGCCCTGCTGCACCGGTCCATCCGGGAGAACCTGCTCTACGGCAAGCCCGATGCCACCGATGAAGAACTGTGGGAAGCGGTGCGCAAGGCCAAGGCGGATGAATTTCTGCCACAACTCACCGATTCCGAGGGCCGAGTGGGCCTGGATGCTCAAGTGGGTGAGCGTGGTGTCAAGCTCTCCGGTGGCCAGCGGCAGCGCATCGCCATTGCCCGTGTATTGCTCAAAAACGCCCCTATCCTGATCATGGACGAAGCCACTTCAGCCCTGGATTCAGAAGTGGAAGCGGCCATCCAGGAAAGCCTGGAAACCTTGATGGAAGGCAAAACAGTGATCGCCATTGCCCACCGGCTATCCACCATCGCCAAGATGGACCGCTTGGTGGTGATGAACAAAGGCGTGGTTGTCGAAGTGGGTACCCACAGTGAACTGCTTGCTCACAAGGGCTTATATTCTCGCTTGTGGCGGCACCAGACCGGCGGCTTTGTGGGTGTAGACTGACCCATGTTTACCCTTGACCTGTTTGACGCCCTGCCCCGCTCCGCGGGTGAACGTCGGCAGCTGGGGCCTGGGGCTTGGTTGCTGGAAGGCTTTGCCCTGCCCCAGGTAAATGAGGTGCTCGCGGCGGTAAGCGCTGTGGAGGTACGTAGCCCCTTTCGCCACTGGGTTACCCCTGGTGGCTTTATTATGTCCGTGGCGATGACCAACTGTGGTCGGCTAGGCTGGACCAGCGACGCCAGTGGCTATCGCTATACCCCTGACGACCCGCTTAGCCAGCAACCCTGGCCGCCTTTGCCCGAGGTATTGCTCACCCTGGCCCAAACCGCTGCCGAAGCAGCCGGTTACCCTGCCTTCGAGCCGGATGCCTGCCTGATCAATGCCTATCAGCCAGGTGCCCGCCTTTCCCTGCATCAAGACAAAGACGAGCAAGACCTGGCCGCGCCTATTGTATCGGTCTCGCTGGGGCTGCCAGCGGTGTTCCAATTGGGTGGCCTAGCACGTACCGCGCCGGTGGAGCGTTATCCGTTGCAGCACGGAGACGTGGTGGTGTGGGGTGGAGAGGACCGCCTGCGCTTTCATGGGGTCGCCCCGGTCAAAGCCGGGGAGCATCCTCTGGTAGGCGGTAGGCGCCTTAACCTGACCTTCCGGAAGGTACGGCCCTGAGCCGCACCCAAAGGGAGCCGCCAGGCTAACGCCAACTTTCCGGAATTGGCTTGCGCGGCCGAATGCCGAAGGTGTAGCCAATTCCGATCATCAGCCACTCGATGGCCGCAGCCAACAGCAAAGCCACGCTGATGCCCCAGATGATGGCCCCTGGCGATAACGGCACTTGGTAGCTATAGCCCTGGAGGGTCTCCTGGCGGATTTGCGGGTCCGCGGCGCTGACCACATGCCAAACCCGTTGGTACCAGGGGCCTTGAAGGGCCTGCCATTCGCGCTGCAAGGCCTGCTCACGGGTCACTAGGCCCGCCACGCTTTGGGCATCGCTACGGAACACAGGGTCATCGCTGCTCTGGTAGTGCTGAACCAGCGCCTGCAGGTCGCCATTGAAGAACTTCTGCGCGGTTTCATTAAAGCCCTGCAACGCACGCTCGGCTTCCAGCAAATGGGCCTGGACCCGCTGGGTGTAGTCGTTGAGCACGCCGGGCACCTGAACACCCACCAGCAAGCCAAGGGCAAAGAGGATTAACCGAAGATAGCTTCGCAGCATGGAGCGTCCTTATTCGATGTGCCCTTCGGCAACACATTCCCCGCCACGCCACAGGGCCCACTGGCCCGGCTGGTAACGGTGCCAGGTTTCGTTTTCAGTCAAGGGTTCGGTGGCGATCACCGTGACCACGTCATCGGGCGTGGTTTCGGCCTGAAAGTCCACGATCACCTCCACGTCTTTGAGCCGGGCCGGGCCGAAAGGTGCCCGGCGGGTGATATGGGCCAGTTTGGTGGTGCAGAAGGTAAACAGCCAATCGCCGTTGCTGAGCAGGCCATTGAATACCCCGAGCTTGCGGTAACTGGCGCAGGCTTCGACCAGCACCGGCAGCACGTGGGTGTAATCCGTGGGTTCGGGAAACGCCGAACGTACTCGATTGAGCAGGTCGCAGAAGGCCGCTTCGCTATCGGTGTCGCCCACCGGCCGATAGAACCCTAGCGCGGGTAGGAAGCTGGCCAGTTGGCCATTATGGGCAAAACACCAGTTGCGGCCCCACAGCTCCCGCACGAAGGGGTGGGTATTGGCCAGGGATACCTTACCGACGTTGGCCTGGCGCACATGGCCGATCACCACCTCGCTCTTGATCGGGTAGCGCTGCACCAGCTCGGCGACCTGTGATTCGCAGCTCGGGGCCGGGTCCTGGAACAACCGCAGGCCACGCCCTTCATAGAACGCGATGCCCCAGCCGTCACGGTGCGGGCCGGTGCGCCCCCCGCGTTGGATTAAACCAGTGAAACTGAACACGATGTCGGTGGGAACATTCGCGCTCATGCCAAGCAATTCGCACATTGGAAGCTCCCTGACTGTTGCCCTTAAAGCCGTGGTTCGACCCGCAGCGGGCCGCCATCGGCTGGCCGGCGTGGGTTGCCCGGCGTGGGCGGTTCAACGCTGTGACGCCCCGCCGCGGGGGGTGACGCGAGCCCATCCGCCGACTCGCGCGCCTCGGTTTCGGCCACCTCGGCACGGCGCTTGGCGTGGGCCGCCTGCTCGGCACGGCGAGCACGGGCGGCGCGTTCGATCGGCCAGCGGATCAATGCGAACACCACGTACACCACCAGGGCGATCACTGTGTACATGGCCAAGTCCGACACGGCGCGCCAGGCGTTGTCGGCTACCTTGAACAGCAAGTCCAGCGCGGTGATGGCCACGGCCGGGGCGAACTGCTCACGGGCTGGGTCCACTACCGTGGGCGTACACACCAATGCCGCGCCGATAACACGCAGCGGCTCGCGCAGCCAACGCCACAACCAGCGGGTGAGGCGAAACCACACCAGCAAGCAGCCCAGGGCGGCCAAGGCATAGAGGCCCCAGGCAATGTAATAATCGTTCTCGGTCATGGTGTTCGTGGCAAGGCGGCAAAGTGGGGCTTATGATAACGGCTTTTGGCCTGCGGCGCAGTGCCCGGGTGCCGGGCTGCAGGCTCATGGCGCACACCGCGCGCCCTGATGAGGATTCGACCATGTCACAGCCTACGCCCCCCATCGCCCGCAAGGCCGCTGGCAGCGACCCTTATGCCTGGCTGCAGGCCCGTGACAGCGCAGACGTGCTGGCTCACCTACAAGCGGAAAACCAGTACCTGGACGCGCAACTGGCTGATAAAGCAGGCCTGCGCGAGCAACTGTTCGAGGAAATCCGCGGGCGCATGCTGGAAACCGACCTGAGCCTGCCCTCCCCTTGGGGGCCCTGGGTGTATTACTCGCGCACCACCGCCGGCGATGAATATGTTCGGCACTACCGTGCGCCACGCCCAACCGATGGCTCACTGGACGTGGACCCTGCCACCGAGCAACTGCTGCTGGACCCTAACGTCCTGGCCGATGGCGGTTTTCTCTCGCTAGGGGCGTTCAGCATCAGCCCTGACCATCAGCGCCTGGCCTACAGCCTGGACACCCAAGGCGACGAGACTTACCAGCTGTTTGTCAAATGCCTGGCCAGCGGTAATGTGCAAGCGCTGCCCTTCGAGCACTGCTCCGGCGCCATGACCTGGGCCAATGACAGCACCACCTTGTTTTTCTCGACCCACGACGACACCCATCGCCCCTATCGACTGTATCGCCATCGCCTGGGTACGCCGGGGGCTGCCCTGGTGTTCGAAGAGGCCGATGGCCGATTCTTCCTCCACTGCTACCGGGCCAGTTCCGAGCGGCAGTTGATCCTGCATGTGAACAGCAAGACCACCAGCGAAGCCTGGGTGCTGGATGCCGAGCAACCCGAGGGTGCCTTCCATCGTGTCGCTGAGCGCCGCGAGGGCCATGACTATGATGTGGACCATGGGCAACTCGATGGCGCCTGGGCCTGGTTTATCCGCACCAACCGCGATGGCCTTAACTTCGCCTTGTACCAATGCCCGGCCAGCCAACAGCCGCCCGTTGAAACAAGCTGGCAGCTGTTGGTGCCCCATAACCCCCAGGTGATGCTCGATGGCTTTAGCCTTAATCAGCACGCCTATGTGCTGAGCCTGCGTGAAGCTGGGCTGCCGGTGGTGCAAGTACACCCCAATGGCGCCGCGGCCTATCGCGTAAGGCTGCCTGATGCTGCCTACAGCCTGTACGTGCAGGACACCCTGGAATTCACCGGCCAGCAGATGCGGTTGCGCTACGAAGCCTTGAACCGCCCGGCTGAAGTACGCCAGTTAAGCCTTGCCGACGGCGAGCAGCAGGTGCTCAAGCAAACGCCGGTGCTAGGCGTGTTCGACCCAGACGCCTATTTGAGCGAGCGTGTATGGGCCACTGCCGCCGATGGCACTCAGGTACCGATCAGCCTGGTGCGCCGCCGCGACACGATTGGCGCCCCCATGCCGCTGTACCTGTACGGGTACGGGGCCTATGGCGAGAGCCTGGACCCTTGGTTCTCCCACGCGCGCCTGAGCCTCTTGGACCGTGGCGTGGGCTTTGCCATCGCCCACGTGCGCGGTGGCGGCGAACTGGGGGAACAGTGGTACCACGCCGGCAAGCAGGCCAACAAGCCCAATACCTTCAACGATTTCATCGCCTGCGCCGAACACCTGATCACAACCGGCGTGACCCGGCCGGACCGGCTGGTGATTAGTGGCGGCAGCGCCGGGGGGTTGCTGATTGGCGCGGTGCTGAACCTGCGCCCTGAGCTGTTCGCCGCCGCCATTGCTGAAGTCCCCTTCGTGGACACCCTCAACACCATGCTCGACCCCGACCTGCCGCTAACGGTGACCGAGTACGATGAATGGGGTAACCCCGAGGAGCCTGAGGTCTACGCCCGTATCAAGGCCTACGCCCCCTACGAGAACGTCAGCGCCCAGGCGTACCCCGCGGTGCTGGCGGTGGCCGGTTACAACGACAGCCGGGTAGCCTACTGGGAAGCGGCCAAATGGATGGCACGGCTACGAGAGCTGAATACCGGCCACGGGCTGATGCTGCTCAAGACCGAATTGGGCGCCGGCCACGGCGGGATGAGCGGCAGGTACCAGGGGTTGCGAGATGTAGCACTTGAGTACAGCTTTGTATTCAAGGTATTGAAACTGGTGTAAACCGCCCATTAGTCACAGCGAAGAGTCCGACCATGGCCCATGCCGCTTCACTGAACAACGAAATCCGCGGCCTGTTGATGGATTGCGGTTTGTTCAATCAACTGCATCCAGACGACTGCGCCATCGCCGCGGGCTACTTCAGCCTCGTGTCCATGGCGCAAGGCACCTGCATCTTCAACGAAGGTGATGCAGGCACTTTTATGTGCATTATCGACTACGGCAACGTCTCGGTGTCCAAGCTCGACGCTGACGGCAACCCGGTGGAAATCGCCTTGCTGCGCAAAGGCCGGGCGTTCGGCGAAATGGCCGTGCTGGACGGCGAGCGCCGCTCGGCCAGCTGCACGGCCGCGACCGATTGCCAGCTGCTGAGCCTGGGCAGGGATTCGCTGGAAAAAATGATGACTGAAGCCCCTAAGGTGGCCGCCAAGGTGATACGGGCCCTGGCCGTGTCGCTGTCCAAGCGGCTGCGCATGGCCGATGGGCAACGCCTTTCGTAGCAGCGAGCGCCAGCTCGCGAACAGGCCTCGAAAACCATTCGCCAGCTATCGCTGGCTCCCACATGGCGGCCCATTGTTACTTGAACAGGTCTTAAAACCCTTCGCCAGCTTCGCTGGCGCCTACCCCTCCAAGGGGGCACCACCACTACTGCTTTTTTGCGCGGCCGCCGGGCTGACCGCTGGCGGTTGCGGCAGCTCTACTTCAGGCAGCGTGGCGGTAGGGTTGGAGGCGGCGGCGCCAGGTGCGCCTTGCACGGACGGGGTAGCGGGCGCGACCGCAGGCACCGGCGGCGCGGGGTCGACGGCGGCTGGGGGCTCGGTGGCAGCCTGGGCATGGCCCATCACAACGGTAAGCAACAGCACAAGGGCTCGGGTTATCGGCACAACACAGCCTCGCGGTGCAGGGGGGCCCGCACACGCTAGCGCCGCTTGAGCCGATGGGCAAGCGTTACGTGCTTGCCGCCACCGCCGTGCCCTTGGATAATCGCGCGTTTTTCCAACAGGGGCTGGCCGTGGCGAACAAACGATACAGTTGCATTGGGCTGCACAACCCTAAATCCCCCGAGAACGTCGGCTCAGTGATGCGCGCCGCTGGCTGCTATGGAGTGAACTCAGTGTTCTATACCGGCCGCCGTTACGAGCGGGCGCGGGACTTTGTCACCGACACCAAGCGCGTGCACTATGATATCCCGCTGATCGGGGTAGAGGATCTGCGCGCCATCCTGCCCCTGGACTGCGTCCCGGTGGCGGTCGAGCTAGTGCCGGACGCCCGGCCGCTGCCCACTTACACCCACCCAGACCGAGCGCTGTATATCTTTGGCCCTGAAGACGGCAACCTGGATGAAGACCTACGCCAGTGGTGCGAGGAGACCATCTACATTCCGACCCAGGGCTGCATGAACCTGGCGGCCACGGTCAACGTGGTGTTGTACGACCGCCTGGCCAAGGGTAATAACACCCGTTCCGGGCCACGCTTCAAGTAAGGGGAACAGCCGTCGCGTTTGGGAGTCAGCTATTTAACTACATCCCAAGGAGACCCTGTTCATGAACAAAGACCCAATCAGCCAAGTTATCGACGCCCTGCCCACCTCGTCTCCGACCGAAACCAACGTACACGGCTGGGAGCGCGCAGGTTCGCTGGCCGGCGGGTTGGTGCTGGTGGGCAAGGGCATTCGTCGCGGCGGCCTGTTCGGCTTGATCCAGCTCGCCTTGGGCGGCGTGGCACTGGCCCGTGGCTTCACCGGCCGCAGCAAAACCAAGAGCCTGTTGGCCAAGGGCCGGGAAGAGTTGGACGGCCTGCGTGGCAACATCGAGCGCGCGGGTGACCAGCTCAAAGGCCTCAAAAGCAGCGCTGAGTCGGCTACCACTACCGCGACCGTGACTGGCAATGATGGGTTGGATAGCCCTAAGGTCTAGCGCCGTACATCCTCTGTAGCAGCGGGCCTGGGCCGCGATGAGGCTTACCACTGTGCTGAAGCCGGTCGCGGCCCATGCCCGCTGCTACGAGATTTTACGGCTTCGCCAGGCCTCTCACCCTGCTCGAAAAATCAAATGCTCTTCCCAGTCATCAGGCGCTACGCTGTCTTCGCTGAGCATGCGCCCGGCCTGGGACACCCGCTGCTTGTGCACCTGCTGAGGGTTGCCGCATACCAAGTGGTGCCATAGCGGCAGATCTTGGCGTTCGCTCACTAGCCGATAGGCGCAGGTAGGGGGCAACCATTTGAATTCATCGGCTTGGTCGGGCGTGAGCTGGATACAGTCCGGTACTTTGGCCTGGCGGTTGGGGTAGTCGCTGCATTTACAGCTGTCGCGGTCCAGCAAACGGCAGGCAATGCGGGTGTAATACACACTGCCGTCTTCATCTTCGAGCTTTTGTAGGCAGCACAGGCCACACCCGTCGCACAGGGACTCCCACTCTTGGGGGCTTAGCTGGTCGAGGGTCTTGCGCATCCAGAAGGGTTCTACTTTCGCGGCCATGGGCGTTCCTGAGACGAGAGCGTGCCGACAGTGCATCGGCGCAAAGCGGCGCAAGTCTAGTACCGCAGGCCCTGGACTCCAAGCCTGAATGACTGACGGCGCCAGCGGGCTTGTAAACGCCAAGGCGGATCAGTAGCGTGCTGGCTTCTTACTAGGAAGCCAAGCCATGACCGATACCCCTCGCGTTGCCGATTACGCCATTGCCGAACACTTTCTCAATCGCTGGTCGCCTCGGGCATTCACACCTGAGCCAATTCCTGAAGACACCCTACTTGGGTTCTTTGAAGCAGCGCGCTGGGCGCCCTCTGCCTATAACTCCCAGCCCTGGCGCTTCCTTTACGCTCGCCGGGATACCCCGGACTGGTCCCGTTACCTGAGTCTGCTGAACGAATTCAACCGCGCTTGGGCTCAGCACGCGTCGGCGGTAGTGATCATTCTGTCGAAAACCACGTTCCTCGCGCCAGGCGCTGAAGCCGAAAGCCCGGCCTTATGGCACACCTTCGATAGCGGGGCTGCCTGGGCGTACTTCGCGCTGCAAGCGAGCCTCAGTGGCTGGCACACCCATGGCATGGCCGGGTTCGATCAAGCCAAAACCCGTCAAGCGTTGAATATCCCTGAAAGCTACGCACTGCACGCCGCGGTGGCCGTGGGCAAACTGGGCGACAAGGCCACCCTGCCCGCGTACCTGCAGGCCCGGGAAACCCCTAGCCCTCGCCGCCCGGTAAGCGAGCTGGCGAAAGGTGGGGACTTCGACTTCAGCTAAGGCCTTCAATAGCCTCGATCAAAGTTCACCAACCCTTTCAATGGCTGCCCCGCTTCGAACGCTTTTAGATTGCGCAGGAACAGCTCAGCCATCAAGGGCGGTGAGGTGGGCGCGGCACTGTGGCCAGTCACCAGCAAGCCCCAGGCTGTCCAAAAGGGATGCTGGCGAGGCAATGGCTCTTGCCGGCACACATCGATCACCGCACCGGCGAGGTGACCATCACGCAAGGCCTGCACCAAGTGGGCGTCCACCACGGCGCTACCGCGGCCAACGTTGATAAACAGTGCTTCGGGATTGAAGGCCGCAAACAGTCGCGCGTCGAACAGGTCGCGGGTGGGGTGCGTGTCTGGTAGCAGGTTAATCACATAGTCGGCCTGGGTCACCAGGCGCGGCAACGCGTCCAGGCCAGCGATTTCCTTGAACGGCGCCTGGGTACGAGGGCCAGTGGCAATGCCGTATAGCTCTATGCCGAACGCCGCCAGGCACTGGGCGACACTGGCGCCAATGTCCCCTACCCCCACGATCAGCGCCTTGCGCCCAGCCACGCTGGTTGAAGGGCGGGTATCCCACTGGCGCTCCACCTGGCTTACCAGGCGCGTCATCACCTTACGCTCGTGGCCAAGCACGTACGTCAGCACGTATTCGGCCATCACTTGACCAAAAATGCCGATAGCGCGGGTGAGTTGGTAATCGCGCGGCAGGCCTATCCCAAGCAACGGCGTGATGCCAGCCCAGGTGGACTGCACCCAGCGTGGGCGATGCCCTTGGCGCAGCAGGCTGGCTAGCAGGTCGGGCTGGCCCAACCATACAGCGCAGTCGGCGGCCTGACGAGACAGTTCGGCGGAGTCATCGCTGGTACACACTTGCAAGGCAGGGGCCTTGCTTTCAAGCAAAGCGGCGTAGGCAGCGAAAGCCTGCTCCGCGATAAGCACGCGCATGAATGGACCTTAAAAATAACGGTGAGGCAAGGGCCGCAGGTTAATAGGCAATGGCCAGCGATTGGTGAAACCTTCCCCTATCGCCGGCACAGACGGCAGGTGGCGCTAGACCGGGTCGTTGCGCCGCAGCAGCTCTTCGGGCAGGTGCTCGATGTACTCGGCTTCCGGCGGCGGCATTTGCAGGTGGTAGCCTTGGGCGTCAAGGTTATCCAGCACTTTATGGATATCCTCGCGGGCAAGCTCGCGCTCCGGTGTAAGCACCAGGTCGAAAGCATGCTGGGGCTTGCCGAATGCGCCCAACAACCCTTCGGGAACCCGCTTCAGCGCGTCGCTTTTGAGCACATAGAGGTACATTTCAGGCTTTTTGGGGCTGCGGTAGATGGAACAGATACGTTTCATGAAGGTTCGCCTGCGGGGGTTGCTAGGCTGTCCAGCAAGCGCTGGCCCAGGTGCTCGCGGCGCCAGCCACGTAGGGAGTCAGGAAGGCTGTAAGGCCCGTTAGGGTAGCCGCTGCGGAGCAAGGCTTCGAGGACCTTCTTGCGCAACACCAGCTCAGGGGCGATGCCGTGCTCCTGCGCCCAGGCCTGGCCCACAGCGCGCAATTGCTTGAGCACGCCGGCGGCCTCCATGGGCAGTGGTTCAGGCAAGCGCTCTGGCCATTGGTCCTGGGGGGTTTGCGCCGCCTGTTGGATTAGCTCAAGCAAGGTTTCGCCATCCTGGCGCACGGTGCGCGGGTGCATTTCATCCACCTTGGCCAAGGCGGTAAGGTTGCTTGGCTGGAAGCGCGCCAACGGCCACAGGGTTTGCTCCTTGACCACCCGGTTGCGGGGTACGTCCCGCAAGCGAGCCTGTTCCTCGCGCCAGGCGTACAACTCGCGCAGCACCGCCAACTGCCCAGGGCTGAGCTTCCAACCCAGGCGGGCGTCTCGATACAGTTCACGGGGGTTGATTTCGCGATCGAACTGAGTGGTCAGCTCCTGGCCGTCCTCCAGCACCCAGGCAAAGCGCTCGTCGCTCAAGCGATGGCGCAGGGCCTGATAGACTTCGGCCAGGTGCAGGGCGTCTTCGGCGGCATAGCTGACCTGCAACTCGGACAGCGGGCGCTGCAGCCAGTCGGAGCGGGTTTCCCCTTTGGGCAATTCGATACCCAACACCTCTTGAACCAGCCGCGAATAGCCCATGGAGAAGCCCAGCCCCAGGTAAGCGGCAGCCAATTGAGTGTCGAACAGCGGCGTTGGCAACTGACCGGTTAGCCTGGACAGCACTTCCAGGTCTTCGCTGCAGGCGTGCAGCACCTTCACCACGGTAGGCGAGGCCAATAGCGTTGCCAGTGGCTCCCAAGCGGTGATGCTCAACGGGTCGATCAATGCGGCGGTATGACCGTCGCTGATCTGCAGTAACCCTACCCTCGGATAGAAGGTATCCACCCGAACGAATTCAGTATCCAGCGCCACGAAGGGCAATGCCTGCCAGGCGGCGCAATGGGCCGCCAAGGCCTGGTCGTCACGAATCCACTCTATCGCTATGGCCACAGGCCTCTCCTCGAACAATGCTGGCAGTATACCGCCAGGCTTGAGGATGACTACAGCCCGGCAGCGCTCAGGTGCGGCATCCGGCAAATAGGTCCAGGGCAGGGACAAAGCCAAGGGCGCTGTCGGCGACCGGCGGTCATGGGAACGTTCGACCAAGGGAACGAAAGCCGACCGCCGAAGGGTCGAAGGTGTGGAAACGGCTATGCTTTGTTCAATCCACCCGCCGCGAGGTGAACCAATGCCTGTAACTCACGATTTATATGCCGACCTTGGCAAGACCAAGGACGAAGTGACCCAACTGCTCAAGACTGACAAGCGCCTGCAAAGCCTAATCGAGCAGTATGAAGACATCGACCGGCAAGTGGTCGACGCTGAAAGCCGCGCCGCAGAAGACGACGAAGTGAATCAGTTGAAGAAAAAACGCTTGGCCACCAAGAACAAGGTCGTTCAGGCCATCGAATACCCCGGTACTGAAGGGGCTGCTAAAAATTTCTGATTGCTTCAGAGCCGCCTCTGCCCCCCCCTAACGGCTGGGCGGCTTCCTTGCTTTGAACAGAAGTCGACAGCTTCCCGCCGGTTCCAGTCATTCTGATTTTGACGAATTTCCGACGTTTTTCACAATTTTTTCAGAAACCGTCAAAACCCCCACTTTGCTGTGCTTATAGGTAGGTATCATTGGGACATATATCGTCCAATGGAGTACAGCGTCATGAAACAACGCGTGATCGCATGGTTATTGGTAAGCCTGATAGCCACCCCTGCCCTGGCCACTGAATTGAAGGTTCGCAACGTTCGATTAGTAGACACCGGCCATACCACAAACATTGTTGGTACTGTGGTCAATACCAGTGATCACACCGTGCAGGGAGGCTACTTGGATATGGAAGTGACCAAACGTAATCAGGTCGTGGCCCGTGAGACCGTGGACGTACCGGATCTGGAACCTGGCCAGGCCTATCGCATCTGGCAACCGGTGCAATATGATGGCGCCCCTGCCACCGCCAAGGTACAGGCACATGATCCGGGTGTAGCGGTAAGCGCCGCTGTAGTGCCCTACCCTGGTACTGTGGTCGCCCAATAAACATCAAGGGCCGGCGTTAACCGGCCCTTTGTTTTTACGCCTTATTCACGCCGAGTAGCCAGCTCGGCGCCTTGACGCAGCGCTTCGAGCAGGCTGCGTTCATCAGCGATGCCTTTGCCGGCAATGTCGAACGCGGTGCCGTGGTCCACAGAGGTACGGATCACGTCCAGCCCCACCGTCACGTTGACGCCCGATTCCAGCCCTAGCACCTTCACCGGGCCGTGGCCCTGGTCGTGGTACATGGCGATGACCAGGTCGAAGTCCCCACGGCCAGCACGGAAGAACAGCGTGTCGGCGGGCAACGGGCCGGTTACGTCCAGGCCTTTCTCTTGCAACAGCTTCACTGCCGGGATGATTTTTTCTTCCTCCTCGCCATAGCCGAACAGCCCGTTTTCACCCGCATGGGGGTTGATCCCACATACGCCGATACGCGGCCGTTCGATACCGGCCTTGATCAAGGTGGCATTGCCGCGTTCGATGGTGCGCTGCACCAGCCCAGGCTCGATCTTACGAATGGCGTCGATGATGCCCATATGGGTGGTCACGTGGATCACCCGCAACTGCGGTGCTACCAGCATCATCGACACTTCTTCGACGTTAGTCAGATGCGCCAGCATCTCGGTATGGCCCGGGAATTTATGGCCACCGGCATGCAGGGCTTCTTTGTTCAGCGGTGCCGTACAGATCGCATCGATTTGCTTGGCCTGGGCCAGCTCCACCGCGCGTGCGATGTAACGATAGGCCGCGTTACCGGCCACTGCCGACAACTGCCCGAAGGGCAAGTCATCAGGGATGAGGTTCAGGTCGATGCAGTCGATGGTGCCGGGTTCGTACAAGGCTTCGCTGGCTTCCTGGATGCGGCGCACCTTGGCGCTGCCTTTGACGATGGCGTTGGCCTGTTCCAGGCGCCGGGCATCGCCGATCACCAAGGGCCGGCACTGTTGGTACAGCGCCTGGTGGGTCAGGCTTTTAACGATGACTTCCGGCCCCACGCCGGCGGCGTCGCCCATCGTGATGCCGATAACCGGAAGGTAATTACTCATGATTGTTCACCTTGTTGCGCAGGAAAAGAGACAGAACCTTCGGTGCGTGCCGAAGGTTCGGCGGCATCGCTTAGATACAGCCATGACGCATAAAGCGCGTGGTCGGTGCCAAAGGCACCGGCCTTGGTAATAACACCAGGGTGATGCCCCTCGCGGCTGGCCACGGGGGTACCGAAGGCCACCCCGGCCTCGATTTCACATTCCAGCTTGAGGCTGCCGATCCCGACCGCGCCCAGCATGGCACGCGCGGTTTCACCACCGGTGGCGATCAGCCCGCCCACCTGCTGGAAGTGCGGGCGCACCAGTTCTGCCAGGGCGGTAGAGAGCAAGGCACCCTCGGCGGGGTCAAAGGCTGCATCCCGGCCAATGCGTAGCAGCAGGTCTTCGCCTTGCTCCAGGCAATGGCCAATGCGCTGCTGCCAGTGGCGCCAATCCGCATGCTGTGCGCCGTCGCGCAACACTTGCGGCGCTACCGTTAAGGCGTGTAGCCCGGCACGGTCTTGCAGCATGGCGCACTGGCGCTCCGACACGGCTGACAGGCTGCCTACCAAAACCAGGATCGGGGCCCGTTGGTTGCGCGCAAGGGTGGTGCGTGGGCTTGCAGTGGTCAGCAGTTCTGGCAGCAAGGCGATTTCGCGAGCCAACCCACCTGAACCTACCCAAAAAAACGCATCGCTCATGCCCACCGTCACCTGAGCCAGGCGGCGCAGGTCCTCACTGGTTTGAGCATCGACAATCAGTGCCTGGGTTTCGCCACGAGCAATCTCAGCGATGTGCTCAGCCAGGGCAGCGGGGTCGCTCCGTAAGGCGGCAAGCGACAGCCGTGTGCTATGCAGGCCTGCGTCAGCCAGCATTACGCTCAGGTCAGCACTGCGGCCGGCGTGTTCTAGCTTCCATGTGTCAGTACTTTCAAGAAGCTGGCCGTTGACCAGCACTTGACCATTGAGGGTTGTACGCCCCGTGGCCGGAAAGGCCGGTGCCACGATAGCCAAGCCCGCCAGGGCCTGAAGGGCGGCTACTTCCGCTGCCCAGTTACCGCGTAGGGTGGAGTCGATTTTCTTGTACAGCCGCTGGCCACCCTTCAAGTGCGCCTGGCAAGCCGCCGTCGCCCGGGCCCCAGCCTCATGGGGCGACAAGCGCCGGGTATCGATATCGATGGCCACCACCTGAGCATCGCCCGTACGGTGGGCCGGGTCGAGGGCCACCACGGTATGCAAGCCGTTGCTGGCGAAGGCAATGGCGCAATCCGCCGCGCCTGACAAGTCGTCTGCAATGATCAACAAGGTCATCGGGTTGCCTCCCGTTCGGCCGTACCCACCGGCCGGTCGCCCCCATGGCGGGCCTGATAACGCTTGGCTACCATTGAGGTCACGATTGGCGAAAGCACTGCAGTGACTACCACGCACGCTGCCACCAGTAGCGTGGCGGAATTGGCCGCCTCGGTGTACACCGGGTTCGCCGCGGCGACCAAGGCCGGCACCGCGGCTGCGTTACCGGCAGTGTTCGCCGCGGCAACCCCAGCCACGCCAGTGCCACCGGAGAGCCGATCAGCCAGGTACAAAGGAATGCCGGTAAACACCACCACGCCTATGCCTAGGCCAATACCCAGCAGGCCGGCTTGCCACACTTTGTGTAAGTCCAGGCTGGCGCCCAAGGCCAACGCAAAGAACGGGATCATCACAGGTACCGCCTTGGCGAGAAAGTCGCGCATCTCTCGGTCCAGGTTACCCAGCAACATACCTAGCAACAGCGGCAGAATCGCGCCGACCAAGGTCGGCCAAGGGAAGGCCGCAAGCCCCGCAACCCCTAACGTGACCATGGTCAGGAAAGGCCCGGACTCAAGTGACATCACTGAATAGGCGCCCACGTCTTCGGAACGCCCGTATTGCCCCATCAGCGCCATGTACAAACCGCCGTTGGTGTCGTTCATGGCGGCGACCAGGGCCAGGGTGGAAATCCCCGCGAAAATACCCGAGCTGATGGGCTGCTCACCAAGGAAATGCCCAGCGATCAAACCGATCAGCATGGCGGTACCCACCTTGGTCGCGAACAATGCCCCGCCCTTCTTCAGCAGATAGGGCGTTGCCTTTATGTCGATGCTGGCACCCATGCACACGTAGAACACCGCCAGGATAGGCAGCGAGCCGGTGAACAGGGCATTGGTAAAGGAGCCAAAGAACTTCGGCATGTCCGGCAGGAAGGTTGCCACCAGCGACCCGATCAGCAGGGGCACGATCATCATGCCGCCAGGGACGCGTTCAATACTGCGCTTGATTGGAATCTGAGCCACGCAAGCTCTCCTTATTCTTATAGGTCGATACAGCGGCTAAACAGGTTGGCTGAGCGTAACGAGCAGCTTTGTGATCGATTCGGTCATAAGCTCTATCCTATGCCCGAATTTTGATCATAACAATCATTTTATTGATCATTTCACGCACCTTAGCGGGCAGTACAGCATGCCGCTGTTGAGCATTCGCGCAGTGGCAAAATGAAGGCTAGGATCCATTTACCGACGAGCGTAACGTCGACCGGGCAAAGTTTCGGCCTCTGTCGCCGATAGCGCTCACATCGTATTCAATTCTTTCGGTACTTCCTCTATGTTCAATAAACGGCTTAAACAGGACCTGCTTGACCTGCAACAGGAATTGAACAGGCTGCGCGCATTGGAAACAGGCATCGCCGCCGAACTGCTGGTGCTCACCCTGGACTGCAACCTGCGCATTACCAGCGCCAATGCCAAGTTCGTGCGCTTTATGCACATGGACGAGCGCAGCCTGATTGGCCGCATGCTGACGGAGTTCACGCCCGCGTACATCAAGGACATGCCCTGCTTCAAAAACTTCGTGCAGGCTATGAATACCGGCACCACCACGCAGGACGATTACCGTTTTATCAATGGCGAAGGCAGGCTGGTATGGCTGCGCGGCGCCTGGAATCCCACCAAGGGCGCGGATGGCCAGGTTCTGCAGATGACCTGCTATGGCTCGGACGTGACCGAAGCCATGGACACGTCCAAGGAGAACGAAGCGCTGATACAAGCCCTATTGCGCTCCACCGCTGTGATCGAATTCGATCCCAGCGGGAAAATCCTCACCGCCAATGAGCACTTCCTTAAGGCCGTGGGCTATTCACTACCGCAGATCGTTGGCAAGCACCACAGCATGTTCTGCGAGCCCACCTATGTGAGTTCGCCGGCCTATCGCGGCTTCTGGGACACCCTTAACAAGGGTATTTTTGTGGCCGACCGCTTCAAGCGTGTCGATAGCCAAGGCCGTGAGCTTTGGTTGGAGGCCACCTACAACCCGGTACACGATACCCAGGGCAAATTGCACAAAATCGTCAAGTTCGCCACCGTGGTCACCGATCAGATCGAGCGGGAGAAAGAAGTCAGCCTGGCGGCGAGTACCGCCTACGAGATCTCCCAACAAACCGACGTATCGGCCAACCGAGGGGCACAGGTGGTCCACGACACCGTGGCCACCATGAACAACATCGCCCAGCAAATGTCCTCGGCGGCCGTGGGCATCGAAGCACTGGGCGAACAGTCGTTGTTGATCAGCTCTATCGTGCAAACCATTGGCGGCATCGCTCAACAAACCAACCTGCTGGCCTTGAACGCGGCCATCGAGGCGGCCCGTGCCGGTGAGCAGGGCCGAGGCTTTGCCGTGGTAGCCGATGAAGTGCGCCAACTGGCCGGCCGTACCAGCGCCGCCACGGAGGAGATCGTGGCCGTGGTGCAAAAGAACCAGGCCTTGGTGGATGACGCCGTCACCCATATCGGCGGTAGCCGTGCCCAAGCCGAGCAAGGCCTGGAACTGGCCACCCAGGCCGGCACCGTGATCGTGGAGATCCAGAACGGGGCGCGTAAAGTGGTCAGCGCGGTGGAGCAGTTCGCCAAACAGCTGTAAGCCCGTGGGTCAGAACGCATTCACCTCGAAGGGCGCCATCTGTGCCCTAAACTTGGCGCTGCCCAACGTTTTGGTGTAGGTCTTTTGCTGGGCCTGCTGCCACAGATCCAGGGCCGCCTGCCTGGCGACGGCCGGGTTGCCTGGGTTGGGCTGAAGCGTGCGCATCAGCGCATAGGTGCCACACAGCATGACCGTAAGGTGGGCAGGGTCTTTGGTGGGGGCGGCAAAGCGTGCGTTGGACACCTTGCCCGACTTTGCCACATCCAGGGTCATATCCACCTTCGCCCCTTCACGCTCTAGCTTCTGGCGGATCACCGCGCCTTTTTTCTGCGTTCGAACGCTTTCGAAGGTGACCGAACCACAGTCGGCTTCTTCCTTGATAAACCGCTGCACGCCCGCCTGAAGCGCTTGGGGGGTAAGGTTAAGGCTGCCTTGAGGTTCGGCAGGCTTGGCCTTGGCGTGGGTTTTAGAGGCGGCCTGTACGGATGACAAGGGCACGGCGAGCAAACATAGCAATAACAGGCGGGCGACCATTCGAAGGTGTTCCTTTTGGTTGCAATAGGCAATGCTAGCAAAGCACTGCCCGCGCGGCAAAAAGCCTGGCATGAATGCCAAACTCCCCTATGATCGACCAGCGCCACGAATGACGTAGCGGGAGGGACCATGTTGTTTGCGGTATTGCTGGGCGGTAAACACCCTCGGGCCAAGATTGAAGTGCACGATATGGCGTTCGTGGTGGCCGACACCCTTGAGGCTGCCTATCCGCAATTGCGCCAACAATGGTTCGGCAGCCCCAAAGGCGTGCATATCGACGCCTGGATGGAAATCCACGGGGTTGAAGGCTGGAAGGTAGCGCTAAGCCCCCTCGCCCCCCGGCCCAGCGACCCTCGGTTGTATTTTATCAACCTGGGGGGTTACGACCCGCGCAGCTTCGGCGAAGCCCATGGCTATGGGCTGGTGGTCGCCCATACCACCGCTGAAGCCAAGCTTAAAAGCAGGGCCCTGGCGCACGTCCAATGGGCCGGTAAGCACTTGGACGCGCTGATGGATGTAGACGACTGCATTCCCATCGATGAAGTCAGTGGCCGCTACGTGCAGTTGACCGAGGCGCCCCATGCCGGCGTGGTGTGGCAGAACACCTACCTAGTATTGCCTTCCTGACGGGCCAGTAGCCCACCGCGCGGCCAGGCTCGGCCTGGTTATCCAGTGCCTTGAAACCCCTTCCATCAGTCGCCAAACTATATGGCACAGAGCCATCAGTATAAAGTTTCCGCTATCACAGCCGCTAATTACTCGTATCTGTGAGGCTCGTGTTTGGCTACCGTTATTCAAACCTAGAACCACAAAAATAATTTTGTAGTACAAGGACAATCACTATGAATGTGATGCAAGGCACTTTTGCCAATCTGTCAGTTAGCAAGAAGCTCGCCGTAGGCTTTGGTATCGTTTTGGTGCTTACCGTTATCAGCACTGCCATTGGGCTAAAAAGCACCAACCGCATGATCAAAAGCGCCGACAACCTGCAAACCGTCAGCCAGATCGAAACCTCATTGCTCGAAGCGCAGATCACCCGCGAGCGCTTTATCGCCCAGGGCGAAAAAGCCGATGCCCAGCGGCTGCAAACCTATATCGCCGAACTTAACCGGCAAATCGCCAGCGGCCTGGACTCCCTGCCCGAACGCCAGCGCGCAGAGCTGACCCAGATCCAAACCGCCGGCCAGCTTTATGAAAACGCTCTCAACGAACTGATTGCCGCCCAAGCCAGCCGAGATAACGCCCGCGCCACCTTGGTCACCAATGGCAATAACGCATTCAAGGCGTTTGACGTACTCCAAGAGGCCTTGTTTAAAAACGCCACGGCCGAACCTGGCGCCCAGCAAGTTCAGTTCGTTCAGCGCCTGAGTAAAACCTACCAGCAGCTGCTGCATATTCGTTATTTGGTCCGGGGGTATATATTCGAGCAAAATGAAAAATCCCTCGCGGCCGCTAACGAGGCCCTGGATAACGTTACCGCCGACCTTAAAACCCTGATCGGCGACACACCCGAGGAGCAACGCGCCCCGCTTATTGCCGCTGACAACTTCCTCGGGCAATACCGGGCCGCGTTCAACGCCTTTACCCAAGGCATCGTGGCCAGCCAAACCGCCGCGAAGAATATGTCTCAACAAGGCACCGCCATGCGCGACGCCAGCCACCGTATTCAAGAAAGCCAGATGGCCATTCGTAACCACGACGAACACAGCGCCAAGGCACAGATGCTGATTGGCCTGGGCGTGGCGTTGATCATTGCCGTGCTGGCAGCCTGGGTCATCACCCGCCAGATCGTCACCCCCCTCAACGCTGTGGTCAGGGCCTCCAACAGGATCGCCGAAGGCGACTTGAGCGAGGACGTGGTCACCGACCGTGCCGACGAACTGGGCCAACTGCAAAGCAGCACCCAGGCCATGGTCAAGAGCCTGCGTGGGCTGATCAGCCATATCGGGGCTGGCGCGGTGCAGATCAACGACGTATCCCGGCAACTGCTGAAAATCACTGACGCTGGCAAGGCGGGTATTGCTCAGCAGCGCAGCGAGACCGACCAGGTGGCCACGGCCATGAACGAAATGGCCGCCACTGTGCAGGACGTTGCCGCCAACGCGGCCCAGGCCTCCTCCGCCGCCGAGGCCGCGGATAAAGAAGCCCAAGAAGGCGACCGCAAGGTCAACCAGGCCGTTACCGAAATGGACCGCCTTGCCCTGCAAATGACCCTGGCGTCCGAAGCCGTGCAACAGTTGCAGCACGAGAGCGACCAGATCGGCAGCGTGCTGGACGTGATCAAGTCCGTGGCTGAACAAACCAACCTGTTGGCCCTCAATGCCGCCATCGAAGCCGCCCGTGCCGGAGAAGCAGGCCGGGGCTTTGCCGTGGTAGCCGACGAAGTACGCGGCCTGGCCAAACGCACTCAACAATCGACCACCGAAATCGAAAGCCTGATCAAAAAGCTTAAAGACGGCGTGGACAATGTCACTACCCTCACCAGCAGCAGCCGCGACCTTACCGCCAACACCTTGGTACTGGGCAACGATGCCGGTGCCGCGCTCAAGCGCATCACCTCGGCGGTATCCAGCATCCAACAAATGAACCTACAAATCGCCACCGCGGCCGAAGAACAAAGCTCAGTAGCGGAAGAGATCAACCGCAGCGTACTCAGTGTGCGCGACATCGCCGAGCAAACCGCTCAGGCCAGCGGCGAAACGGCCCGTTCCAGCGCCGGTATGGCGAGCTTGAGCGATCAGCTGCAGCAGCAGATTGCGCGGTTTAAATTGGGGTGAGTAAAGGTCTAGGCGCTGGCAACGCTTTAGAACGGGGTGGAAACCACATGCCCGCCCGCAATGCTGATTGACGATAGAGGGCAAGGGCTGCGGCCTTCTGCCCCCGAGCCAGGCCGATTTGCGCGTCGCTTCGTGCAAAATCGAACAACTGGCCTCTAGGGCCTAGCACCGGTTACCCTATTACGATACGGTCACTTGCTATCAGTTCAGGATCATCAAGCCAGGCTAAATTCATGACCGGTAAACTCAAGACATTCCCATCGCGCGGGCCCACTGACCACAGTGTTCGTGACCAGATCGTGGAAGCGGCCATGCAGCACTTTGGGCACTATGGCTACGAAAAGACCACGGTATCGGACCTGGCTAAAGCGATTGGTTTTTCCAAAGCGTATATCTACAAGTTCTTTGACTCGAAACAGGCCATCGGCGAGATGATCTGTTCAAACCGCCTGGCAATGATCATGGCCGTGGTCGATCACGCCATCAGCGAGGCACCTAGCCCTTCCGAAAAACTCAGGCGCTTGTTCCGAGCACTGGTAGACACCGGCAGCGAGCTGTTCTTTCAGGATCGCAAGCTCTATGACATCGCGGCCGTTGCAGGCCGTGACAACTGGCCGTCAGCGGCTGCGCACAGCAAACGCCTACATAGCCTGATCAGGCAAATTTTGCTTGAAGGGCGAGAAACCGGTGAGTTCGAACGCAAAACGCCGCTGGATGAAGCAAGCCATGCCATCTACCTGGTAATGCTGCCCTATATCAGCCCGTTGCAGTTGCAATACAACCTCGAAACAGCCCCTCTGGCGGCGGACCAACTGCCTGCGCTCATCCTGAGAAGCCTAGCGCCTTGATGTGTGACTATTGACTGATTTGGTCACTAGAAGCAAAATCGGATTCCTTCCCCCTTACCCGCGTAAGGAATCCTATGCCTTTGTTTCGCGCCTCTACGTTAGGTGTTTGCCTCCTACCCCTGGTTTTAGGGGCATGCGACAGCCAGCCCAATAACCCTGACCCCCGTATGCAGCCCCCCTTGGTCCGGGTGGCCACAGCCGGTAAAGCGCCGGGCACTCATCGCTCATTTACCGGCGTGATTGTCGCCCGGGTACAAAGTGACCTGGGCTTTCGGGTAAGCGGGAAAGTGATCGAACGCTTTGTAGATACGGGCCAGACGGTAAGGCGCGGGCAGCGACTGATGCGACTGGACCCTGTAGACCTGGGATTGCAGGCTAAAGCGCGAGAGCAAGCGGTTGCAGCCGCCAAGGCGCGTGCGTCGCAGACCGCGGATGATGAGCTTCGCAATCGCAACCTGGTTGCCAGCGGTGCGATTTCCGTGGCCGCTTATGACCGTATCAAGGCGCTGGCCACTACAGCCCAGGCAGACGTGCTTGCCGCCCAATCACAGGCGGCCGTAGCCAGGAACGAGGCGGGCTACACCCTCTTAAGCGCTGATGCCGACGGTGTTGTCGTGGACACCCTGGCCGAACCCGGCCAAATCGTGAGCGCAGGCCAGCCCGTGGTCAAACTCGCGAAGGCAGGCCTTCGTGAGGCCACCGTCCAATTACCCGAAACGTTGCGGCCTACATTGGGTAGTTCAGCTCAAGCCACGGTGTTCGGCAACACCCGCAAGGCGGGTACAGCACGATTGCGGCAACTGTCGGATGCAGCGGCGCCCCTCACCCGGACATTCGAAGCGCGCTACGTGCTGGAAGGCGAGCCTGCCAACGCCCCGCTTGGCTCGACGGTCACGCTGGCCATTGCGTCACGCCCTTATGATGAAAGTGGCTTGAGCGTGCCGATCACGGCCATTCATGACCCTGGTAATGGCCCCGGCGTTTGGATCATCTCGGGGTCACCCGCGAACGTCTCTTGGCGGGCCGTCCAAGTAGTTGCCGTGGGCGACGACCTGGCTACCGTGAAAGGTCTCCAACTGGGCGAGCTGTTGGTTGCACTGGGCCCTCACCTGCTGCATGAAGGCGAGCATGTGCTTATCGCGCAGCAGGAGGTACACACCATGACTGGAGGCCAGCCATGAGTGCCAAGGGTTTCAACCTTTCGGCGCTGGCAGTTCGCGAGCGGTCTATCACGCTGTTTCTTGTTTTTCTGATTGCTATCGTTGGAACGCTTTCGTTCTTCAAGCTAGGCCGCGCGGAAGATCCACCGTTCACGGTGAAACAAATGACGGTGATCACGGCCTGGCCGGGTGCAACCGCGCAAGAAATGCAGGATCAGGTCGCCGAGCCTCTGGAGAAGCGGCTACAGGAGTTGAAATGGTACGACCGCAGTGAAACCTACACCCGACCGGGCATGGCCTTCACGATGCTGTCGTTGCAGGACAAAACACCACCGGCGCAAGTAGAGGAAGCGTTCTACCAGGCCCGAAAAAAATTGGGAGATGCGGCGAAAACCCTACCTGCTGGCGTAACGGGCCCTCTGGTCAACGACGAGTTCTCAGATGTCACCTTTGCGTTATTGGCCCTGAAAGCCAAGGGCGAGCCTCAGCGGCTGCTCGTGCGCGAAGCCGAGACGCTTCGTCAACGTCTTCTGCACGTGCCTGGTGTAAAGAAGGTCAACATCGTCGGGGAGCAACCCGAGCGGATTTTCGTATCGTTTTCCCACGAACGCTTAGCCACGCTTGGTATTTCGCCGCAGGAGATCTTCTCGGGGCTCAACGGCCAAAACCTGCTGACCCCCGCAGGCTCGATCGAAACAAATGGCCCCCAGATAGTGGTGCGGCTCGACGGGGCCTTTGACACGCTGGAGACTATCCGCAACACCCCGATCATCTCCAATGGCCGCACGCTCAAGCTTGCCGATATCGCAACGGTGGAGCGCGGCTACGAGGACCCGGCAACCTTTCTGGTGCGCAATCAGGGCGAACCGGCGTTGATCCTTGGCGTAGTGATGCGCGATGGCTGGAACGGGCTCGATCTAGGTCAAGCGCTGGCTACCGAAACTGCCAGGATCAACCAAGGGATGCCCTTAGGCATGACGCTTTCGCGGGTCACCGACCAGTCCGTGAACATCAGCGCTGCCGTGGACGAGTTCATGATCAAGTTCTTCGTCGCCCTGCTGGTAGTAATGGTGGTCTGCTTCCTGAGCATGGGCTGGCGGGTGGGGGTGGTGGTCGCCGCGGCAGTGCCGCTTACACTGGCGATTGTGTTTATCGTGATGCAAGCCACCGGCAAGCACTTCGACCGAATCACCCTGGGCTCGCTGATCCTGGCGCTGGGGTTGCTGGTGGATGACGCCATTATCGCCATCGAAATGATGGTGGTGAAAATGGAAGAAGGCTATGACCGGATCAAGGCCTCGGCCTATGCCTGGAGCCATACGGCCGCCCCGATGCTCGCCGGCACGCTGGTGACGGCCGTGGGCTTCATGCCGAACGGCTTCGCGCAGTCCACTGCTGGCGAATACACCAGCAATATGTTCTGGATCGTCGGTATTGCCCTGATAGCCTCTTGGGTGGTGGCAGTGGTATTTACGCCCTACCTTGGGGTGAAAATGCTACCGGAAATCAAATCCATTGAAGGCGGGCACGCCGCCATCTACGACACCCCCCACTACAATCGCTTTCGCGCCTTTCTGACACGGATCATCCGCTGGAAGTGGGCCGTCGCTGGCATTGTAGTCCTTGGGTTCACGCTGGCCCTGGTAGGTATGGGGGTAGTGAAAAAGCAGTTTTTCCCAACCTCTGACCGCCCTGAAGTGTTGATCGAAGTGCAGATGCCTTATGGCACATCCATCGAGCAGACGAGCGCGGCAACGGCCAAGATCGAAGCCTGGCTTCATAACGAGGCCGCCGCAAAAATCGTCACGGCCTATATCGGCCAGGGCTCGCCTCGGTTCTACCTGGCAATGGCTCCGGAGCTTCCTGATCCTTCGTTCGCCAAGATCGTTGTGCTTGCAGACAGTGAAGCGTCCCGTGACACCTTGAAACTCAAAATCCGCAAGGCCGTTGCTCAGGGGTTGGCGCCGGAAGCCAGGGTAAGAGTGACCCAGCTGGTCTTCGGCCCCTACTCACCCTACCCCGTGGCCTATCGCGTGATGGGCCCAGACCCCCACGTGCTGCGTGATATCGCTGGCAAGGTGGAGGCGCTTATGCAAAACAGCCCGATGATGCGCACCGTTAATGTCGACTGGGGCCCACGGGTACCGACGCTGCATTTTTCGCTGGACCAGGACCGGCTTCAGGCCCTTGGCCTTAGCTCCAGCGCAGTGGCCCAACAGTTACAGTTTTTGCTTTCAGGGGTACCGATCACTGCGGTGCGCGAGGATATTCGTTCAGTTCAGGTGGTAGCGCGGGCAGCCGGTGACACCCGGCGGGACCCGGCTAAGATCGGCGGTTTCACCCTGGTGGGGGCCGACGGCCAGCGTGTGCCGCTGTCACAGATCGGAGCAGTGGAAGTCCGCATGGAGGACCCTATTCTTCGACGCCGTGATCGCGTGCCGACCCTCACCGTGCGTGGGGATATCGCAGAGCACCTACAGCCCCCTGATGTGTCCACCACGCTTATGCAAGCGCTGGAACCGATCATCGCCCAGCTTCCCGATGGCTACCGCATCGAGCAAGCCGGGTCGATCGAAGAGTCCGCCAAAGCTACCGCCGCGCTGGCGCCTCTTTTCCCCATCATGATCGCTATCACCCTGTTGATCATCATCATGCAGGTGCGGTCGATGTCCGCCATGACCATGGTGTTCCTGACCGCGCCATTGGGGCTGATAGGCGTAGTGCCTACGCTGCTCCTATTTGACCAACCTTTCGGTATCAACGCGCTGGTGGGCCTGATCGCCCTGTCCGGGATCCTGATGCGCAATACGCTGATCTTGATCGGGCAGATCGACCACAACGAAAAGCAAGGGCTGGCCCCCTTCCACGCTGTGGTCGAGGCAACCGTACAGCGCGCCCGCCCGGTGCTACTGACAGCATTGGCGGCGATCCTTGCCTTTATCCCGCTTACCCATTCGGTGTTCTGGGGCACCCTCGCCTACACCCTTATAGGCGGTACGTTCGGGGGCACGGCGATGACCCTGATATTCCTCCCAGCCATGTATTCGATCTGGTTTCGGATTCGCCCGGATACCAAGCCGTCCGCGCAACCAACCCTACCCGAACATTCATCGAACCCCAGCTACTAGCCATGCGGGGGCCAGGGTGCGCGGGATGAAAGCCCCGAGGCACGCCTACAACTGACAACGTGGAGATAAGCCATGAGACATCGAGAAGGTCAGAAACGCATTGTGGTAACAGGCACCGGGCTGGTCACGCCGCTAGGCTGTAGCGTCGAGCAAGTGTGGCGCAGGCTGCTGGAGGGCGTGTCAGGTATCAGCGCTCTCCCGCCTCACATCGGTGAGGGCACCGGCGTTGCAGTGGCTGGGCAGGTTCGCACACCCGACATGGACCCGGTGGCAGGCTACAACCCCGAGGCGCTGATACCTCCTAAGGAACGCAAGAAGATGGACCGCTTTATCGAGTTTGCGCTGGTGGCTGCTCACCAAGCCCTTGCCCAAGCGAAATGGCACCCCACCGATGAAGCGCGACAGCAACGCACCGCAACCGTTATCGGCTCAGGCGTAGGCGGCTTTGGAGCGCTCGCGGAGGCTATTCGGGTGACCGATGCACGCGGCCCACGCAGGCTGTCGCCCTTCACGGCGCCATCCTTCCTGGCCAACATGGCGGCAGGTCACGTCTCCATCGCGAACGGCTTCAGTGGCCCCTTGGGCGCCCCGGTGACTGCCTGTGCTGCCGGCGTTCAAGCGATTGGAGATGCCGCACGGCTGATCAAAAGTGGCGAGGCGGACATCGCCATCTGTGGCGGGACAGAGGCGGCCATAGACCGAGTCACGCTGGGGTGCTTTGCGGCAGCGCGGGCGCTTTCCACTGCTTTTAACGACAAACCCAGCGAGGCCTCCAGGCCATTCGATCAAGGCCGCGACGGATTCGTAATGGCAGAGGGCGCAGGCCTGGTGGTGATCGAATCGCTTGAGCATGCGCTGGCGCGGGGCGCAACCCCACTGGCGGAATTGATCGGGTATGGGACGAGCGCCGATGCCTACCATCTGACGGCCGGGCCTGAAGATGGAAACGGTGCTCGCCGGGCAATGGAGCAGGCGCTACGCCAAGGCGGCATCACCGCCGAGCAGGTTCAGCATATCAACGCGCATGCGACGTCCACTCAAGTGGGTGACAAGGGCGAGCTGGCGGCTATTCGTTCCTTGTTCGGCACCCGGGCGGGGCTTGCAATCACGTCGACCAAATCAGCGACGGGTCATCTTCTGGGGGCGGCGGGCGGGCTGGAGGCAATCTTTACCGTTTTGGCCTTACGAGATCAGGTGGTACCGCCCACGCTGAATTTGATTGCGCCGGATGAAGCCGCCGAAGGCCTTGATCTGGTTGGGTTAAGGGCGCGCAAGGCCCCAATAACCTACGCACTGTCGAACGGATTTGGCTTCGGAGGCGTTAACGCCAGCGCGCTGTTCCGGCGCTGGGAAAATCAGGCATGAGTATCCCGAGCAACACAGCGTTAGACAGGGCCTTGAGCGGGTGGCGATAGCCCTGCTCACAGCTGCGCGATAAGCTGCATTCAACGCACACCATTCTCTGCGCATTTCCAGCCATTACTTAGCTAGCCCATGGGGCTTTACCCCTATCAAGCCGCTAAGGCTGATAGGGGCACAACGTTAGATCGAGTGGCTGTAAAACAGCGAGAAGGACTCGATCCCGTCATTCGGCTCTTTGATACCGGCATTCGAATAATGGATCGCCCGGATCCCGACTTTCTGATCGGCGCCAATCTTTAAGCCCGCACCAATGCGATCTTCGAAGTTAAAGGATGAGCCAAACTTTTGGTCACCGGCTGTGGTACCGGTGAACATTGCTACACCGATGCCAGCCTCGACGAACGGCTTGATTTCGCCACTTCCAAACTCGTAAACGAACACTGGCGAGAACGACACAGAATGCCGGCCACCGGCTTCATCGCCAGCCTCCCAGTACGTATACCCCAAGTCCCAATAGCCCGTCAGCCGGCCAGTCTGGGTTGCCCACCATGACTTGTCCCAGTTGAAGCCTATGGCCGCCCGAGCGGTAACACCGCCCTGACTGGTAGCGCCCAATGCGCCAGTGAGGTCTGCCGCGGTCGCTCCAAAAGAAACCGAGTACAGTAGCGCAATCGCTGCGAGTGTTTTTTTCATATGTTTAACCAGGCTGGATTGATTGATCAGTGCAACGTTGGCTATTGAGGTGTGTGCCCTGAGCCTATAGCCACTGGCAGCCCACCACCCTCCCCGTAACGTCAACCATGACGAGCTGTTTTAACAAACGCCGCATCAGGGATAATTCTAGCGCGCGATATAGTAACGCACTACTATTATAGGCACTGCTTGGCTGTTTGGGCTCGACCAAGGCGTTTTATCCCATCGAGTGTTTGGCTATACAGCCCTACCCCAGGGGTTAACCGCCCTTACAGGTGCCTGTGGAAAAGGGTAGCAGGCAATCCTGTACCTGCCCTGGGTTTACCCTGGGGTCGGTAATTCGGTGGTAGGGCGGCGCTTAGCGCAATTACCCTCCCCGCCGCACCGCCTTGGCGGCCAGGTGCGTACTATAGAGGAAGGTAGTTAGGTAGGCGGGTCAGGTTCGAGCAGGGTGCGCCAGCGCGTTGAGAGTGTCGCGAAGCTCTGCAAGCCCCTCATGGGGCAGTTGACAGGCCGACTCGATTTTTTTCGTTACCCCGCAGATTTGCGGGCGAAGCCCTTCGCTTTGCTGGGTCAGCCCAATGGATACGCGTCGTTCATCTGCCAGGTCACGGGTACGGGTAACGAAACCCGAGGCTTCCAAACGCTTAAGCAGCGGTGTGATGGTGCCCGTTTCCATACCCAATTTTCCACCCAGCTCACCCACGGTTCGAGGGGCGTGGGTCATCAGCTCCATCATCACCAAGTACTGCGGGAAGGTCAGCCCAAGAGGCTCGAGATGGGGCTTATGCAGCCGCGCCACTCGATTCGCCGCACTGTAAAGCGCAAAGGACAGCTGCTGACCTATGTCTTGCCGGCTGCTCATGTATGCCTCATTTGTGCCTAAACAGCCGGCTATCATAGGGCGAAGCTTGAAACTTGCACAGCGGAGCTGCTGTGGTGTGTTCTGAATTTGGCTGTGTGGGCGGGTGTTTGTTCAAATTAGTAATGGATAATTACCATCAACAGCAATCATTGACGGTTATAGCTTATATATTTCTAAATATTTTTTATTTATGCTCTTACCCTAGGTATTCCTATAAAATAACACTATGACCTGAGATTTATTAGTGACGGCTGTTATTTTAGATCACCCTTCAACATGAATCTAGTCAATGACTACTTGATTGGTTGATTCTAAACCTCGGCCCGATAGGCCCCTTCAACCCTCACCCTACCGCTTTTTGCCTGCCGCGTGCCTGCAGGCTTACCTTCCTCCGCAATGGACGATCACAACTCATTGGATGAGCTGCTCGATATCCAAGCCCCGTACATCTGCCTGGTGAAGATCGACGGCGACAGCATAACAAGTGCAGGGCTGTTTATCGGCGACCTGGTGATTTTGGATCAAGGCCGTGAGGCTCGGGATGGGGATATTGTGATTGCCGCGCTCAATGGCGAGCCCGTGTGAAAAAACTGCACCACAAGGGCCGCGACGTGATTCTTCAGTCTGAAAACCGGCCTACGGCAACACTTCATTCCGGAAAGCGATGAAATGAGCATTGGGGCGTAGTGCGGTACAGATGCGCGATCATACCTACGCCTGAGCCGGTGTTTGCGCTCCGCAAAGCAGATTCGTTTTATGCATCGGTTGAAAGGGTATTTAGACCGGACCTGGCAAGACACCGATTGTTTCCAAGGCAGTATGGGTGGGGTACCCTGCTACAGGGGCCATGGATCAAGTGTCAAGGAGAAAAGGCACGAGCCACCACCGTCCCGCCCAAGTCGCGGGCGGAAGACGGCTTATTGGATCAGGCTCGTCCGAGCGGGTGATCAGAACCTTCTCCGACTAGGCCAACCAGTGCCTGAGTCGAGGTTTGTACCGAACGCTCGCGCTGTTTGGTTCCGAAGGCTCCGTACGGATAGCTGCCGGAAACAGGTGCGCTAATGGCCTCAAGTGCAGCCGTATCGTCAGGGCTCAGCTCTAGCTCGACCGCGCCGAGATTGTCCTTAAGATGCGCCAGTGTCCGAGCGCCCATGATCGGGGCGGTCACCCCAGGACGATTGGTCAGCCAGCTCAATGCCACCTGCGAGGGAGTAGCTCCGATATTCTCTGCAGTATTCACTACCAGGTTGATGGTCGCCCAGTTACGGTCAGACTCTGCGTACTCAGCGGCGACCCACTGATAAAGGGCATTGTCCGAGCCAGCACGCGTATCAGGTGCTGGCTTGGTACCGCGGCGGTACTTGCCAGACAAGAACCCGCCTGCTAGCGGTGACCACGGAAGGAGTCCAATCCCGTTATGCAACGCGGCCGGAACGACCTCCCACTCGATCTCTCGAGATAACAGGCTGTATTGTTCCTGCAACGTAACGGGCAGATTCACGCCCATTGCCTTGGCGGTAGACAGGACCAGCTGAAGCTGC
Source organism: Pseudomonas artemisiae (assembly GCF_057128685.1). Classification (NCBI taxonomy): domain Bacteria; kingdom Pseudomonadati; phylum Pseudomonadota; class Gammaproteobacteria; order Pseudomonadales; family Pseudomonadaceae; genus Pseudomonas; species Pseudomonas artemisiae. The sequence goes on from NZ_JBSKHS010000007.1 coordinate 60,454, forward strand.
CAGCCCGTGAAGTTTGAAAGGCCTACGTAGCTGATCTTGCCGGCTCGAACTGCGTCGTCCAGAAATCTGAGGGTTTCCTCGACTGGCGTTATCGGGTCCCAGCCATGCAACTGGTACAGGTCCACTCGCTCAACACCCAGTCTGCCAAGCGAGGCATCCAGAGCGCGTTGCAGATGGCGACGGGAAAGACCGACGTCGTTAACGTCAGGGCCGGTTCCGAATCGACCTTTTGTGGCCAGTACTACGCGATCGGTCATTTCAGCCGGTCGGCTTTTTAGCCACCGTCCTACGATCTGTTCCGATGCACTTCCGGCGTACACGTCAGACGTATCGATCAGGTTGCCACCTTCCTCCAGAAAAGCATCCAGGATCTCGAAGGATACGGCTTCGGCAACGATGTCACCGAAGTACATGGTGCCTAGACCTAATGTGGACACGGCCATGCCGGTATTGCCCAGGGTGCGGTATTTCATTACAAGATCTCCATTAGCCTATTGATGAAACGTGAAAAGGCGGTTGAGCAAAACGGGTCGAACGCTCTACCGGCGCTTTCACTCGTCGCGAGAAACTGCTAGTGAGCGGTCGAGCCAGGCCAGGATCAGATCGGCAATCTGAAGATTGTTTTTATCCTGCATGATCATGTGACTGTTGCCCCGGATCCCATGCTTGGGAGGGTGCAGCATTTCAGCCTGCCCGTTGGCGTCACGGATCCGGCCGATCAAACGTTCACACTCGTCAAAACGATCTTGCCAGCCAGGTCCCGGCAGGTAGGTGGGAGCCTCCAGGTGATCGCCGTAGACAATTAGCAGAGGCACCTTGGCCAACGTTTTGATCTGGTCCTGCGTCCAGGAGTCAGCAGCACAACTTCCCGGTTCGACCAGGACCATGGCTTTAACCGCTGAGGGGTTTAGCAGCGCGGTTTCGATTGGATAAGTACCCGACTGGGAATGGCTGATCAGTACCGCTCCATCGACCTGTTCAGCCAGGCTCGAAAGAGCCCGATAGTTGGGATTGGGCGTGGGCAGGGCTGCGCCCAGATCCGGAATACCCTGTCGTGAGAGCTCGGACGCCGCTTGCACCGGAAACTGTGAGTCAGGAAATGGTACTCCGTCCTCTGGGCCGAACCTGAAATTTGCCCATGCCGCGAAGCGATCCCCCATCCGCACCATCGGTGGCTGTTTCTCTCGACCTTCCAGACCGGCGCCGACATTGTTGAAGACCGCTTGATTGAATCCTGAGCGCGCGCGGCCTACCTGGTCGATCACGTATGTGGGGTGAGCGTTTCGTACAAAGTATTCGTACCAGCCCATTCGTCCATCGGGGGTCGTATCGAAACTGGCGCCACTAAGGGCTGCGCCGTGAACCATGATAACCGGCGCTTTTTTCTCTCCCGAAGGCGACATGAATTCCACGAACATCTGGTTGATCGTCACCCGATCGGCAGGACGGCGGCTACCCAACTCGACGTAGCTTTGTTCAGCCGTTTCACCGCCGATAAAGAAGCTACCGCGTGACTGCAGCGTCAGCGGCGTATCAGGGGTCTGAATGTTTTTGATGTCTTGCGCCATAAGATTCGTACCCGTACCGAGTAAACCGAACATCACCAAGGGCAGAAAGCACCAGGCGGTAGCTCGTTTACGGTGTTCTTTATTGAGGTTCAATTGGTGGCCTGCAGACGGTTGAACGTGGCAAGGACAGAGCGGCCAGGCTCTTTTGAAAAATCTGGTGCGAGCTGCGCCGCAAGGCTCATCACAGAAGTCGGGACAGCCCCCGCAAGCTCCATCTGGCGCAGCACAGCAGACTCGGTTCGGGCCGAGGAGCTGCCCACCGCGTCAACAGGGATGAAAACCCTATAACCCGCCTTGAGTGCCGCAAGTGCCGTTTGGAGAACGGCAACTTCAGTCGCATAACCAGAAACAACCAGCGTCTTGCGCCGGTGCTGGGCCAGTGCCGAGACCATCGAATGGTCGGTGAAACTCCCTGCCAATATCCGGCGAAACGTATTCTTCTCGTTCGAATAAGGCTGTAACTCGCTGAGCAATTTGCCGGCGTTCCCAGCAACGGGCACGAGCGAATAGGTCATCGGAAGACCCAAGAGGCGGGCAACCTCAGCAAGAACCGCGGCGTTCGCCGCCAACGCTGCAGGCGCATTGGATTTGCTGGCTTTGGTCAGTTCATGCTGCATGTCGACAAACAGAATCTGCACGTCCTGAAGGTTGACCTCAAAATCAGCAGCTAGATGACCAATGCCTGCTCCGCCCGGATGGAAATTATTGGAACTGGTTTCCGGCGCGGCTCGGGCACTCCTGCTCATGCCACTCAGCAGAGGAACGCTTAGTAATGCTGCTCCCGCCTTTAGCAGCTTTCGACGCCCGGGTGTAAGTACGGCTGTGTCAGCAGGCTGGTCGCCATTCATCGCTATGCCTCGAAGAAAATTCAGATCATCCGATCTACTCACACATTAGAGAGATAGAATCGTGGATTATTCATGTATTCAATTCATAGCTGCATTCAGACTGTGCTGATCACTATTGTTGGCTCTGCACGTTAGAGTGGTAGGTTGCGGTGAGCCTCGATCGTTCCTCTTCAGGGGAACAACTATCGGAAGAACGTAGATGCGCCGTGAGAATTACAGCGATGTCATCGGCTTCATTGCCGTTGCTAGGGAACGCAGCTTCACAAGGGCGGCGGATCAGTTGGGCATCACTCAATCAGCCCTTAGCCATAGCATTAGCTCGCTTGAAAAGCGCTTGGGGATTCGTTTATTGATGCGTACAACACGCAGCGTGTCCCCTACCGAAGCGGGGGAGCGGCTGCTTGAAAACGTGGCACCGCGCTTCGAAGAAATCGAAGCGCAGCTTTCCGCTATCAGGGATCTGCGAGACAAGCCCAGTGGGACCATTCGGATTACCGCCACTGACTTCGCCATTGACCAGGTGTTGTGGCCAAGACTGCAAGGCTTCCTCACCGAGCATCCCGATGTCACCGTCGAAATGATCAGTGATTATGGATTGGCCGACATCGTAGATCAGCGCTACGACATGGGCGTACGAATGGGGGATGATGTGGCAGCAGGCATGATCGCCGTGAGGATATCTCCAGACATACGCTTTGTGATCGTCGCAGCTCCGTCCTACCTAAGGCACAAGCCTGTGCCGCTGACGCCCCAAGACCTTGCCAATCACAGCTGTATCAATCTGCGCTTACCTACCCGTGGGGGCTGTTACGCCTGGCAGTTGTGTAAAGGAAAGGAGCAGGTAAACGTAAGGGTTACAGGTCAGCTTATCTTCAATGGCGTTGGCCAGATTGCCAATGCGGCGGTGGCCGGCTACGGGCTTGCCTTCATGCCTGAAGAGACCGTTGCCTCCTATATCGAGACGGGGAAGCTGGAAATTGTGATGAAAGACTGGGCACCTACTTTCCCAGGTTTGCACCTGTATTACGCAAGTAGGCACCAGCCTTCGTTAGCCATGAGGCTTGTAGTGCAGGCGCTCAAATACCACGCCTGATAGACAACCGGCCATGTAGCCCGCGAGGATTCGCTCGTAGCGTCGACGAATCCTTGCTTACCGCTAAGTCAGTGAGCGAATCAGGCAGGTTGTGGAGCCGTAGGCAAGTATCTTTCCGTCAGCGTTTTTAATCGTTCCCTCCGCGACCCCCAAACTGCGTGAGATATTAATTACGGTTGCCTCAGCAATTACATCCTCGTTAAACGGAATGGGCCGCAGCATTTTAACGTTCAGGTCGATGGTGCCGTAGGTCAGTCCTGCTTCCAGCATCGAATGCACGGCGCAGCCCAAAACCGAATCCAAAACGGTGGCCGCAAACCCACCGTGCACCCCACCGAGCGGGTTTGTATGCCGGGTATCGGCTCTGGCTATTTGCTTTACATACCCAAGCTCGACGGCGACACCTCGCATCGGTATCGTTTGGGATATTGGCGGAGACGGGATATCCCCATTCAACATAGCTCGAAGCAACTCTAGGCCGGACATGTTTGAAATCTGCACAGTCGCTCCAGAATTTAGTGTGATCGGTTTGCCGCCAAGCATGGACTTACGCAAGCAAACCTAATGTGGGATATCAGGCCAACTTGACGTTCATGGTGATCCTGGCGGTAAACACCTTCACTCCGCCCTCGTCGAAGATGTCCACCGGAACAGTCTTGTCGCCAGCACTTTCCCAGTCGATTGCGCTGCCATCAGCCACAGCCTTGATAGCAGTCTTCGCTTTCGCCAGATACTCAACCGTCATGCCCTTGGGAATCCATTTGCCGCCAGCCGGGATAGAGGCGTCTGTCATGATGCCTCCAGCCAACTCAGCAGCATTGCATAGCGCAATCGCGTGCACGGATGCGAGATGGTTCGTGATTTCTTTACGAAACGGCACGTTGACTACCGCGTGTCCGGGGGATAGCTCAGATATCTCGGGATTGATGGTGCTGAAGTAGGGGGCGAACTGGCAGGCCATGCTGCTAAAAGCGGCAGGGCCCACGCTGTTGAACATGCTCAGTGCCTGGCTCATGGGGTGGCTCTCTTGTTAGGAAAACAGAATATTGCTCTGTTACAGAACAATATTCTTTTGCTCGAAATGTTGTCAAGCTCCGCCTTCCTCTCTCTACCAGCAAACTTTAGAATCCGTTTTTTTGGCGCTCTCCCATGCAACCCTCTGACTTGCTCGAACGCGTATACCCTGGAAGGCGAACCGACCTGAAACGCGCCATCCTTGGACAGGCGCTCACGTTTTTTAACGATGTCGGCATTGAAGCTACGACCATTGAATCGATCCGGGCTCGATGCGAAACCAGTGTTGGTGCGATCTACCACCACTTTGGAAACAAGGAAGGCCTGGTAGCAGCGCTTTTTTTCGCGGCCCTCGATGACCAGGCCAGGTTGCGCAGCGAATATCTGGAAAAGGCAAACACTGCAGAAGCAGGCGTATATGCGCTGGTGCACAGCTATGTGGACTGGGTAGACGCACAACCGGAATGGGCGCGCTTCGTCCTGCATGGCAGATCTGCTGTGTCGAGCGGTCCGTTCAAGGACGAACTGGCGACCCGCAATAAACAGCGCAATAAAAGCCTGCTTGAGTGGATGACGGCCAAAGACAAGGCAGAGCATTTCACCCATATTCCGACAGAGCTTCTGCCTTCGCTCATTATCGGACAAGCCGAGAGCTATTCCAGAGCCTGGCTCTCCAAGCGTGTTCAGAAAAGCCCAAGGCACTATAGAGACCTGCTCGCGAGCGCCGCATGGCAGTCCATTACGGGCCTTTCATCCAACAATTGAGATTGCTCTTAATGCCAGCGGCACTGAGAGCAACACGTTGTAGCGCCGGTAGGACTTGAAGTGTTTTTACCGTGGAACAGAGAACGCGATCACGTAATCCCCCTTTTCCTTGGAAGCAGAGGTGCCACCTGCGCTGATGACTACAAACTGTCTGCCGTTCTTTTGGGAGATGTACGTCATCGGATTGGCTTCCGCGCCTACTGGCAGCCGACCTTTCCACAGCTCCTTGCCGGTGCGTACGTCAAACGCCCGAATATAGAAGTCTTGCGAAGCTGCGATAAACACCACTCCGGTCGAAGTGGTCAGCGGTCCACCACGAGTAGGCATACCAACAGGCATCGGCAAGCGGGTGGCTATCCCCAGCGGCCCGGTATCTTCGGTTGTCCCAAGCGGCATTGACCAGGCAACCTTGCGCGTTGCCAGGTCGATCGCGCTGATCGTTCCGTAGGGCGGCTCCTGACAAGGAACGCCCAGTGGTGACATGAAGCGCCCCATCGCAATACCCCAGGGGGTACCCGCCTGTGGAGCGTTCCCCTCATGCCCGCCACCTGCTACGCCCGTTTCATCGTAGGTCTTGCGGGGGATCATGCGGCTCCAGGTGGCCACTCGTGTATCGTTCACGATCAGATAGCCCAGGTTTTCGGCAATGGAAACCGATCCCCAATTCATTCCGCCCAGCCAGCTCGGATACTGGAGCGTCAGGCGTTCGCTGGGAGGTGTGAATTCGCCCTCATAGCGGGCCTTGCGAAAATCGATGCGACAGATCAACTGATCGATAGGTGTCAGCCCCCACATGCGTTTTTCGCTAAGCGGCTCGGTTCCGATCGCCGGCATTCCTACAGAATACGGCTGGGTGGGTGAACTGCGATCATCAGTGACGCCGCCTTGTGGCACTGGGCGCTCGTCCACGTCGGCTATAGGGGTGCCGGTTCGACGATCGAGCATGAAGATCTGTCCACGCTTGGTCGTCTGGATCAACGCGGGCAAGAACCCGCCGTTTCCGTCCGGCACATCGTATAAAGCGGGCTGAGAAGGCACATCGTAGTCCCAACGGTCGTGATGCACCGTCTGGAAGTGCCAGCGCTCCCGCCCTGTAGCGAGGTCCAGCGCGACAATGGACGAGGAATAACGGTCGTCGGCCGCAGTTCTCTGACCGCCCCAGAAATCAGGCGTCGCATTGCCCGTGGGCAGATAGATCAGGCCCAGAGCGTCGTCAAAAGCGGGTGTCGACCACACGTTAGGCGTTCCCGGCGTATAACTCTGGCCCTCAGGGGGCTCGCGGGTTATCGCTGGGTTGCCGAGATCCCAGGCCCATACCAGCGCACCTGTGCTGACGTTGAACGCGCGTACGACACCGGACGGCTCTCCGGTTTTCTGGTTGTCCCACACCAGTCCACCGACAACGACCAGGTCCCGTACGACGGTAGGCGCTGCTGTCGGGAAATAGAGCTCCTGATCAGGACTCCCAATACCGGTGCGCAGGCTTACGCTGCCGTGATCTCCAAAGTCAGTGCACGTTTCGCCTGTTTGGGCGTCTACGGCGATCAGGCGAGCATCGACGGTGGTTGCGATTATGCGACGTGCGCACGCGGTTGCCGGTGCATTGGTACTTGCAGCCGTCGTCTGCGCTGTTGCGTCGTGATACCCCACGCCACGGCAGCGTGGATAAACATTGTTGGTTTGCACCTGCGGATTATGACGCCAGATCTCTTTCCCACTGTCGTCATCCAGAGCGAACAACTGGCTGGACTGGGTGCAGCCATACAGCACGCCGTTGACATGGAGCGGTGTCACTACATGCCCCTCATTGCTGGCTTTGGGTATTTCTCCCGTCCGATACGTCCAGGCGATCTCCAGGTCAGAAACGTTCTGCGGGGTGATCTTGTCGAGCGCGGCATGCCGGGTGCCTGACGGGGTACGTCCGAAATGACGCCAATCGGTAGCAGGCTCCAGGGTGCCAACTGCCTTTCCTGGCACTGGACTGGGTACGCCCTCGGCTGTCTGAATCGGCTGCGGTTGCAGTGCTGTGTAAAACGTACCTGCCAGCGCCACCGCAACGACCAAAGCTCCGATGTAGGAGAAACTGACAGCTGAAGGTTTGATGCCGGAAGGCAGTTTTGGTATTGCGAGCAAAACCAGCAGAGCCAGCGTTGCCAGTGCGAATAGTCGGGAAAACAATGGCCAGAAGGCGAAACCAACTTCCCATAACGCCCATGCTACAGACGCAACGAACACAGCCAGATAGAGCAGTGCACCGGGTAAGCGGCGACGGATGAGAAGCAGCCCCGCAACCGTCATGCCCAAGCCTGCCAAGGCAAAGTACCAGGAGCCGCCCAGAGTAATGAGGTAACCGCCCGCGGTGAGCATGAACAGCCCAGGCAACAGCGTAATGACACCTAGTGCAATCAGCAGCGCATGGGTTGTCCTGGATTGATTCGTTTCCGGCATGGGTTACTTCCTTGATGCTTTACAGGGGCGGCAGTTCGCGACTGACTGGGTGCGTGCGGGGATGCGGGCAGAAGGTGTCACCGCATGATGAAACCACCATCGACAGAGATGGACTGGCCAGTGACGTAGCTGGAAGAGGTGCTGCTCAACCAGCGGACCGCGTCTGCAATTTCTTCAGGTCGGCCATGGCGGCCCATGGGCACAGCTTTAGTCATGCCCTCCATGGCCTCCCCCTGGCCCAAGGCAACCATCTGATCGACCATTGGCGTCCAGATCAGCCCTGGGCAAACCGCATTGACGCGAATGCCGCGCGAGGCATATTCCAACGCTGCGCTTTTGGTCAGGCCGATGACGCCGTGTTTGGCAGCATGGTAGGTCGCTCGCTCGGCACCGCCGACCAGGCCGCCCAGTGAGGAACAATTCACGATGGCTCCACTGCCCTGCCCGCGCATGTACTCCAGTTCGAATTTCATGTACGCCCAGACACCCCGAAGGTTGACGGACATCACCCGGTCATAATCCTCGACAGTCGCGTCTGCTGTCTCAGCCAGGATGTTTTGAATACCCGCATTGTTGAAGGCGATGCCCAGGCGGCCGAAGTGGGCGACCGTTTCTTTCACCATGGGCTCGACTTCATCGTTATTGGCAACGTTGCAGCGAATGGCGATGGCCTGGTGACCTGTGGCAACAAGCGCCTCGGCATGGCTATGTGCGGCGTCGCCATTGATGTCTACAAGGGCGACCGCCGCGCCGGCTCGGGCGAATGCCTTGGCAGTCGCCAAGCCAATCCCGGAAGCTGCGCCGGTGACCAGCGCAACTTTGTTCTCAAACGAAAAGCTCATCGAACGATTCCTCAGTTTCGAGAATGAGGGCCGCCCTGCAAGTGATACCTGCAGGAGGTTTATGTCCGGTCAAGCTAAACATAAGGGAAGGCTCTGAATACCGGCAAAAAGCGGGATGTTCTGCTGAGCAACGCTCATCAATTGCTCTGGATACAGGATCAACACGGCCCGTAGGGAAACATTGGGGAAAGAAGATTAATGAGCCGTGCTCATCGGATCATTGTGGCTTTTGCCGGTAGTCCCGGTAAACATACTCATTTAGCGTGTCGCTTCGACTGACTATGGAGCAGGAACTCGCTATGAGAGTACTGATCAAGGCCTCTTCACTGGCCGTTATGATGTGCACCGCCCTCTCTGCACATAGCGCGGAAATACCGAAAGATCAGGCCATGGAGATTGCCAGAAATGGCGAGCAGGCTTCGATCATGGGAGCACCTGCCAACTTTATCGGGAACGCGCGCATCGATCCGCTCTTCGCAGCCCGCGCGCCCTCAACAGTTTCAGCGGGTGCCGTTACTTTTCAGCCAGGTGCCAGATCAGCCTGGCACACTCATCCAAACGGCCAGACTCTGATAGTTACTTCAGGTACCGGTTGGGTGCAGCAAGTAGGCGGCGAAAAGATTGCGATCAAGCCGGGTGACGTCATCTGGACGCCGCCTGGCGTCAAGCATTGGCATGGCGCTACGGCTACAACCGGCATGACTCACATCGCCGTACAGGAAGCTGTAGACGGGAAAAATGTCGAATGGATGGAGCCGGTGACCGAAGCGCAATATGGAGCATTGCGATGAGCCTGCGCAAAGCTGGTCTCGCTTGCCTGACCCTCTTGATAGCGGCCTGCTCGACTCCGGACCGAATTACCACTGCAACTGTTCCTGTTGTGCCAACGCTGGACGACATCCGAGCGGTATCTCCGGCGTTGGCTCACAATACCGAGTTCACTCTGGTGGGTGAGGTGTGGAAACGTCCGGGCCTGTCCCCACGCGACCGCAGTCTCGTTACGTTGGCAGTACTGATTTCCAAGCAGCAAACGGTGGAGCTCGTCCATCATCTGAATCTGGCGCTGGACAATGGCGTCAAGCCTTCGGAGATTTCAGAAGCCATTAACCACTTGGCGTTCTACACAGGTTGGGGTAACGCCACTGCAAGCATCCTGATCACCAAGGATGTCTTTGCCAAGCGCGGTATCACCGCCAATCAATTACCGCCTACCTCACCCTCACTACTCCCGATCGATCAAGTTTCCGAGAAGGTTCGTACTGCGTTCGTTGACAAGAACGTCGGCCCTGTTTCGCCAGGCCTCGTCCATTACACCAGCGCCTCACTGTTCCATGACTTGTGGCTTCGCCCGGACTTGGCACCCCGTGACCGCAGCATGATCACGGTCAGCGCGCTCATCGCCACCGGACAGGTTGCGCAACTTGCGGCGCACCTTAATCGAGCCATGGACAACGGCCTAACCCAGGACCAAGCCTCAGAAATACTGACACAACTGGCGTTCTACACCGGCTGGCCCAACGTGTTTACAGCGGTGCCGGTGGTGAGTGAAGTATTCATCAGTCGACAGAAGGCTGGAGGGAACCGGTAACAGTGTTCACATGGCTGGCCTTCGATGAAGATGAACGAGCGTTACTCGCCCATCGGATGAATTTCTCGGATGAGATCGATCAGCAAGCGAAGGCCTGTCGGCAGTTGCCGGTGACTGGCAAAGTACATGTGAAAACCCGGTGCCACGCTAGCCCAGTCATCGAGGACGGTGACAACCTCACCGCGCTCTATGAGGGAACGTATGGTAGGCTCAGGTGCATACATCAATCCTGCACCATTGCGCACAAGGGACAACCCCACACGAGTCTCATCGATTGTGATCGGGCCCGGCACCGCAACCGAAAGTCGTTCAAGGCCTTTCTCAAATTCCCATTCGTAGATAGCGCCGGTACCCAAGCGAATACGCAGGCAACGATGGTCGTGTAGATCATTGGGATGTTGCGGCGTACCGAACCGCTTCAGGTATTCCGGAGTGCCGGCAACTACCCAGCGAATGTCAGGCGACAGGCGCTGGGCGATCATGTCCTGCGGAACTGTCCCGCCATAACGAATACCCGCATCATGGCCTCCGCCGATGACATCGACGATGAGATTTGTCACCGTGAGATCCACCTGTATCTCCGGATATCGCTCGTTGAAGATTGGCAGCACGGGCCCCAGCAGAAGGTCGGCTGCATCGCTGAGAAGGTTGAGACGGATATGGCCTGTGGGTTCATCTCTGAACTTGTTCAGGATCTCCATCGCTTCATCAATTTCCCTCATCGGGTTGCAGATCACCTGATGCAGCTTCTCCCCTGCAGCGGTCAGTGTGACGCTTCGGGTAGTACGGTTCAGTAGTCGAACCCCAATCCGCGCTTCCAGCCCTTTGATGGCGTGGCTTAGCGCTGAAGCACTGATGCCAACTTCCTTGCCTGCCCGGTTGAAACTTTGATGCCGGGCAATGGCCAGGAAATAAACGAAATCTGCAAGGTTTGCGCGACTGACACTCATGAGAATTTCTACACCTGCTGATCTGCCATTGAAGCCGGGTTGCAAAGCGCAGTTTACTAATCGCAGGCCAGCGAATTGATGAGTATTATTCACTTCTTATTTGCAGCCATTTCATTAATCTTCGTCAGATTGAAGGACATCCGTTTACCGACTGCATAACTCAAAGCAAGCTGGCTTGAAAGCGATCGGCGATCAGTACGGAATGCAACAACTTCAGACATCGTTGGAGTGGACTGTATTGAAAGGATTGGGCTGTAGGCACCCGTAATTCAAACCGGATCCGCGGCTCACATTGGCGCTAATTGGCGCGTAGGGCTGCAATGACCAGCCTGACGGCGAGCGAAGACTGGCGCCGGGTCGCGTAGTAGGCGTGGTGTCCTGTAAAGGTCGGATACCAGTCCTCAAGAACCCAGCTCAACCGACCTGCTTGCACTTCTGATTCAGCCAGCAATTTCGGGAGGTACGCCAGACCAAACCCTTTCAAAGCCGCATCCAGCATTTGATAAGAGTTGTTGAACACCAGCTGGCCGCTGACCTTAACATCAATGTGCTCATTACCCTTGGTCAGCTCCCAAGGCATAAGCACGTCCTTGGTGGGCAATCTCAGATTGATACAGTTGTGCTGGGTGAGGTCTGAGGGCTTTTTTGGAGCAGGTCTTCTATGGAGATATGCAGGTGAGCCAACAACCGCCAAGGTCTCATCTGGCGCGATGCGCACTGCAATCATGTCTTTCTCTACCTGATCCCCCAAACGAACGCCGATATCGAAGCGCTCTGCCACGATGTTCAACAAGCCGTAGTTATTGATGAGCTCGATATGAAGCTCAGGATGCTCACTGAGAAGGCCTTGGAGTTTTGGCCATACATACTGGTTGGCTGCGTAATCAGTAGCGGAGATACGCACGGTTCCTACTGGCTTCTCCCGTAGCTCGGCTACAGCCAATAATTCCGCTTCTATCTCCTCCAGCTTGGGTGCGACCGAATCCAGCAGCCGCTGCCCAGCCTCGGTGGTAGACACGCTCCTTGTCGTACGCGTGAGCAGTAACATTCCAAGGTTTGTCTCTAACGCGTTCACGGTTCTGCTCAGCGAGGACTGCGAAACCCCCAGCTGAGCGGCTGCTTTTGTAAAGCTTCGCTCGCGCGCTACCGTAAGAAGCGCAACAAGGTGATTGAGATCGGGAGCGGTCATTTATCCACCAGCGCATGAGTGTATGCACATTCTGCCGCCTAGTACTTAGATCATGGAAGCTCTAACGTTGTTTCCTACGGCGTTCAAATGGCCCGCAGCTGGGTCAGGCCCTAATGAATTAGAGTGTTTTCCATGAGTAGTTCAGATCAAACGATCATCCGTAGCGGTAGCAAGCCATCTATCCAAGGACCTGAAAACTGGTTCACCGGCTCCGTACGTATCGATTACATGTTTCAAGCAGCAGCGCCTGGGCGAGCTACTGGCGCGATCGTGACGTTCGAGCCATCCGCGCGGACTCACTGGCACGCCCACCCTCTGGGTCAAACGCTGGTCGTGCTGACCGGTGTAGGCTGGACCCAGTGCGAAGGGGGCCCACGAACTGAAATACGTGCCGGTGACGTCGTGTCCTGCGCATGTGGCAAGCGGCACTGGCATGGTGCTGCCGAGACGACCGCGATGTCACATTTCGCTGTCACTGAAACACTCGATGGCAAGAACACTGATTGGATGGAGCCGGTGACTGACGACCAATACTTGAGCGGCCCGCTCGTTACCGAGTGAAAATCGGATCAGAGTAAGATGGCATGTCTGGCATGTCTGGCATGTTTTGCGGATCATGCCTCTCAGACTGGTTGAGGGATTGAGGCCGGGTTGGAACAGTGCTAGGGGCATACCGCGTGTGCAGCTGCTCCCTGGAGCCTCGCCCTTGGGCCTAGGTGCTTGGAGCCTTTCCAGGCTGCGCCATCGGCACGTGCAATCGATAAACCTTCGCGGCCGTGCCGTGGAACAGCGCAGCCTTCTCATCGACCGAGGCCAACCGGACGATGTACTTCAGAGCGTTCCACAGCGGCATGAAGCCTGCGGAGCGACCAACATCGGTGACAGGTTTGCCTTTCTCGGTCACTTGCTTGACCGCTTCGATCTTGAATTCTTCGGGGAACGCTGACGATTCATGGTACCTCCCATTTTGGGCCTTATTATGAGGCTTGGAAGTGTCTAGTAAACTGGGAGCGATTCACTTCTGGTAGTTAGCATAACCGTCCCGATATTACTCCCAGAGCAAGGGGCCGACCGCCTCAGATGAATCAATAGGCTGTGATAGAGCGCTGCGGACAGCATCAGCGATATCCGTGGAGCAATCTGCAAACCCTTGCTGATAACGCTCCAGTAGAGGCTTCTGATAAGACCGCATAACCACATTGAGCCGTACCTTTAATAGGTCACCATCTGGACGACCGCAGGCCAACAACCTTCCCACACGGCCCATTGCGCGGTGATACATCGGCTCAAGTTCAGCCCAATTAGGCATCTCCTTGCTACAAAGCTCAAGCTCCCTAACCGCAGATCGTATTCGCTTCCTCTCCAATTTGGTGAGTCTAGGAGAGCTGTTGAAGACGCTCAATCCTGTGACTGTGACCGGCTGGAAGGTATGGCCTTCTGCCTGAAGACCCTGTCCACGTACGCGCATGTGAAGCTTGCTCCGCTTCTGATGACACCCTTTGGTAGCTAGCATCCCAGTAATAGTTGAAATAATACTTGAAAGCTTGTCCGACGTAGGCTCACGAGCACAGGAGATGGTAATGTCGTCGGCAAACCGAGAGTAATTAAATCCTGCCTCCAAAAGATCTTTCACTATCTTCGGCTCTACATCCCAAAATACTAAGTTTGCGATGTAGCCGCTGGTGCTGGCCCCTTGAGGCGTACTTCCATCTCGAGTACACAGCGACGACAATAATGCCCCTACATTTGCTCCAAATCCGAATAGCCCTTGGAACATGGCGTCCACATGGCTCTTTGAGATAGAAGGGTAGAAATTCTTAATGTCTTGGAGAATGACGAATCTTGCACCAGCATGTACAGCAGCATTACTGTGTATACTTCTTGGAGAATTTTTGTCTTTTATTCCCCCATGCAGATACGCTGGAAATTTCGCTTTCGACAGCACTTTATCAACGATTTTTCGCTGAACCCGCTTAAGCGGCTCATGGGCGTCGTAAGTATCACGCGTTTCCCGAGGCTGGCCAGGCTTGACCTTCTTTTCTTGGGGCACGTAGCGATACATGCGGTCCGCACGAATTGCAAGCCTTTCGAGCAACTGCTTACTTTCACCAAGCGCCAACGACAACGCTCTGATGCTGTGGATTGGCTTATACGGATAAACAGGAGCTTCCATCTTTCATCCCTGAACGACGAAAGGCCGATAGCAAATATCAGCCCCTTTAGAATTCGAATGATGTGGTTTGCTGCGTCATGAGGTTAACACCTCAAAGAGTTTGACCGCTTTATCGCAGGCAAGCTCCCAGTACTCTACCCTGTTCTCCCAGACATCCATAAGGGCTTGGCGAATAACAAAAGCCTCGATTATTTCGCGGAAGCGTTTGGTACTCTTGCCCTTCCCTCCTTCAGTCTTTGAGTCCTGATTGCTGACTGTAACGCGAGTGTCTTGGTTATTGTGCTGTTTCAGCTCAGTCATACGACGAGCCGCTTTCTTTAAACGCAACATGGTTTTAGCTCCTGGTGGTGGGAATTACCGCCGCCAAAGCATTCCGGGCCGAATGGAACTACCAAGACACCACTACAAACCACAGTTCTGCTTGTCGATATTGATTTATCAAGATCGATAAGCCGCCGCCACGTACTGCTCCACGTCACCTCATGTTGCACCATCAACGAATAGTGAAGCACCCAGCTAGCCCTTAAGTCCGCAGTGCTCAGAGCGAACGATATGCGAAACCTTAGGACAGCGGGACTTCACGTCCGCGCATAGATACGACGTGAGGAACGGGTCGTTGTGGGGAGTTAAGCCTTGACGAACATCAAAGCTAGTCGGTTACCCGACCACCAACTGCAAGCCCAGAGAATATGACCATGTTTAAAGAGCACTTGGGCGGTACACCCAACAACCCATTTATAACCGGTACCGAACGGATATGCAAATAAAAAGATGTCCTTATGCCACCAATCAGCCGAGAGTATGGTGAACGTTTCGCCTAAGCGTGAATAAGTATGCCACCCCTCACCTTGAGGTGGCGTTGCAAGCCTGGGACTTCAACATCTCAGCATACAACCACCTCTCAATAGGCAGTTGATGTCTACGTACAATCCAAAAACGAAAAAGCCCCGCAGACCTTAATCTGCGGGGCTTCTCGATGTATGGCGGAGAGATAGGGATTTGAACCCTAGGTACTGTTGCCAGTACAACGGATTTCGAATCCGTCCCGTTCGGCCACTCCGGCATCTCTCCAATGGCGCGCATGATAGCAGCAGTTTGGCCTCAGGCGAAGCCCTTGGGTGAAAAAAACCGCGTGCTATCAGGCGTTTGCGTGCGCGCTTCGCTTAGAGCGGTACGCCCAAGCGTTGGGCGACTTCTTCGTAGGCTTCGATCACGTCGCCCAGGCCCTGGCGGAAGCGGTCCTTGTCCATTTTCTTGCGGGTGGCTTTGTCCCACAGGCGGCAGCCATCGGGGCTAAACTCGTCGCCCAGCACGATCTGGCCATGAAATACGCCAAATTCCAGCTTGAAGTCCACCAGCAGCAAGCCGGCGTCGTCGAACAGCTTGGTCAATACGTCATTGACCTTCAGCGACAGCGTTTTCATCTGCGCCAGTTGCTCGGCGGTGCCCCACCCGAAGGCCACGACGTGGGATTCGTTGATAAAGGGGTCACCCATGGCGTCATTCTTGAGGAACAACTCGAAGGTGTAGGGTTCCAGCTTGATGCCCTCCTCCACGCCCAGGCGCTTGACCAGGCTGCCAGCGGCGTAGTTACGCACCACGCACTCGACCGGGATCATGTCCAGCTTCTTCACCAGGCATTCGTTGTCGCCCAGCAGGCGGTCGAACTGGGTGGGCGCACCGGCTTCTTCGAGCTTTTGCATGATGAAGGCGTTGAACTTGTTGTTCACCATGCCTTTGCGATCGAGCTGCTCGATCCGCTTGCCGTCGAACGCCGAGGTGTCATTGCGAAACAGCAGGACCAGGCGGTCGGCGTCATCGGTTGTGTACACCGACTTGGCCTTGCCACGGTAGAGTTCTTCGCGCTTTTCCATGAGGGGCTCCGCTAAAAAATAAATACGCTAGGGCTGTGTATGTAAGGGGTATGTCGTACAAAGCCTAGGCAATCTCGCGCCAATCCAAGCCGGAGGCTTGGTCCGCCAGTTGCAGCCAGGCCGGGTCGCACCCCAGGGTATCGACGAAGCACTGCCGGGCACGCTCGGGCAAGTTGTTCTTTTGGCTGAGGTGGGCCAGCACCAAATGCTGCAGGCCTTGCCACCCTAGCTCCGCCACCAGGCCGGCGGCCTGATGGTTGTTCAAATGGCCGTGATCCCCGCCTACTCGTTGCTTGAGGTAGTAGGGGTATGGCCCATACGCCAGCAGGTCACGGCAGTGGTTGGACTCGATCACCAGTGCATCCAGGCCACTGTAGTGGTTCATGATGCGCGGGCACCAGGAGCCTAAGTCCGTGAGCTGGCCGAAGCTGCGCTTGCCGTCGCTGAACACGAAATGCGTGGGCTCCCGGGCATCATGAGCGACTTGCACCACCCGCACTTGTAGCGCGCCGATGTCGAAGGTGTCCCCACACTTCACCACCCGCGCTGCTACCACGGGCTTGCGCAGGCCGCTACGCGTGCCTTCGCTCATGTACACCGGCACGTTGTAGCGCCGGGCCATCAGCTCTATGCCATGCACATGGTCGGCGTGCTCATGGGTGATCAACACGGCCTTGAGCTGGGCAGGGTGAACGCCCAGCAAGGCCATGCGCCGTTCGGTTTCGCGCAGCGAGAAGCCACAGTCCACCAGTACCAGCGTGCTACCGCTGGAAACGAGCGTGCCATTCCCTTGGCTGCCGCTTCCCAAGAGGGCGAAGCGCACGTTAGCCCAGGTTGTCCTGAATCACACTCAACACCCGCCGCGCCACATCAGCGGGAGCCACGGTGTTGATGTTCTTCTCAACGGTAACCTGCACGGCGTCGCCAACCTTGCTCAGGCGTACCTGATAACGCTCGGCGCGGGCTTCGAGTTCTTCCTTGGTGGGCTCATGGCCGAACAGGCGGCCGAAGAACCCAGGCTTGTTGTCTTCAGCGCGGCCTTTTTCAGCCAGGTTGATGTAGTACAGGCCCAGGCTGCGGTTGATGTCTTCGACCCGCCACTGGCCGCCCTGCTCCAAGGCACGGCCTACGCTGGACCAGGCACGATCCAGGTCGGCGCCCACGGAGAGGATGGGGTTGCCGCTGCCGTCTTCGGTCATGGCCACCTGACCTGGGGCGTCGAAGTCCCGGGCGGCTAGCAGGGACACCGTGCCGCCTTTCTCGGCGCCACGGGTCAGGCTGGAGAGCATTTCATCCACCAGGGTGGCGTCCACCCCGCTAGTGGTACGGCCTGGGAAGCCTACGTTCTCGGTGCTGCCAGCGGGGCGCTGGGCACTGACGATGTAGATTTCGCTGGTATTGCGCTGCACGCCGGGCTCTACCCGCACTTGCAGGCGGATGTCACCGTTGGCGTCCGAGCCGCCACGCAGGCGCTGGCCCAGGTCGCTGGACAAGCTGTCGAACGGCTGCCAAGCGGTGGTGAACTCGCCGGTTTGCAGGCTTTCATGGTCGATACGGAAGCCGTTGTCCTCGAAGAACTGGCGGGCCAGTGGCCAGGCCTCGGCGGGAGGGCGCTGGGCCAGAATCCAGCGGCTGGCGGCGCTTTTTTGCAGGGTGAAATCCGTACCGCTGTCGGCGGCCACGGTCAACGGCTGCGGGCGCGGCACTTCATAGTCGCTCAGCGCGGTGTCGTCGGCCACGTTGCGCGGGATAGGCAGCAGTGGGTCGAGGCGCTTGCTGGTAGCCACGTCCTCGGGCAGGTTCATCGGCGCGGTTTGCCGGGCCTCCAGGTAGTCGTTGCCACGGTCACGGAAATAGCCGTGCTCACCCCAGAGCCAACCACAGCCACTGGTACTCGAAATAATCACAGCAAGGGCAGAAAGACCAGCCAAGCGCTTCATGCGTTGTACTTCCTCACTCAAACCAGAACGCCGGACTGGCGCAGGGCCTGCCGCAGCGGCTCTTGACAGGGTTCACTCAACCAGGTGAGCGGCAGGCGGATGCCTTGAGCCATCAGGCCCATTTCTTGTAGCGCGAACTTCACCGGGATCGGGTTGGCCTCGAGGAAGAGATTCTTGTGCAGCGGCATCAGTTGATCGTTCAGGGCACGGGCGGTGGCAGCGTCACCCTTGAGGGCGGCGGCGCACACATCGGCCATTTGCCGGGGCGCCACGTTGGCGGTGACCGAAATATTGCCCTTGCCGCCCAGCAGAATCAGCTCCACGGCAGTGGGATCGTCGCCAGAGAGCAGCATGAAGTCCCCGCTTACGCGCTCAAGGATATCCTTGGCCCGCCGGAGGTCGCCGGTAGCTTCCTTGATACCGATGATGTTGCCTACCTTCGACAAGCGCGCCACGGTTTCGGGCTGCATGTCGCAGGCGGTACGCCCAGGCACGTTGTAGAGGATCTGCGGAATGCTGACCGCCTCGGCGATGTGCTTGAAGTGCTGGTACAGGCCTTCCTGGGTCGGCTTGTTGTAGTAAGGGGTAACCAGCAGGCAGGCATCGGCGCCAGCGTTCTTGGCGTTGGTGGTGAGTTCTACCGCTTCACGGGTGGAATTGGCCCCGGTACCGGCGATGACCGGAATGCGTTTGTCGACCTGCCCAACGACCCGGCGGATGACCTCGATGTGCTCGTTGACGTCGAGGGTAGCCGATTCACCGGTGGTGCCCACGGCAACGATGGCATCGGTGCCGTTTTGAAGGTGGAAATCCACCAGCTTGCTCAGGGCGTCCCAGTCGAGATCACCCTTGGCATCCATCGGGGTGGCCAAAGCCACCATGCTGCCCGCGTACATGCAACCGCTCCTGCCGGAAAAAGAGAGCGGTAATGGTACTGGCGCCACCGACCTTGCACAAGCGACGCCATGGTTTCGAGCATTCCCACAGGCGGCGCTTTTCGCTACCCTTGACCCTTTGATCGACATGGGCGAGCGCCACCGGTGCAATCGCTCGCTGGCCAGGGGTGCCTCAGGGCGCGCCCGCCGCGAACGCCACGCCCGCCGCGGGCCTGTGTCGACCGCTCATCGCTTTAGGAAGGCTGCATGTCCACCCCACCCGTTCGCGAACAATTTCTCGTCCTCAGCGCCATGGGCCGCAACCCCATGGAGCTGACCAATGTCCTCTGCCGTGCCAGCCACGACAGTCGCTGCTCGGTGGTCACCTCACGCCTTACCCGCCACGGCGAGTACAGCGCGCTGGTGTTGCAGGTAGCCGGCAACTGGGACGCCCTGGCCCGTTTCGAAGGCGTATTGCCTGGCTTGGCCAAGCGCCATGACCTGCAGGTCGACGTGGTCCGCAGTTCTACCCTGGAAAACCGCCCGCAAGCGCTGCCGTATGTCGCTTATGTGAGCTCGGTCTACCGCTCGGACATCATCAACGAGCTGTGCCAGTTCTTCATCGACAACAATGTGGAGCTGGAGAACCTGACCTGCGACACCTACCAGGCCCCTCAGACCGGCGGCATGATGCTCAATGCCACTTTCACCGTCACGCTGCCGGCCGGCGTGCAAATCAGTTGGCTGCGCGATCAGTTCCTGGACTTCGCCGACGCCCTGAACCTGGATGCGCTGATCGAACCCTGGCGCCCGCAGAACCCGGTATAAGGAGCCTCCCATGGCCGTTGCCATCGACCAACCCGTGCCGGATTTCACTGCCCAGGCGACGGCCGGTCAGGCGATCAGCCTGTCGGCCCTGCGGGGCCGCAAGCTGGTGCTGTATTTCTACCCCAAGGACAGCACCCCCGGCTGCACTACCCAGGGCCAGGGCTTCCGCGACCTGCACGAGCAGTTCGAAGCGGCCAATACCCAGGTACTGGGTGTTTCCCGGGATGGGCTCAAGTCCCACGAGAACTTCAAGGCCAAGCAGGGGTTTACCTTCGAACTGATCAGCGACCCGAACGAAACCCTCTGTCTACTGTTCGATGTGATCAAGCTTAAAAAGCTCTATGGCAAGGAATACCTCGGCGTAGACCGCAGTACTTTTTTGATCGACGAGCAAGGTGTGTTGCGCCGAGAGTGGCGTGGGGTGAAAGTGCCTGGGCATGTGGCTGAGGTGCTCGAGGCTGCGCGGGGGTTATAACCTGCGCCCAGTTACGAGCCTTGCCGGCCCCATTCGCCAGCTTCGCTGGCGCCTACACGATGACCTGCGCACCTGCTCAACCTTTGAGGCGCAGTTCAGGGTGTAGGAGCGAGCGAAGCTCGCGAAAACTGCACCGAGAGGGGTGTTGTCAGGCGTCATGCACCCTGTTTGCTGCGCGACGGCGCGGCGCCTTGGTGGCGGGACGGCTCCTACAGGCCCTCTAGAGCAAGGGCGCCACGCCACCCTGATTGCGCGGCCAGGCTTCGAGCACCGCCTTCACTAGCGTGGCCAAGGGGATGGCAAAGAAGATCCCCCAAAAGCCCCACAGCCCGCCAAACAGCAGCACCGCGCAGATGATCGCTACCGGGTGCAGGTTAACTGCTTCGGAGAACAACAACGGCACCAGCACGTTGCCATCCAAGGCCTGGATGATGCCGTATACCACCATCAGGTAGATGAACTGGTCGCCCCAGCCCCATTGGAAAAGCGCGATCATCGCCACCGGCACCGTGACCACCACCGCGCCCACATAGGGCACCACCACGGAAATACCCACCAGCAGCGCGAGCAATGCGGAATAGTTAAGCCCCAGGGCCACGAACGCGATATAGGTCGCTACCCCGCAAATAACGATTTCGATCACCTTGCCGCGGATGTAATTGGCAATCTGCCGGTTCATCTCGTTGGCTACTCGCGTAAGCAGCACCCGCTCCCTGGGCAGGTAGCCTTTGATCCAATGGCCAATCAGCTCCCGGTCCTTCAGGAAAAAAAACACCAGGATCGGCACCAGTACGCAGTAAATCATCAGGTTGACCAGAAACGGCAGGCTCGATAGTGACAGCGTAAGCGCCCACTGGCCGAACTTGCCAATTTCTCCACGGGCCGCCTCCATGGCCGCCAGCACCTGCTCGTCGGTGACCAAATGCGGGTAGCGCTCAGGCAGCAATAGCAATAGAGATTGCCATTTGCCGAGCATGCCGGGGGCTTCGTTGAACAGGGCGATCAGTTGATGCCACAACAAAGGCACCAGCACCAGGGCGATCACGGCCAGCACGCCCATGAACAAGGTGAACACCAGCCCTACCGCCATGGCCGGGGGCATCTTCCAGCGTTCCAACCGGGCTACCAGCCCGTGCATCAGGAACGACAACACCATGGCCGCTAGCACGGGCGCAAGCATGCCGCCTACCGTTAGCACCACGGTGAAGGCCAGTACCAGTAGCAATACCAGTACCACGGCCTCCTCGTCGGAGAAATAGCGCTGGGTCCAATCCCTGAACAGCTTGTACATGCAAAGTCCTTGGCCGAAGGTCAGTGTTTGCGTAACCAGTAAGTGTAGGTCCCCGCCCGCGCCGTCTCGTTCAGCAATTCGTTACCCGAGAGTTTGGCGAAGGTGCGAAAGTCCCGCTGCGAGCCCGCATCCGTGGCCACTACCTTCAACACACTGCCGGCGGTCAGGGTATTGAGCGCCAACTTGGCCTTGAGCAAGGGGAGTGGACAATTCAGACCGCTGGCATCCACCTCGGCGTCACACTTTATTTCTTCGAGCATTGAATCCCTCACAACCTGTTGCATAAAAAATGGATGTGCCAGCCGTCATTGACGGGCAACGTCACGCAGGGCTGGTGAGCACCGGCTACCACCAAGGGTACAGAACTACCCGCCAGGCTTCAGGCAACACTTTTGGCCCTCGCCCTGCGCCGCGCCCTTGTGGCTCACCCCCTGCCATGGCTACAGTACCCTTTTGCCGCCCAGAGTTTCGTGCATGACCCTTCTGCGCCCTACGCTGTTGGCCCTGGCCTGCCTGCTTGCCGTTCCCGCCCATGGCGATGACCTGCCTTCTCTGGGCGATGCCAGCTCAGCCATCGTTTCCCCCGAACAGGAACACGATTTGGGCCGCGCCTGGTTGAGCATGTTGCGCTCTGAGGTCAAACAGCTGTCGGACGCACAGCTCAAGGACTTCGTTGAAACCAGCGTGTACCGGCTGGCCGAAAGCAGCCAGGTGCAAGACCGGCGTCTGGAATTCATCATCATCGACAGCAAGGAACTCAACGCCTTCGCCGCCCCCGGTGGCATTGTGGGGGTGAACGGGGGGCTGTTCCTGGGCGCGCAAACCGAAGGCGAATATGCCGGTGTGCTGGCCCACGAACTGGCTCACCTGTCCCAACGGCACTTCGCCCGAGGCCTGGAAGAACAACAGCGCATGCAATTGCCCATGATGGCCGCGCTCCTGGCCGGTGTGGTGATGGCCGCCGCGGGCGCGGGGGACGCAGGCATGGCCACGATCTTCGGCAGCCAGGCGGCGGCCATTCAGGGCCAGCGCGGGTTTTCTCGTCAAAACGAAGCCGAGGCAGACCGTATTGGCCTGCTCAACCTGCAAAAGGCCGGTTACGACCCGCGCAACATGCCCAACATGTTCGAGCGCCTGGCCCGGCAGTATCAGTTCGATGGCAAGCCGCCGGAGTTCTTGCTCACTCACCCGGTGACCGAATCCCGTATCGCCGATACTCGCAACCGTGCCGAACAGGCCCCGAAAGGCGGCAAGCAAGACAGTACCCTGTACCAACTGATGCGTGCCCGGGTGCAACTGATGTACGAAGAAACCCCAGGCGTGGCCGCCAAACGCTTCCGCGCCCAGCTGGACGAGAACCCCGGCCACGACGAGGCCCGCTATGGCCTGTCCATTGCCCAGATCAAAGCCGGGCAGCTCAACGAAGCCAGGGAGAACCTCAAGCCGCTGCTGGCCAAGGCGCCCAATGACCTGACTTACAACCTGGCCCAGGTAGATCTGGACATCACCAACAATCGCCTGGCCGATGCCCAGCAGCGGGTCGACCGGCTGATGACCCTGTACCCCGCCAACTACCCCTTGAACCAGGCACGGATCGACCTGCTGCTCAAACAAGGCCGCACCGCCGAAGCCGAAAAAGGCCTGGATGCCTTGCTCAAGTCCCGGCCAGAGGACCCGGACGTGTGGTACATGGTGGCCGAAACCCGTGGGCAGAATGGCAACATCATTGGCCTGCATCAGGCCCGTGCGGAATACTTCGCCCTGGTAGGCGACTTCACCCAGGCCATTCAACAGCTAGACTTCGCCAAGCGTCGCGCTGGCGACAACTTCCCGCTGGCGTCGCGGATCAACGCCCGTCAGCAAGAGCTGTCCGACCAGGAACGAAAAGTAAAAGAAATGATGCGCTGAGGGCCGTTTCGGCTTTTTTCCACGATGGGGTGGTACTTTTGCCCACGTGAGCGATCATTAGTTGATCATGTTCAAAGGAGGTACCTAATGCTAATCCGCACCCTCGCGCTCACCGCCCTGTTCGCCGCCAGCCCGCTGTACGCAGCCGACAGCGACTCGCCGCTGGCTCAGGACCGCGGTAAGGCCAGGCCGTTGCTGGTCTATGCCAAAGGCAGTGGGGACCACGCGCTGGTGGACGAAGACAAAGCCATGCAGGACCCAGGCCTCAAGCAGCGCGATGTGGTGGTGTACCGCTTGCAGGGCCTGTCGGGGGAGCGGGACGGCAAGCCGCTGGATACCCAGGCCACCATGGCATTGATCCGCGAACTGGGCCTGAACGCTGGTACCCAGGCCAAGGTAATACTGGTGGGCAAGGACGGCGAGCGTAAGCTGGAGAGCGCCGGGCCTATCAAGCTCGAAGAGATTTTCGCCACCATCGACCAGATGCCCATGGCCGAAAAAGAAGCCGCCGCGGCGGCCGCGCCGGCTCAGCCCGCCGCCGAAACCCCTAACGCCAAGGGTAAGCCGGGCAAGGCAGCCCCGTCCAAGGCCCCAGCCGGGCTGGATGACTGACCCTAGGGTTAGCGAAGGGCATCAAGGGTTGTTATCAATTGGTCGGCCACCCTCGCCGCCTCCTCGCAGGTCAAGGTGAGCGAGGGCAGCAAGCGCACCACGTTGCCCCGTGTTACGTTCAACAGCAGGCCATGGTCAGCGGCGCGTTGCGTCAGGCCACTAACGTTTTGGGTCAGTTCGATGCCGATCATCAGGCCCTTGCCTCGTACCTCGCGAACAGCGGGATGCCCGGCCAGGCCCGCGCTCAAGGTGTGCAGTAGCCAATCCCCTTGCCGCCGGGCATTGGCCAGCAGGCCTTGATCTTCGATGATATCCAGTACTGTACAGCCTACGCGGCAGGCAAAGGGATTGCCGCCGAAGGTACTGCCATGGCTGCCGGGCGTAAGCAGTTCGGCGGTACGCCCCCTGGCCAGGCAAGCGCCAATGGGAATACCGCTGGCCAGGCCCTTGGCCAAGGTAAGCACATCGGGAACTATCCCCGCCTCTGCATAAGCGAACCAATACCCCGTGCGCCCCAGGCCACTCTGTATTTCATCGAGCATCATCAACCAGTTTTGCCGGTCACACAGGGCCCGCACCCCTTGCAGGTAACCTGGGGGCGCTACCCGCACGCCCGCCTCGCCTTGCACAGGCTCCAGCAGTACAGCCACCACCTGCCCACCCTGCTGTTGAGCCACCGCGGCCAGGGCATCGAGATCGCCGAAGGGCACCCGAATGAAATCTTCGGTATAAGCCCCGAACCCCAGGCGCGCGCCTGAACAGTCACTGGCCGCCAGGGTGGCTAGGGTGCGCCCGTGGAACCCCTGTTCCATCACCACAATGCGCGGGCGCTCGATACCCCGGTACCAGCCCGCAAGCCGAGCCAGCTTCAACGCGGTTTCATTGGCTTCAGCGCCGGAATTATTGAAAAACACCGCATCCAGGCCGCTTAGGGCTGTGAGTCGGGCGGCCAGGCGCCTTTGCCAGTCGATCGCAAAATGGTTCGAGGTGTGCAGCAGCTTGCCCGCCTGATCACGAATGGCCTCTACTACGCTGGGGTGGCAATGGCCCACACTGGTTACCGCGACCCCGCCCATGGCATCAAGGTACTGCTTGCCATTGTTGTCCCAAAGGATCGCGCCCTCACCGCGCACAAAGCTGAGAGGAAGAGGTGTGTAGGTGTTCATCAGGTGAGTGATCGTCATGGCACGGGCTCCTTTCCGGTTGAGGAGTGCAGTATGGTTAGCCACTTGAACTGGATAAACATCGGCAATCTTCAATCATTTAAAACCTGGGCTTGATAATGGATGTGCTGTTGGCAATGTCGGTCTATGTGCGGGTAGTGGAAAGCGGCAGCCTGACCGCAGCCGCTCAAGCCTGTGGCTTGTCCACCACAATGGTGGGCAATCACTTGCGGGCGCTGGAGCAGCGGCTGGGGGTAAGCCTGTTGCAGCGCACCACCCGTAGGCAGCGGCTCACGGAATTTGGCGGACTGTACTACCAGCGCTGCGTGGAGGTACTGGGGCTGGTAGACGCCGCCGAGCGCCTGGCCGAACAAGCTCAGGCCGAACCGGCCGGCAGGCTGCGCATTACTGCCCCTCAAACCTTTGGCGTGGAGCGGCTGGCCCCTGCGCTGGCGGCTTACAACCAGCGTTACCCCAAAGTAACCCTGGATGTGGTGCTCACCAACCAACGGTTGGACCTGCTTGAAAGCGGCCTGGACCTGGCCATCCGCCTAGGTAACCCAGACCCCTCCAATGGCGTGATCGCGCGCCCGTTGGAGGACTACACGCTGACCATCTGCGCGGCGCCCGGTTATCTGAGCCAGCGAGGCGTGCCAACGGCGCCCATGGACCTTGAGCACCACAGCTGCCTGGCGTTCGCCTACCCGGCCGGGGACGATTGGCGATCGGTGCAGAAGGAATGGCGCCTGCAAGGCCCCGAAGGTGAAGTGGTGGTGCAAGTGAGCGGCCCCCTGACCATCAACAGCTCATCCGGCCTTCACCAAGCCGCCCTCGCCGGCCTGGGCGTGGTGATGATGCCCGACGCCTTGGTCGCCACAGACCTGGCCGAAGGTCGGCTTGTGGCGCTGTTGCAGAGTTACCGCCTGCCCCGGCGGCCGATGAACCTGCTGTACGCCAGCGACCGCTACCGCCTGCCGAAAATCCGCAGTTTCGTAGAATTCGCCCTGGCCCACTGGGGCCGGTCCGGCCCGTAGATACCCCGTCACCTTCATCGCTGTAGGTGCCAGTAGAGCTGGCGAACAGGGCGTCATAGGGTGTGCGCCGTCTCTTCGCGAGCTTGCGCTCGCTCCCACAGGCGAGCAGCGTGGTCAGGCTAGCCTGCTACGAGACAGCAGGCTTCAGATACCCTGAACTCTCCTCGCCCTGCACGATTCCAACACCATGCAGGCCCACCTCCCATCGCCTGCCCGTAAGGTATCAGGAGAGCAAACCATGCCGGACACCTGCGCCTGCCCCCAATGCAAGGCCTTGGCCCTGCCGTCATTCAGCCGTGACGGGCACTTCTTTTGTAGCCAGGCGTGCGCTGGCCGCCACCCAGACAAACAACCCTGCCCACGTTCGGATTGCTATTGCGAGCACGTAGTGCTCGAACAAGAAGAACACAGCAATGGCACGCTCGACCACCGCCCGCACGGCCATGATGCCTGTGTGGCCCAAGATTGACCCAAGGCTCTACTGCAAACGAAACTGCGCCACTGAACCACGCAACTCGCGGGTAAGGCTTTCCAACGACTGCACGTTGCCATTTGCCGCCTTGGTGGACGCTGCGCAGTCTTCAACCATATTGGCGATACGCTCGACGTTCTGCGCAACGCTGGCACTGGCCTGGCTTTGCTCGGAGGTTGAGCCCGCCACTTCCTTGACCTGCAACAGGGTAGCCGAGGCTTCGGTATTGATCTCACGCAACGCAGAAGCGGCTTGGTCAGCCAGTGCAACACTGCTTGCAACCTGAGGCGTCACCTCAGTCATGCCCTCCACCACTCGCCCGGTATCGGCTTGGATAGCGGCGATCATTTTCGTGATGTCTTCAGTGGCCAGCGCGGTGCGCTGTGCCAGGTTACGGACTTCATCGGCCACCACTGCGAACCCCCTGCCCTGCTCGCCCGCCCGAGCGGCCTCGATGGCTGCGTTCAAGGCGAGCAAATTGGTTTGGCTGGCAATGTTTTTGATGGTACTGGTGATGCTATCGATCTCGTCCGTTCGCCTGACCAAACCGGTAATCAACACCGAAGCCTCGGAGATTTGCATCGACACCTTCTGGATGGCACCGGTCATTTCGTTGACCAGGCTTTCGCCTCGGGCAGCAAGTTGCACGGAACGCTCAGAGTTACGCTCGGTTTCCTGCGCGTTATTGGAAATATGGTCAATCGTGACCGACATCTCTTCAATGGCTGCGGCAGTAAGGGTGGTGGCGTCAGAGGTATGTTGCGACGCACTGTCGATATGGTGCATTTGTTCAGTCAAGCCCGCCGTCGCGTTGCCCAACTGATCGGCGCCGTGCTGAATGCCAACGATCATCTTGCGCAAGCTGGCCTGCATGCGCGCAACCGCGCCCAACAGGCTTTCTGGCCGGTATTGACCCTCCAGCGGCCGACTCAGGTCGCCGTCGGCGATGGCACGGGCAACCTCAGCGGCATAACGGGGCTCACCGCCCAGGCTTTGGTAGATACTGCGCGACATGTGGTAAGCCAGTAGGGTCACCCCCGCGAGAATCAGCAAATCAATAGCGCCAAACTTGAACGCCAAGCTCCAATACGCGGCATTGATGTCGTCCACGTAAATGCCATAGCCCACATACCAGTTCCAGCCATCGATTTTCGTAAGCCCGTTTATTTTGGGCACTACCGCGTCCGAACCCGGGCGCTTGACCAAATCATCGAAATAGGCAAAGTGGGTGTCTTGTAAATGATCGAGGTAGTTTTGCCAGGTGGTTTTACCATTAGGCAGAACCGCGCCAGTGTCCACTTTTCCAAGCACATTAGGGTTCGGGTGTACCAGGCTCAAGGCATCGACCGTACGGGCCCACACGTAAGCAGTATTACCATCGCGCAGGCTACTCAGGGCTTCGATAGCCCTGGCCTGGGCTTCGGCCTTCGTAAGTTTGCCGCTGGTTTCCAGCCCCTTGAAGTAAGCCACTTGCTGAGCAGCCAGGTTCAATACCGAATGAATTTCCGAGCGCTTGTCTTCCAGCATCGTAGTGCGCAGCGTGGTCAAGGCAACAACTGAAATCACCGCGAGGCCTAACAGCGCGCACAGGACGATCAGCATCAAACGGCTAGCAAGTTTCATAAAGAGATTTCCCGATCAGGCGTTTTCCTGCAATCACCAGGGGTGACCGGGAAATTTCCTGTAAAAGTGGCGATAATGCTCACTATCGGCCCCTGGAACCTGACCTTTAATTCTCTTTGAAATCAATATTTCTCTTTATCACTGAGGCTGATTAAGGGGGGTGCCTAGCCGAAGCGCTTGCTCAAGTTTCAAGAGGTCTTTACGCCGCTCCTTGAGCTTTTTCGCTGGCGCGCCGAAATACACGCCCCAAGGTTCTAGCGATTTAGACACCAGTGACAACGCGCCCACCGACGAGCCTTCGCCAATGCTTACACCAGGTAGTATCACGCTGCCGGAGCCCACGATCACATGCCGGCCCAGCCGCACAGGCGCCAGCTTTACCTCTTTGAGGGCGTGAGGCACCGTAGGGTTGGTCAGGGTTTTACCGGAATAGTCGTCGGTGCCCGAGTAGATTTTCACCCCTTGAGACAGGCCAGCGAAGTCCTCCAAGGTCACCCCGCCACCGCAGCCCAGGTAACACCCTTCACCGATATGGATATAACTGCCCAGAGTAAGGGCGCCGGAATACGCCGCCAGTACCACATTGCCGTCGATGCGGATGTGATTGCCCAGCGCGATGTTATGCAGGCCAATGATGGTGCAATTCCTGGCAATCTTTACGTTTTCACCCACCTGCTTGAAACCAAAGGTTCGCAGCTCGTCGGATTCGAAGTACCCCGGGTTGAAAGGGTTGGCAGGTGGCACGGGTTGCGGTTGGCTTGGTGTTTGAGGGGTATCGGTCATTGGCTGGGCTCGTTTTTCATGCCGGTGCTTGCAGTTTAAGTGGCTTTGCTCGGTTTTGCCGGTTACTGGAGTAATTGACAGGCTGTGGCGCTTACTTAGGCCGCTAGCGGCGTGGCCAAGGCCAAGGCCCAGGCGCCGGTCCAGTAAGATCAGCCCACACCCGCCTAGGCAGAATACCCCGAACAACCCGAGTGCATTGAGCAGTGCCTGGGTAAAGCCCAGCGCGAAGGCGTCTATGAAGGGGTAAGGCCATACCCCCACGGACCACCCACGCAGCAAGGTAAAACCGTACCAAACCAGCGGGTACAGGGCCCATAGGCCAAGGTGACGCCACTGCAACGCCCCCTTGGGCACGCACCACCACCAAAAGGCCACGAACGCCAACGGCATCAGTTGGTGCAGCACAGCATTGGCCAACCATTGCGCGCCTTGAGGCGCCCAGTAATGGCTAAGTAACAGGTTATAGCCCAGCCCCACCAACACGATGCTCACCAACGCACAGCCTGCCAGCGGCGGGGAGCGCAGCCAGCGGCCCAGCCCTGTAGGGGCAGGCCATACCCATGCGGTCAGTACACCGGCTGCCAGCGTGTTACTCAGCACCGTGAAGTAACTGAAGAAATGCACCAGCCCGCCTACCACGCTGGCTCCCATGCGCCATCGTACATCCAGGATCAGGCAAAGCTGTAACACCAAGGCCAGCCAAGCTAACCAGGCCAAAAACGCTGCTGTTCGTCGCCTACTCATTGGTGGGAAATCGCCATTATTACGGGCTGCACAATACTGTGTCTTTCCAGCGACGCTTTGCCGCAGGGCCAGATAGCTATATCCTCCCGCCGCCTCTTGCTGAAACTGTTCAGCTTGCTAGATAAGACCATTAGATAGATTGCCTTCAATGCTTGCCATGCCTGCTACCCCCGCCCGCCCCCTTGGCGACGCTTCGTCTTGGGTCGCTTTAGCCTTCCCCGTTGCCCTAACCCTCAGCGCTAATTTGGCCTCCGACACGCCGCTGTTCGACGCGCGTTTGGGCTGGACGTTCGGTAATGGCAGCGGTTTGTGCAACGCACAACCTGCGGCCCAAATGGGCTTGATCCAACGGCATAGCGGTCACGCCTGCGCGCTACAGGAGCCGGCTGCGTACTAAAGCCATTGGGTGGGCGCAGGCATCGTTACCAGCATTCGATTTAGCGAACTAACATTGAGAAACCCAGCCTACTGGCTGTGGGAAATTTCTCGATACATTTTCTACTCACTGGAGATTTCTAAGTATGAGCACTGACGGTGCCAAGAGCGGAAGGCGCATCCTGCCCACCCTGCTCGGCCTGCTGTTCCTGCTGATGGGGCTGGCCTTGGTGGTCGGCGGCATTAAGCTGGCGGCTAACCATGGGTCGTTGTATTACCTGTGTGCGGGGGTCGGTATTGCCTTGACCGGCGCGTTGTTGATCGCTCACAAACGTGCCGCCCTGAGCCTCTACGCCCTGGTGCTGTTCGCCAGTACGCTATGGGCCTTGTGGGAAGTGGGCCTGGACTGGTGGCAATTGGTACCGCGCCTGGCGTTGTGGTTCGTGCTCGGCATCGTGCTGTTGCTACCTTGGTTCCGCCGGCCGCTGACCCGTGGCCAGCGTTACCCGCTGGGCACCAATGGCCTGACCGTTGCCGTGGTGCTGGCGGGCCTTACCGCGCTGGCTAGCCAGTTCACTAACCCCGGTGAAATCAAGGGCGAGCTAGGCCGTGACACCGCAGGCACTACTAGCACCGCGCCTACCATGGCAGATGGCGACTGGGCATCCTACGGGCGTACTGCCTTCGGTGACCGTTACTCGCCGCTGAACCAGATCACCCCCAAGAACGTTGCCAAGCTTGAACCGGTTTGGACCTTCCGCACCGGCGACATCCCGGGTGCCAATGACCCAGGCGAAACCACCGCGGAAAACACCCCGCTCAAGGTCAACGGCATGCTGTACGTGTGCACGCCGCACAGCCAAGTGATCGCGCTGGACCCGGACACGGGCAAGGAAATCTGGCGGTTCGACCCTAAGATCAGCTCCCAGGGTGCTGACACCTTCAAGGGCTGGGCTCACATGACCTGCCGTGGCGTGTCCTATCATGACGACGCGGCCTATGCCGCCGCCGATGCATCCCAGGCCAGCCCAGCGGTCGCTACGGCCTGCCCCAAGCGGCTGTTCGTGCCTACCGCCGATACCCGCCTGATCGCCTTGAACGCCGATACCGGCAAGATGTGCGAGGACTTTGGCAACAAAGGTGCTATCGACCTAAGCGCCAACATCGGGACCTTCGCGCCCGGTGGCTATTATTCCACTTCACCGCCAGCCGTTACCAAGGACTTGGTAGTGATTGGCGGCCACGTGACCGATAACGTGTCCACCGACGAGCCTTCGGGCGTGGTGCGTGCGTTCGACGTGCATGACGGCCACCTGGTATGGAACTGGGATAGCGGCAACCCCGAAAACACCACCCCGATCGCACCGGGTGAGCACTACACCCGTAACTCGCCGAACATGTGGTCGTTGATGTCGGTGGACGAAAAACTGGGCATGCTCTACCTGCCCATGGGTAACCAAATGCCTGACCAGTGGGGCGGCAATCGCACGCCGGAAAGCGAAAAGTACAGCGCTGGCGTTACCGCGCTGGACATCGCCACCGGCCAGGTGCGCTGGACGTTCCAGTTCACTCATCACGACCTGTGGGACATGGACGTAGGCGGCCAGCCTAGCCTGATCGACATCAAGACCGCCGATGGCCTCAAGCCTGCGGTCATGGCGTCTACCAAACAGGGCAGCATCTACGTGCTGGACCGCAGCAACGGCCAGCCGATCGTGCCTGTGAACGAAACCCCGGTGCCACAAGGGGCCGTGGAGGGCGACCATACGTCGCCGACTCAGCCGATGTCTGAGCTGAACTTCATGCCGCCGACGCTGCGCGAAAAAGACATGTGGGGCGTGACGCCGTTCGACCAGATGCTGTGCCGCATGGACTTCCGTTCGCTGCGTTATGAAGGCATCTACACCCCGCCCTCGCTGCAAGGCTCCATCGTGTACCCAGGTAACTTCGGGGTGTTCGACTGGGGTGGCATCTCGGTGGACCCGGTTCGCCAGATTGCATTCGTGAACCCGGACTACATGGCGTTCAAGTCCCGCCTGGTGCCCCGCGCCGACGTAGAAGGCGGCCCTGCCCGCAAGAGTGAAACCGAGGGCGTACAGCCCAACAAGGGCGCGCCTTACGGCGTGATCCTCGAAGCGATGCTGTCGCCAGCTGGCCTGCCGTGCCAGGCACCCGCCTGGGGCTACGTGGCTGCCGTGGACCTGACGACCCACAAGGTGATCTGGAAGCATAAGAACGGCACCGTGCGCGACAGCTCGCCGGTTCCGATCCCGCTGACCATGGGCGTGCCAAGCCTGGGTGGTACCTTCGTGACCGCCAGTGGCGTAGGCTTCCTCAGCGGCACCCTGGACCAGTACCTGCGCGCCTATGACATAAACAACGGCAAGCAGTTGTGGGAAGGCCGCCTGCCCGCCGGCGCACAGACCACGCCCATGACCTACACCGGCAAGGATGGCCGCCAGTACGTACTGGTGGTTGCCGGCGGCCATGGCTCGCTGGGTACCAAGCAGGGCGATTATGTAATGGCCTTTGCTTTGCCGAAGTGATGCGTTAATGAGGTAAAGAAACGGCGCCCTTCGGGGCGCCGTTTTCGTTTAGATCTCACCGTTATCGGTAAATAGCTGCTTGAACAGCCGTTCGGACTCTTTCAAACCTTCGTGGGTCAGCCATACGGATTTGGCCTTACTGACCGGATTATCGATCAACCCGCGTTCATGCAGCCGGTCCATGGCGTCCCAGTCGAAGTTCTTCCAGGCGCAGTATTTGTCATGCAAGGTCAGATAAAGCAGCGCGAGTACGGCGTCGTCGATGGCCGCGGTATTGATACTCATAAGATGCCCCTGAGGGCGTTGGAATACCGCTGCATTGTAAGAGCGAAGGTAGCGGTCGAACAGGTTGTCGGGATGAACCTGCTCTATGCCCAGTTGCCGAGCCTTGCGAAACAAGGCGCGGACGTGTCGGACCTATTCGCCAGCTTCGCTGGCTCCCGCAGGCTGGCCTACGCGCCTATCCAACCTTCGGGCGCAGTTCACGCCTTGGCGGCGCGACGGCGCCTACTTGCGAATGACCTCGCTCCGCTGCGCGGCGAGCCGGGCCAGCAAGCAATTCTGCGCGGTCACGGGTAGCCCTTGGGCGGTCATGGCGGCGATCAGGTCCTCCACCAAGGCGTTGAATTCAGCCGGGTTGATGTGCTGGCCTTTGTGGGCCTCGGCCATGCTGTCGCCGGTGTAGGTACAGGGGCCGCCGGCGTCCATGCAGAACTTCTCGATCAGCTTGTCCCGTAGCCGTACGGGGTCCACGTTGCGAAAGTGCTCAACGATACGAGGGTCCCGCGCGACGTTTAGCAACATGCCCTCGACGATGCGGGTAATGCCTGGCTTGCCATCCAGTTCCTGGTACAGGCTGTCGTCACGGGCAGGCTGTTGGGCACACGCCGTAAGCGCGGCCAACAGCGACAGCCCATAAAACGCGCGGCGCATCAGAAGGCTCCTTGCAGGGACAGGTAGGTGCCGTTTTGGTTATCCAGCGTGGCGATCTCCCCGAGGCGAGCATAGGCCAGCACCACCGACACCTGCTTGCTGGGGAACCAGCCCACGAACAGGTCCGCCCAGTCGCTTTCGCCGGCGAACGAGAGGTTATCCGGCTTTTCTCGGTACTCTACCCCCACCGCCCAGCTCGGGTTGAACAATACTGCTACCGAGCCTTCCTTGAGCACGCTGCGGCGATCACGGCGGTCCCCCCCAAAGCCCAGCAAGCCAAGTTCGTTGGCGCGGCTGTAGCGTAAGCCTGCGTTCACGAGCAGGTTGTAGCCAAAGGCGCCACCCATGAATAAACGGCTGGCCGCCAGGTAACCCTCAACATCCTCGCTGCGGCGGGCACCCACCAGGCTGGGAATCAGAAAATCCTTCTGATGTTTATATTCCAGCCCTAGGGATACCTGGGGCAGGCGGTCATAGATAAGGTCACCCAGCACACGCACCTTGGCCCCAAGTACGTCCTGGCTGAGGCTGTTCTCTGGCAAGCCGAGTTTATGCACCAGGCTACCCAGGTCGAAGCGGTTGCGCGCCATAGACAACTCAACACGGTTGCCATAGCCCACGGCCGCGCCTATCACGTCTAGGCGGTAATCCGGCAGTTGCACCCGGGTGGCGAATACCGTGCCGCCAACCTGATCGGCCTCGCCATAGCCTGCGATCATCGCCCAAGGCGTGATACCACCGCCCGCGGCGCCGTCGATGCTGCTGGCGCCACCGGTAGCCAGCAAGCGGCCCTGGCGACTGGCCTCATCAGCGAAGGCTGGCAGGGTGGCAGCCAAGGCCAGGCTCAGCAGTAGTTTCAACCAGGTCATCAGACCTGCGCCTCCTTATAGGCAGAATGGTCAGCCCGGCGCACCCAGGCTTCGAAAGGCTCGGCCGGCAGTGGGCGGCTGATCAGGTAGCCCTGAGCCGTATCACAGCGCCAGCGCTCCAGCAGGCGCAAACTGCGCTCCTGTTCTACACCTTCAGCCACTACCCGCAGCCCCAGGTTATGGCTCATCTCGATGGTAGAGCGCACGATCACCGCGTCCTCGCTGGTTTCGTCCAGGTCGCGCACGAACGATTGGTCGATCTTCAGCTCCTGCACCGGCAGGCGCTTGAGGTGGGCCAAGGATGAATAGCCGGTGCCGAAATCATCCACCGATAAACTGATGCCGCAGCCGCGCAACCGCTCCAGCACCGCCAACGCGGCCTCCGGCTCACGCATGATTGCGCTTTCGGTAATCTCGAAGGTCAATTGATGGGCTGGTACCCCATGGCTGGCCAACAGCCGAGGCACCCGCTCGGCCAAGTCCGTGCCCAGCAGGTCATCGGCAGACACGTTCACGGACACTTCAAGCGCCAGGCCACACCGGTTCCAGGCCCCAAGCTGGCGAATGCTTTCAGCGATCACCCAGCGAGTGAGCCCCTGGATACTGCCCGTGCGTTCAGCCAGGGCAATGAACTCCCCTGGGGAGACCATACCGAACTGCGGGTGCTGCCAGCGTAGCAGGGCCTCGGCTTGGTGTACCTGGCCGGTGCGAAGGTCCAGCTTGGGCTGGTAATGCAGCAGCAGCTCCCCGTTTTCAGGAGCGCTACGCAGGTCACGGATCAGGCTCACTTCACGCTGGTGCACCAGATCGCGGCCTTGCTGATACAGCTGCAGGCGGCCAGGCAACGCTCGGGCATCGTTACGGGCGATGGTGGCGCGCGAAACCAGTACATCGGCGCTCTGGCCGTCATCGGGGTACATGGCAATGCCGATGCTGGCATCCAGGGAAACGTCATGGTTTTCCACCCGTTGGGGCTTGAGCAGCGCCTGCTGTACCCGGTCGGCCCTGGCCACCGCCTGCTGGGCGTCAACACCTTCGATCAACAGCAGATACTCGCCCCCGATCAGGTGCGCCAAGGTATCGCCGGGGCGTAGCACCGGTTCAAGAACCGGGCCTAGGCCACGCAACACGCCCTCGGCCGGGCCTATGCCGCCATTGCGGGTAATGGCGGCCAGGTTATCCAAGGCCAGGCTGAGCACGGCCACTGACCGCTCGGCGGCGATGGCACTGCCCAGGCGTTCTATGGCCAGGGCACGGTTGGGCAGCCCGGTCAGGTGATCGTGCAGGGCGTTGTGGGCCAAGCGCTGTTCGCGCTCGGAGATACCCGCTTGCATCAGGTTGATGGCCCCGGCCAAGGCCCCGAATTCATCACTGCGGCGCAGTTGCACGCGGACTTGATAGTCACCTTGGCCAATGCGCTGAGCGGCATTTGCCAGGGTGCGCACCGGGCGGGAAATGCTCCGGGCCAGCAACAGCGAACCGAGCAACGAAGCCAGTAGCGCCACCAGCGCGATCACCACAATGTCGTGGTCCAGCGGGGCAAAGGCTCGCATGGCTTCGTCCAGTGGGCTTTGCAGCAGCGCGATCACCCGCCCCTGCGCCTGGCCAGCACCATTGAGTTCCAGCCGCTGCTCCAGAAAGCGATGCCCGCCGTGCTCGCCTACGCTGACCAAATCCGGTGGATGCTCGTTGAGCAGCCACTGAACCAAGTCCGCGCGCATGGCCTGGGGCTGAGTGGTAACCAGCTCACCAGCCTGCTGGCTATCGATGGTCAGGAACGACACCTGCAAGTTGCTTAGCGCATGCAGCTCTTGGGCGAAGCCTTCGTCCATGGTAAAGCCCATTACCACCCGGGCGATGGGCAGTGGCGCCGAGACCACCGCATCGACCAACAACACCGGCGCCCCTTCCCAGGCCACGATCACCACGCCCTGGTTGCGCTTGCGCGCCTCTCGCAACGCTGGGTCATAGGGGAAGGGCTCACCGTTGATAAAGGTGCTGTGGGTGCTGGCCATTACCGTGCCGTCCATGTTCAGCAGCACCGCATCGCTGGCGCCAATGCGCCCCCCATGATTGAGCAGGGCAGAACGAATGGTCGCGGCATCGGCGCTGGAAATGGCATCGCGCAAACCGAAATCTGCCGCCAGCAATTGCACGCCATCGCGCAAACGGCGGCCGCGCATGTCCAGCAGGCGCTCGAATACCCGGCCGCCGACCTCCAGCTGCTGGTGGGCCTGGGCTCGTACCGCGTCGGCGGTCGCCAGCTTGACCGCCAAGGTCACGGCGGCGATCACCACCAGCAGCGAAAGTACCAGTACGCTGCTGATGCGCCATTGAACGCTATTTAGCGTCTTCACGCAGAGCCTTGCCGAACGCATCGCCAAATGCGCTGGCAGGCGGTGTAGGGGCGTCATCGGACGCTGGCTCCACGGTCAGCGCCAGGGTTTTATTCAGGGGCGCGACGGTGACCGTCAGGGGCTCACTCGGCTGTGGGCGCAGGTCTGCACGCCTGGGGTGCCAGAGTGTCGGGGTGTAGGTGCCGCTTGGCAGGGGCTTGAATACGGCCCGGCCCTGGGCATCGGTGACCGCGAACCAAGGATCAGGCGTGACGTAGATATACCCCAGCATCCAATCGTGGATATTGCAGCCCAGCACCACCACACCGGGCTGGTCGAAGATCACCGGCGCGCTGGGCGTCCCTTCGTACAGGCGCAGCTCAAAGCGTTTGACCGGGGAGAAGGAATACACTTGGTGGCGGATGTTGTCCCGGTTGGGAAAGGCCACCGCAGTGCCGGTGCGCACGGCCAGCACATGGGGGAAGAACATTTTGTCACGCTGGTCCATATTCGCCGTTGTTGGCCCCTTCGCGCCCGCTGGCGGGCCTGCCAGGCTGACCACAGCGTTCTCCAAGGGCACGCCTTGCTGATCGGTAACGTTCAGAACCAATTCTCCCGCCTGGGCCGCAGGGCCTAGCACGCAGGCTAGTAATACGGCTACACGGCTTAAGAATAGGCTCATTACATAAACTCGCTCAGGTAAAAAAAATGCCCGCCCCGCTGTGCTAACGCAGGCTGCCGGGCGCCAGCGCAAGGCCTGTGCATAAAAACTTAAGCACAAGGCAAGTACCCGCGCCGTGCCTAAGGGGTGTGCCTGGGTTATCGGCAAGCGGCGGCAATCCTTCAGTCACCCATTGAAACCCGCTCCCTTGCCCCCCATCTAAGCGTTCATAGCCATTTTCGCAGGTGCCTCATGAGCGACCAGGATTCTGTTGCTGATCACCCAAACGCTGCCAACCAGTCTTCGGCTGACCAGGAAAACGTGGAACATTCCACTACCTCCAGTACCGAGCTGGTATTGCCAGGGCAGAACCTGCCAGACAAAGTCTATGTGATCCCGATCCATAACCGGCCGTTCTTCCCCGCGCAGGTGCTGCCGGTGATCGTCAACGAAGAGCCTTGGGCGGAAACCCTGGACCTGGTAGCGAAAACCCCGCACCACGCCCTGGCGCTTTTCTATATGGAAAGCCCGGCCGAAGACCCGCGCCACCTCGATACCTCCACCCTGCCCTTGTACGGCACCTTGGTGAAGATTCACCACGCCAGCCGAGAAGACGGCAAGCTGCAGTTCGTGGCCCAAGGCCTGTCGCGGGTACGCATCCGTACCTGGCTCAAGCACCATCGCCCGCCCTATCTGGTGGAAGTGGAGTACCCTCTGCAGCCCGTTGAGCCTACCGATGAAATCAAGGCTTACGGCATGGCGCTGATCAACGCCATCAAAGAGTTGCTGCCCCTTAACCCGCTGTACAGCGAAGAGCTGAAAAACTATTTAAACCGCTTCAGCCCTAACGACCCGTCGCCGCTGACCGACTTTGCCGCCGCGCTTACGTCTGCCACCGGCGCCGAGCTGCAACAGGTGCTCGATTGCGTGCCCATGCTCAAGCGCATGGAAAAAGTACTGCCCATGCTGCGCAAGGAAGTAGAAGTAGCGCGCCTGCAGAAGGAGATTTCCGCTGAGGTGAACCGCCAGATCGGCGAGCATCAGCGGCAGTTCTTCCTCAAGGAACAATTGAAGGTCATCCAGCAAGAGCTGGGGCTGACCAAGGACGACCGTAGCGCGGACCTGGAACAGTTCGAGCAACGCCTTGAGGGCAAAACCCTGCCTGAGGCGGCGCGTAAGCGTATCGACGAGGAAATGGGCAAGCTGGCCATCCTCGAAACCGGCTCGCCTGAGTACGCGGTCACCCGCAACTACCTGGACTGGGCCACGGCCTTGCCTTGGGGCGTGTACGGCAAGGACCGGCTAGAGCTCAAGCATGCGCGCAAGGTGCTGGACGCTCACCACGCAGGCCTGGGGGATATCAAAAGCCGCATTCTGGAATTCCTGGCCGTAGGTGCTTACAAGGGCGAAATCAGCGGCTCCATCGTCCTGCTGGTGGGCCCGCCCGGGGTAGGTAAAACCAGTATCGGCAAGTCCATCGCAGAATCCCTGGGGCGGCCATTCTACCGCTTCAGCGTGGGTGGTATGCGTGATGAGGCCGAGATCAAGGGCCACCGCCGTACCTACATCGGCGCCCAGCCTGGCAAGCTGGTACAGGCGCTCAAGGATGTAGAAGTGATGAACCCGGTCATCATGCTCGATGAAATCGACAAGATGGGCCAAAGCTACCAGGGCGACCCTGCTTCGGCATTGCTTGAAACCCTGGACCCGGAACAGAACGTCGACTTCCTCGACCACTACCTGGACCTGCGTCTGGACCTGTCCAAGGTGCTGTTCGTCTGTACCGCCAACACCCTTGATTCCATTCCCGGCCCGCTGCTGGACCGGATGGAAGTCATTCGGCTGTCCGGCTATATCACCGAAGAAAAACTGGCCATCGCCAAGAAGCACCTGTGGCCCAAGCAGCTTGAAAAAGCCGGTGTGAGCAAGGCCAACCTGACCATCAACGACGCTGCCTTGCGGGCGGTGATCGAGGGCTATGCCCGCGAGGCCGGCGTGCGCCAGCTAGAGAAGCAACTGGGCAAGGTGGTGCGTAAGGCGGTGGTCAAGCTATTGGAAGACCCCACTGCGGTCATCAAGGTGGGCCCGAAAGAGTTGGAAGCCTACCTGGGCATGCCGGTGTTCCGCAGCGAGCAGGTGCTCAGCGGCGTTGGTGTGATCACGGGCCTGGCCTGGACCAGCATGGGCGGCGCTACCCTGCCAATCGAGGCGACCCATGTGCACAGCCTGACCCGCGGCTTCAAGCTGACTGGGCAATTGGGCGATGTCATGAAAGAGTCCGCCGAAATCGCCTATAGCTACGTGACCTCTAACCTGGACCAGTTTGGCGGCAAGGCCTCCTTCTTCAACGAGGCCTTCGTTCACCTGCATGTGCCTGAAGGGGCAACCCCCAAGGATGGCCCAAGCGCGGGCGTGACCATGGCCAGCGCGCTGCTGTCTCTGGCCCGCGGGCAAGCGCCCAAGAAAGGCGTGGCCATGACCGGCGAGCTGACCCTGACCGGGCATGTGCTGCCCATTGGCGGGGTGCGGGAGAAAGTGATCGCGGCGCGGCGGCAGAAGCTCACCGAGTTGATTCTGCCGGAAGCGAACCGGGGCAACTTCCAGGAGCTGCCGGACTACCTCAAAGAAGGGCTGACGGTACACTTCGCGAAACGCTTCGCCGACGTGGCCAAGGTCTTGTTCTAACCCTGGCGCTGACTGCGACGCTTGCCTGCGCTATGCTGGCAAGCGTCGCCCTTGCTTGGATGCCCGTCGATGTCCTTGGTCCGCCCCTTTGCCCTCGCTGGCTTCGCCCTGCTCGCCGCTTGCGCGGGAAATTCGCCAGACCCTTCCGTCGCCTTCAACCTCAGCAAGCAACACCAGTGCCCCATCACTTTGGCCAACGGCCAACTGTTGATCATCACCCTGCCCAGCAACCCCACCACGGGCTACCGCTGGCTGGTGCAAAACCCCGCCCAAGCCTCACTGCGCAGCCTCGGCCCGGAGGTGTACACCAACTCCGAAGACGCCGGTATCGTGGGCGCTGCCGGGCAATCGGTCTGGCGCTACCGCGCTCAAGGCCCGAGCCAAAGCCACCTGCTGATGGTGCTCCAGCAACCCTGGGCGCCGGAGGTCAAACCGGTGCAAAGCTTTGATTGTGATATCACCGTTCGGTAAGTTATGAGCTGAACCTTGTTCGCGAGCTTTGCTCGCTCCTACACGCAAGAGGCGCCAAATTTATTTCCTGTAGAGCCAGCGACAGCTGCCGAATAGCGTTTGACTGCCTACGGCTTGTAGCGCGCGGCCTGTACCTCTTAAAATCGCCGCCTTTCTCGCCTCCTCTGTAGATGCCCGTGCCTGACCATTCTGATCATCTTTTCGCCCAGCCCTTGCCCCAGGTGCCGGATTTCGTATTCAACGAGGACGTGGCGCGGGTGTTCCCGGACATGATCAAGCGTTCGGTGCCTGGCTACCTGGCCATCGTCGAAAACCTGGGTGTATTGGCGGCGCGCTTTGCCCAAGAGGGTACTCACCTCTATGACTTGGGCGCATCCCTCGGAGCGGTCACCCAGGCGTTGCGTCGGCATGTGCGCCGAGAGGGCTGCCGGGTAGTGGCCGTGGACAACTCCCCAGCC
The DNA here is from genome assembly GCF_057128685.1 of Pseudomonas artemisiae. Taxonomy (NCBI): domain Bacteria; kingdom Pseudomonadati; phylum Pseudomonadota; class Gammaproteobacteria; order Pseudomonadales; family Pseudomonadaceae; genus Pseudomonas; species Pseudomonas artemisiae. The sequence continues at coordinate 101,888 of NZ_JBSKHS010000007.1, forward strand.
ATGATTCAGCGCTGCCAGGAATACCTCAGAGGGCAGGATTCGATGTTTCAAGCGTTGCTACCAGTGCAGGTCTTGGAAGCAGACATCCTGGGCTTTGAATTCGAGCCTGCTTCGGTGGTGGCCTTGAACTTCACCTTACAGTTCATTGCCCCCGAGCACCGGCTGGCCCTGCTAACGCGCATCCGCCAAGCATTGGTGCCCGGCGGCGCGCTGCTGCTCTCTGAAAAGCTTCGCTTCGAAGACGCCGAGGCCCATGCGCTGCTCACCGAGCTGCATGTTGATTTCAAACGAGCCAACGGTTACAGCGATTTGGAAATCGCCCAGAAGCGCAGTGCCATCGAACACGTGATGAAACCCGACAGCTTCGAAGCCCACCAAGCGCGGTTGTTGGCCGCAGGCTTCAGCAAGGTGGTGCCCTGGTTCCAGTGCCTTAATTTCGCTTCGATGATCGCGCTGCCATGATCGACCTTACGCCTCTCGTCCAACACTTGGTGGGCTCGCCCTTGGCAGCCTGGGCCAATGGCCTGCAGGCCGACCTGAACCAGCGCCTGGAAAAGGGCCATGGCGACCTGCAGCGTTGGCAAGCGGCCCTGGCGGCCTTGCCTGCGTTGACCCCCAGTACGATAGACCTGGCCAGCAGCGTGACCCTCGCCGGAGGCTGTGATAACAGTGCCTACCAGCGCCTGCGTGAAGCCCTGATGGGCCTGTCGCCCTGGCGCAAAGGGCCGTTCCACCTGTTTGGTGTGCACGTAGACACCGAATGGCGTTCGGATTGGAAATGGGCCCGCGTCGCGCCCCACCTGGATTTACAAGGCAAGCGCGTATTGGATGTGGGCTGCGGTAATGGCTATTACCAGTGGCGCATGCTCGGTGCTGGGGCGCACAGCGTGATCGGCATAGACCCCAGCTGGCTGTTCTTTTGCCAGTTCCAGGCGCTGCGCCACTACCTACCCGACCTGCCCGCCTGGCATCTGCCGCTGGCACTGGAAGACCTGCCGCCTAACCTGCAAGGCTTCGACACGGTCTTCTCCATGGGGGTGTTGTACCACCGACGCTCCCCCATCGACCATCTGTTCGCGCTCAAGGACTGCCTGGTCAAGGGCGGCGAATTGGTGCTGGAAACCCTGGTGGTGCGAGGCGACGAGCAACAGGTGCTGGTACCTGAGGACCGTTACGCGCAAATGCGTAACGTATGGTTCCTCCCATCAGTGGCCGCCCTGGAGCTATGGGTACGTCGCGCGGGCTTTACCGACGTAAAATGCGTGGACGTGAGCTACACCACCCCAGACGAACAGCGCAGCACCGAGTGGATGCGTTACCAGTCCTTGGAGCACTTCCTCGACCCGGAAGACCACAGTAAAACCGTTGAAGGCCTGCCCGCGCCCATGCGCGCGGTGATTACAGCCCGCAAGGCCGGTTAGTCAAGCCAGTGGTACCCGCTGCAGCGATTCTCCGGCAACTACAACCGTTTAAAGTGAATGTCGTGTTCGACTCTCCAAGCGTTGGGCTTGCAGATATTCAAAAGAATATCTTCAAATTTGCAGCCTCCCAACCGTCGACTCGGCAGCGACAACCATGTACGCAATTTGATACTCGACGGCCCGGATCAGCGTTTCGCGTTGTTCCATCAAAGCGTGTTTTTCGTGATCATCGGCGGCGATTAGTCGATCCGTATCACCGCTGGCAGCGGTATCACGAAGCGCCTGCATTTGTAGGTCACTGCTTTCATGACGCGACGCATCTCCTTCTGCCTTTTTACTGCGGATGTTCTGCTGATAGACCGCCACGGATAGATCTTTAAGCTTGTCGGCCAACAAGTCCACGAGCATCTGGACATGCCCCAACTGTTTAACTACAGCAGGAGAATCTTTGAACGCATCCGCAACGGCATCGCTTTGCTTGCGCAATTTCAAATTCTCCGCAGCGTTCACGTGGTTATCTTTCCAAATCTCCTCCAGTAGTGCCTGAAGGTTTTTATCGGTACTGCTGAGCTTAAGCGTCATCGTACATACTCCATTAATTAGGGCCGCTTCAGGTTAGGCCCAAGCCGGCACCCTGCCTACCTGACAAACTGCTAGGTAACGCCGCAGCGAGTGCTGCTCGTCTCCCAGCCAACCTCAGTGGATCAAGGTAAGCTTCGCTGGTGTCGTACTATTGATCGCCAGCACGGCTGGCTCTACAGGAGGTCGAACCCATGAGTAACCGCCAGGCCGAAATCGCCGCCTCGCTGAACGTTATCCCGCCCTTTGCTGATGAAGCCGCGTTGGTTGCCGAGGTTGAGCGGCGCAAGGCGTTCATCAAGCAAACCCTACGCAATGCCGGGCTTAAGGCCTTGGTATTGGGCATTAGTGGGGGGGTGGATTCCAGCACTGCCGGCCGCTTGGCTCAATTGGCCGTGGAAGAGCTACGCGAAGAAACCAAAGACTCGACCTATACATTCATCGCCGTGCGCTTGCCCTATGGCAATCAGCTTGATGAAGACGACGCAGCGGCTGCGATGACATTTGTTAATGCCGATCAAGAAGTGACGGTGAACATCGCCGACGCGGTCCAGGGCTTGGATAGCCAATTGGATGTGCTACCCAGCGCTACGGGCCTGACCAAGGAACGCCGGGACTTCGTGCGGGGCAACACCAAGGCACGTATGCGCATGGTTGCCCAATACGCCATCGCTAACGCCAACAACGCGTTGGTAATCGGCACCGACCATGCCGCTGAGGCGGTAATGGGATTCTTCACCAAATTCGGTGATGGTGCCTGCGACCTTACCCCGCTGGAAGGCCTGGTCAAAGGCCAAGTCCGTGAAATCGCCAAATACCTGGGCGCGGCTGAGAAGCTGTACTCGAAAGTACCTACGGCGGACCTGGAAGAACTTACCCCAGGCAAGCCGGATGAAGACGCCCACGGGGTAAGCTACGCGCAGATCGATGCATTCTTGCAAGGCAAAGCGGTTAACGAAGCCGCTTACGAAATTATCGTGCGTACCTTCGATAAAACTGCCCATAAACGTCGCCAGCCTTACGCGCCTGAGTGACAGCCAGCGCCTGGGTCAACCCCGGGCGCGGTCGGCGGCGGCAATGATCAGTGCTTTCATTTCCGCCACCGCGGCCGGGAAGCCTACGAATAACGCGTGGGCAACCAGGGCATGGCCGATATTCAGTTCGTTGATTCCCGCAATGGCGGCAATGGGCTCTACATTGTGGTAATGCAATCCGTGCCCTGCATTTACTACCAGCCCCAAGCGCAGGCCCAGTGCCACACCCTCGGTGATACGCTGTAATTCGGCAGCCGCCTCTTCGGGGGTATGGGCATCGGCATAACGGCCTGTGTGCAGTTCAATCGCTGGCGCGCCCACTCGAGCGGAGGCTCCGATCTGCGCGGGGTCGGCATCGATAAACAATGACACCTCGCTACCTACCGCGCTCAGGCGCTTAACCGCTGCAGTAATGCGTGATTCCTGACCCGCAACGTCCAAACCGCCCTCGGTGGTAAGTTCCTGACGGGTTTCCGGTACTAGGCATACGTGTTCGGGACGAAGCTGTTCAGCGAACGTTAGCATGGCCTCGGTAACACCCATTTCGAAATTCATGCGAGTTTGCATGACCTGCTTGAGCAATAGCACGTCCCGCTCCTGGATATGACGGCGGTCTTCGCGCAGATGCACGGTAATACCATCCGCCCCGGCCTGCTCGGCGTCCAGGGCGGCTTTGACCGGATCGGGGTAGCGCGTGCCACGGGCTTGGCGCAAGGTTGCCACGTGATCGATGTTCACGCCCAGCTGGATACGGTTACTCGTGGTCACAGAAAGTCTCCTGGTAGTCAATGACGCACAGGATACGTGGCACAGGCAGGTGTGTGTAGGCCTGTAGGAGCCAGCAGAGCTGGCGAACAGTGTTCAGGCCACAGGTGCCACCGTGGCAATTGGGTATCAGGGCCTACGGAATAACTCGCGGCTCATCAGCGGCTTACCGCCCAAGTGCGCGGCCAGGGCCTGGCGCATCAGCCGTTTAGCCGCCAGCAAGGCACCCGGGGCCTCCCATTGGGTAGCGGCCATGGCCAGCAAGTCGGCCCCATGGAAAAGCCCTGGCGCGAAGCCCTCAACGCGCTCCAGGCCTTCGTCTGCGCTAAGCCGGTACAGGCCATCGGCGGCCACCGGCTCAGCGTTGCTGTCTTGGTCCAAGGCAAAGGCATAGCCCAACTCGTCTAGCAGGCGCCACTCAAAAGCCCGCAGCAGCGGTTCCAAAGGCCGCCCCAAGGCAAGGGCTTGCAAGGTAAGGCTGTAGTGCTCGTAAAGCGCGGGGTGGGCATCTTGGAAGGGCAACAGGCGTACTAGCAGCTCGTTCAGGTAAAGGCCACTGAACAGGGCCTCCCCCATCAACCAAGGGCTGGCGCCCGAGGGCTCCAGTCGGACCACCGTACGCAGCTCGCTCTTGCCGCGAAACTCTACCGTCAAGGGTACGAAGGGCCGGGCTGAACTGCCAGCCTTGCCCCTAGCCCCTCGCAGTACCCCGCTGACCCGCCCAGCGGGGGTAAAGAAATCCACCAGCGCGCTGGTTTCTCGATAGGGCCGGGTGTGCAGCACATAGGCCGGCTGCGACTGCGGTTGCGTGCCACTCATGGGCGGCCTTTGCGGGCGTGCCGCTTAAACGTCGCCATAGCCTAGGGAGCGTAGCGCGCGTTCGTCATCCGACCAGCCGCCCTTCACCTTGACCCATAGGTTCAGCATTACCTTGGCGTCGAACATCTGCTCCATGTCCTTGCGCGCCTCCATGCCGATGCGTTTGATACGCTCACCCTTGTCACCGATGATGATTTTCTTCTGGCCGTCGCGCTCAACCAGAATCAATGCATGGATGTGCAGCGTGGCACCCTGCTGCTTGAATTCTTCGATTTCCACGGTGATCTGGTAAGGCAACTCTGCACCGAGCTGACGCATGATCTTTTCCCGCACCAGTTCGGCGGCCAAGAAGCGGCTGCTGCGATCGGTGATCTGGTCTTCCGGGAAGAAGTGCTCATTCTCGGGCAAATAGTTGCCGATCAAGGATTCCAGCGTATCCAGGTTGTGCCCCTGCTGCGCGGAAATGGGCACCACTTCAGCCTTGGGCAACTGTTGTTGCAGCCACTCCAGGTGAGGGATCAGCGCGGCTTTGTCCTCAAGCCGATCGGTCTTGTTGATCGCGAGGATCACCGGGCCTTCAACGTACTGCACCCGCTCCAGCACCATCTGATCCTCGTCGGTCCAGCGGGTACGGTCTACTACGAAGATCACCACGTCCACGTCTTTAAGGGCGGCCGAGGCGGTCTTGTTCATGTAGCGGTTGAGGGCCTTGTCGTTGTCCTTGTGCATGCCGGGCGTGTCCACATACACCGCCTGCACCGCGCCTTCGGTTTTGATGCCAAGCATGGTGTGGCGGGTGGTTTGCGGCTTGCGAGAGGTAATCGCCAGCTTTTGCCCCAGAATGTGATTGATCAGCGTGGACTTGCCGACATTGGGCCGGCCAACGATGGCCACATAGCCGCAACGGGTTGTCGGTGTATCAGTCATTGCCATTCTCCACGCCCAGGGCGATCAGGGCAGCCGCGGCAGCGACCTGCTCGGCGATGCGCCGGCTCACGCCCTGGCCTCGGCTTTTTTCATTGAGCAAAGCCACTTCGCATTCGACGAAGAACGTGCGGCAATGCGGTTCACCCTGAATATCTACCACCTCATAACGGGGCAATTCACAGGCACGGGACTGCAGGAACTCTTGCAGTCGGGTTTTCGGGTCTTTGTTGGTGTCCACCAGTGTCAGGGTTTCGAACTCCCCAGCCAGCCAGGCCAGCACCCGCTCACGCGCGGTGTCCATGTCCGCGTCCAGGTAGATAGCGCCGATCAGGGCTTCCAGGGCATCTGCCAGAATGGACTCCCGACGAAAACCACCGCTCTTGAGTTCACCCGAACCCAGGCGCAGGTACTCGCCCAGGTCGAACCCGCGCGCCAGCAGCGCCAGGGTTTCACCCTTGACCAGGCGCGCGCGCAGGCGTGACAGCTGGCCTTCCCGTGCCTGAGGAAAGCGATCGTAAAGCGCTTCACCGGCCACGAAGTTGAGGATGGCATCGCCGAGGAATTCCAGGCGCTCGTTGTTGCGCCCGGCGAAGCTGCGGTGCGTGAGCGCCAACAGCATCAGGTCCTTGTTCTTGAAGGTATAGCCGAGCTGGCGCTCCAGGCGGTTCAGGGGCGACTGGCTCACGGCTGGCGCACGCTGCTTTGGTGATCGAAACTCACCACCAGGTCGATGTTACCTACGAAATGCTCACGCTTTTCATAGGCCAGGTGGGCGAGCAAGCCACCGGATTGCTCGGTTATCTTCAACGCGTTTTTCAAATCCAGATCCCGGATGTTATTGACCTGCAGACTGCGGTTGACGTAATCAAAATATTCATCGCTCCCCTCTACCTTGGTGGAAGGGTCGCTGGATGCTTTGTCCATGGCCTTTTTCACGGCCCAGAAATCCATGTAGTGCGGCACCATGCGCATACCTGCAATGCCTAGCAAGCCGATGGCGACCAGCAGAATAAGCCCGCCAATCAGGGAAGCACCGCGCTGGGAACTCATTGCTTTCATGCTAGCCCTCGCCTGATTCTTGCCGAAAACCTTCAGCACGTGCGCCCAGGTAGGAACCTAGGCACTCGCTTTACTTGATCAGCCCTACCCGGTTTAGCGTAGGCAGGTGGCGCGTTTTAGGTTCTGGCCAGCTCATCCACACCGCGAACGCCTTGCCAACGATATTGTGGTCAGGAACCATGCCCAAGAGGTCCTTGGGAATATTGGGGTCATCCCAGTAACGACTATCGTTGGAGTTGTCCCGGTTGTCGCCCATCATGAAGTAGTGCCCATCGGGCACGGTCCACTGGCCACCCGGCAACATGCGGTAAGTCGCCATCTGCTGGTGAATGAGGTGTTCCGCCTCGCCAATGTGCTCTTTGTAAACGCCCACTTCGCCCAAGTGCGGATCGAAGGTGGTGCCTACCATCTGCTCTTCCACCAAGGCACCGTTCACATAAAGGTGCTTATCGGAGGTATAGCGGATGCTGTCACCCGGCAAACCGATAACGCGCTTGATGTAATTCACCGAAGGGTCGCTAGGGTAACGGAACACCATCACGTCGCCCCGTTGAGGGTCCCCTACCTTGATCACCTTGGTATCCAATACCGGTAAGCGAATGCCGTAGGAAAACTTGTTCACCAGGATGAAGTCGCCTACCTCCAGGGTTGGCTTCATCGACCCTGAAGGGATCTGGAAGGGCTCAACCAAAAACGAACGCAGCACCAGCACGATGAACAGCACTGGGAAGAACGACTTGCCGTACTCCACCAGCAGCGGTTCTTTGTTTAGCTGGTCCAGTACCGCGGGCTCGGGCTGGGCCACGCTGCCCTGGTAATGGGCGATGGCCGCACGCCGCCGTGGGGCGTAATACAGCAGGTCAAGTAAACCCAGCAGGCCACACACGGCCACGAGGATAACCAACAACAGCGGGAAATTAAGAGACATAGGACCTGATCATTCCAACCTGAGCACGGCGAGGAAGGCTTCTTGTGGGATTTCCACATTGCCGACCTGTTTCATACGTTTTTTACCGGCTTTCTGCTTTTCAAGCAGCTTACGCTTACGGCTTACGTCACCACCGTAGCATTTGGCCAGAACGTTTTTCCTGAGCGCCTTGACCGTGGTCCGGGCAATGATCTGGCCGCCAATGGCTGCCTGGATCGCTACATCGAACATCTGTCGAGGAATCAGCTCCTTCATTTTTTCGGTCAGCGCGCGGCCCTTGTAGTGGGCATTGTCGCGGTGAACGATCAAGGCCAAGGCGTCGACCTTGTCGCCATTGATCAACACGTCGAGCTTTACCAGGTTCGCGGACTGGTAACGATCGAAATGGTAGTCCAGCGAGGCATAGCCGCGGCTGGTGGATTTGAGGCGGTCGAAGAAGTCCAGGACTACTTCGTTCATGGGCAAGTCATAGCGCACTTGCACCTGGGTACCCAGGAACTGCATGTCACGCTGCACCCCACGCTTTTCGATGCACAGGGTAATCACATTGCCCAAGTGTTCCTGGGGAACCAGGATAGTGGCTTCGACGATCGGCTCGCGGAAGTCTTCCACCGAGGACACATCCGGCAACTTGGACGGGTTATCCACGTACAAGGTTTCGCCGGTTTTCATCTGCACTTCGTAGATCACGCTGGGCGCTGTGGTGATCAGGTCCAGGTCATACTCGCGCTCCAGGCGCTCCTGGATGATTTCCATGTGCAACATGCCCAGGAAGCCACAGCGGAAGCCGAACCCCAGCGCGTCGGAGCTTTCTGGCTGATACTGCAACGATGAGTCGTTCAGGGTCAGCTTTTGCAGCGCCTCACGGAAATCTTCGAAGTCTTCCGAACTGGTAGGAAACAGCCCTGCGTACACTTGGGGCTGGATGCGTTTGAAGCCTGGCAGTACTTCGACGTCCGGCGTGGTGGACAGCGTAAGGGTATCCCCCACCGGGGCGCCGTGAATGTCTTTGATGCTGCCGATGATAAAGCCCACCTCGCCGGCCTTGAGGTCCACGGTTGGGGTGTGCTTGGGCGTGAAGACACCCACGCTGTCCACCAGGTGGGTTTTGCCCGTGGATTTGACCAGAATCTTGTCGCCCTTCTTTACCCGGCCCTGGCGCACTCGAACGAGCGACACAACGCCCAGGTAGTTGTCGAACCAGGAATCGATGATCAGTGCCTGGAGCGGCGCATCGATTTCACCCTGGGGCGCGGGGATGGTCTGCACCAGGCGCTCGAGCACTTCATCCACGCCCATGCCGCTCTTGGCGCTACAGGCCACCGCGTCCATGGCGTCAATGCCGATGATTTTCTCGATTTCGTCCTTCACCCGGTCCGGGTCGGCCTGGGGAAGGTCCATCTTGTTCAACACGGGCATTACTTCCAGGCCCTGCTCGATGGCGGTATAGCAGTTGGCGACCGACTGCGCCTCTACCCCTTGGCCGGCGTCCACTACCAGAAGCGCGCCCTCACACGCGGCCAGCGAGCGGCTGACTTCATAGGTGAAGTCCACGTGCCCGGGCGTATCGATGAAGTTCAGCTGGTAGGTTTTGCCGTCTTTGGCTTTGTAATAGAGGGTAACGCTATGGGCCTTGATGGTGATGCCGCGTTCGCGTTCCAGGTCCATGGAGTCCAGTACTTGGGCTTCCATTTCACGGTCGGCCAGGCCGCCGCACATCTGGATGAACCGATCGGCCAGGGTCGACTTGCCGTGGTCGATGTGGGCGATGATGGAGAAATTGCGGATATGACTCAAATCACTCACGGATCAACACTCAAAAAGGCCTCGGGCGGGCGCCCGACAAAAATAGCCGGGCATTGTACCTGATGCCGTAGGGCTTGAGGCAAGTTCGTTGCTGGAACCGACGTCCCCAGCCGCGCTTGATAGGCCCACTATAGGATGCGACCGGCGATCCCTGGAGGGAAGCCGGTCGCGGTTAAGCCTACGCCAGCTGGCTGCTACGGGGCGAGTTACTCAGCCAACTTGAAGGTGATGAAACTGGCGCGGCCTTGGCGCAGCACGCGCATCGACACCGAACGGTTTTTCGGCAGGGCCTTGGCCACGTCGGTGAACTGCTTGGCCGATGTAATGGCCTGGTTGTTCAAGTGCGTGATCACATCACCTGGTTGCAGCCCGATCAGGGCAGCGGGGCCATCCTGTACGTCCTTGATCAGCACGCCGCCCTTGAGGTCCGCGGCTTTTTTCTGCTCATCGGTCAGGTCTGCCACGGCAACACCCAGGCGGTTGCTACTGCGCTCGGGTTGGCCGTCCGCGCCCGCCACAGCCTCGGCGTCGTCGTCTTCTGGCAATGCGCCTACGGTAAGGTCCAGTGTACGACGCTTGCCGTCACGAATGATTTCCAGGCTAGCCTTGGCCCCTGCTTTCAGCCCGCCCACCAGGTGGGGCAGGTCAGCCGACATGATGATAGGCTGGCCATTCATGGTGAGGATTACGTCGCCCACTTGCAGCCCGCCCTTGGCCGCGGGGCCATCTTGCATCACCTGTGCCACCAAGGCACCGGCGGGCTTGTCCAGGCCAAAGGATTCAGCCAGGTCTTTGTTCACTTCCTGGATGACCACGCCCAACCACCCACGGCTGACCTTCCCGTCTTTCTTCAACTGGTTGGAAACGTCCAGGGCAACGTCGATCGGGATGGCGAACGACAGGCCCATGAAGCCACCGGAGCGAGTGAATATCTGAGAGTTGATCCCTACTACTTCACCGCTCATGTTGAACAGCGGGCCACCGGAATTGCCTGGGTTGATGGCCACATCGGTTTGGATAAAGGGTACGTAGGAGTCATTGGGCAGCGTGCGGCCCTTGGCACTGACGATGCCTTTAGTGACCGAATGGTCGAAGCCAAACGGCGAACCGATGGCCAGCACCCACTCCCCTACCTTGAGCTTATCGGAGTCGCCCAGCTTCACCGTGGGCAGGTCCTTGCCGTCGATTTTCAGCAAGGCTACGTCGGTACGGGTATCGGTACCCACCAGCTTGGCTTTGAGCTCGCTGCGATCAGACAGGCGCACGATGATTTCATCGGCATCGGCGATCACATGGTTGTTGGTCATCACATAGCCATCTGGCGAAATGATGAAGCCGGAGCCAAGGGACTGAGCCTCGCGCTGACGATCCCCTCGGGGGGCCCGCGGATTATTGCGAGGCATGTTGCGCTCGAAAAACTCCCTGAACATCGGGGGCAAGCCTTGCAGATCCGGCATTTGGCTATTGGCCACACCGCGATCCGGCAGCTTTTGCGTGGTACTGATGTTCACTACCGCTGGCGAGGCTTGCTCCACCAGGGTGGTGAAGTCTGGCAAGGCCTCAGCCTGGGCAGTAACGACCTGCCCTAGCATCAGCACCGCCGCGAACAGCGAGAGGCAGGATTTCAAGCGTGGTATCGACATACGGCTCCCGTACATTGCGAGCATGGTTAAGCGAAGGGGTAACCTTGGCTTCAGTTAAGGCCAGGCATCGGCAAAAGGCCAATGACTGACGAACAGCACAGTGTTAAAGGATGTGCCCTTGGTGGCAAAGACCTATAAGAAAAACCGATGGGCTTTGCAACAATCCGGGCCCATTTTTCATGTTGCAGATTGAAACATGAACCTGAATTCACTACAGCCTGATCACGTTTTGCCTCGAAGGCGTTTTGCGGGCAGGCACGAACTAGCCTGCTACCAGAGTGGCCAGGCCAGGGTATAGGGGCATGAGCGGTAGATTTCAATAGAGGTTGCGAGAACCCTTTGATCGATTTGATCGGGCCTACACGAGGTGTTAGCGGCCGCCAACACTGGGAGGGAACGCCTACCGCCGCACTAGCGTGCGGCGGACAGGGCAAGTGCATGTTTCGCCTTAGCGGTTTTCCATGCTGGAGTGTGCGCCCTTGTTGGCGGACTCCTGAGGCTGCTGACGCAGAATCTGATCATCCTGCCAACCGGCCTGGTTCTTGGCAGCTGGCGCCTGCACATCGTTACTTTCAGTGTAGCCTGCCAACACGGCCGGGCCTTGGGCTTGAGGAGCCGTCAGCACTGGCTGTGGCGCCTGCTGAGCCAACTCATTTCCACTGAGTTCATTCTGGTTGTACAAACGCACGCCCGCCAGCACGGCCACGGTCACCGAAGCGGCGACAGCCAAACGGCCCAGGCTACGCCATGACCGAGCAACAGCGCGAACCGGCGCGGTTTCATCAGCCAAGGCAACCGATACCGCGGCGGCCAGATCCAAACGAGGCTCGAGCAATTCTTTGTGCATGGCTGCGCGGGCGATCTGGTAGCGCGCCCAAGTAGCACGTGCTTCGCTGCTTTCAACAGCGCTAAGCACGCGACGTAATTCCAATTCGTCCGCTTCGTTATCCATCACCGCGGACAGCGATTCCTGCAGGGCTTCACGACTCATTGCGGTTCCTCTCTTGGCTGTCGCCGCTGTCTCAGGTTTCCTGCAGCAGTGGCTGCAGGGCTTTGTCTATGGCTTCGCGGGCGCGGAATATACGCGACCTTACGGTACCCACCGGGCATTGCATGACGCTGGCAATGTCTTCGTAGCTCAAGCCATCGAACTCACGCAACGTCAGAGCGGTGCGCAGATCTTCAGGCAATTGCTGGATCGTACGGTGAACAGTGCCCTCAATTTCATCTCGCAACAGCGACCGCTCTGGGGATTCGAGGTCCTTCAGGCCATGGTCGCCATCGTAGAACTCAGCGTCCTCGGAGCTAACGTCGCTGTCTGGTGGCCGTCGTCCCCGGGACACCAGGTAATTCTTCGCCGTGTTGATGGCGATACGGTACAGCCAGGTATAAAAGGCGCTGTCACCGCGGAAGTTTCCCAATGCCCGATACGCCTTGATAAAGGCTTCTTGGGCAACATCCTGTGCTTCATGGGTGTCGTGGACGAAACGCACGATCAAACCGAGAATCTTGTGCTGATACTTCAGCACCAGCAGGTCGAACGCACGACGGTCACCCTTCTGAACGCGTTCAACCAGTTGCTGATCTTCTTCCTGGGTTAGCATGAACACTCCTCGTTGTGCCCCAAGGAGCGCTGCAAGAGCCATCGTTCAGGCTTGCAACCATAGACTCGGGCTTTGTGCAAAAGTTCTCCCCTCTACGCAAGTTTCCCACCCGTAAAAGCGGGTACAGGAAAAAACACACCAGGTACCGCCCTGCTGTGTCAACAATCCGGATGTCCAGCTGCTAACAAAAGCTTGCCGCCTAAAGCGTCCGCTTCGTTGCGCCGTTTTTTTGGTAACCACCTATGGATTGTGCCCCATTTAGGAAAGTTCCCGGTACCGGATAGCCAATTTCCTACAAAGGGCGTTGTGACGTCCAGCACTGTTCGCGATTAAGGGACAATACCGTAGCCCCTATTAACGCTCGCTGGTATAAATGGCGACCGTCCGCTGTATTGGACGATTCCATTTTGCCCTGCAGCCGCCAGGCGGCTGTAGGCGCTCATTAACGGCGCCCGGTAACTGCAGGCACCTGCTTAAGAAGCCGGTGCCCGCCCTTGCCTACTGCCTTGAGCCACACGCGGTTGCCTGAGCCGCCGGAGAGACATGAGTCAGCACCTGCAACATGACGTTCTGGTTATTGGCAGCGGCGCCGCCGGCTTGAGCCTGGCGCTGAATCTACCCTCGCACTTACGCATCGCGGTCCTCAGCAAGGGGCCGCTCTCCAATGGCTCCACCTACTGGGCCCAGGGCGGCGTAGCGGCGGTACTCGATGATGCCGACACGGTGGACTCCCACGTGCGCGATACCTTGGTGGCCGGAGGTGGGCTGTGTGACGAGGCCGCCGTGCGCTTTACCGTGGAGCACAGCCGTGAAGCCATCCAGTGGCTGATCGACCAGGGCGTACCCTTTACCCGGGACGATACTGCCCTGGCCGACCCAAGCCAGTTCGAGTTTCATCTGACGCGCGAAGGCGGCCATAGCCATCGACGTATCATTCATGCCGCGGATGCCACCGGCGCTGCCATCTTCAATACGCTGCTGAGCCAAGCGCGCTTGCGATCAAACATCGAACTGCTGGAGCAGCGCGTCGCGGTAGATCTGATCACCGAGCGGCGCCTGGGGCGCGACGGCGAGCGCTGCCTCGGGGCCTATGTGCTAGACCGTAAAACGGGCGAAGTGGACACCTTCGGTGCGCGTTTCACCGTGCTGGCCACGGGCGGCGCCGCCAAGGTGTACCTCTATACCAGCAACCCCGACGGCGCCTGCGGCGACGGCATCGCCATGGCCTGGCGGGCCGGCTGCCGGGTAGCCAACCTGGAATTCAATCAGTTTCACCCCACCTGCCTCTATCACCCTCAGGCCAAAAGCTTTCTGGTCACCGAAGCCCTGCGTGGCGAGGGCGCGGTACTAAGGCTGCCCAACGGCGAGCGTTTCATGCCACGCTTCGACCCGCGGGCCGAACTCGCCCCACGGGATATCGTGGCCCGCGCCATCGACCATGAGATGAAGCGCTTGGGTGCGGATTGCGTTTACTTGGACATCAGCCACAAATCCGAAGATTTCGTACGCGCGCACTTCCCTACGGTGTACGAGCGCTGCCTGGCCTTTGGCATTGACATCACCAAAGAGGCCATTCCCGTGGTGCCCGCGGCCCATTACACCTGCGGCGGGGTGATGATCGACAATGCGGGGCGCACCGACGTACCTGGCCTCTACGCCATTGGCGAAACCACCTTCACCGGCCTGCACGGGGCGAACCGCATGGCCAGTAATTCGCTACTCGAATGTTTCGTCTATGGGCGATCGGCGGCGGACCATATCCGATCCCAGCTGGAGCAAGTACCTACGCCACAAGCGCTACCGGCCTGGGACGCCAGCCAGGTGACCGACTCGGACGAAGACGTCGTCATTGCCCACAACTGGGACGAGCTGCGGCGCTTTATGTGGGACTACGTGGGCATTGTGCGCACCAGCAAACGCCTGCAGCGGGCACAGCATCGAGTGCGCTTGCTGCTCAGCGAAATCGATGAGTTCTACAGCAACTACAAAGTAAGCCGGGACCTGATCGAGCTGCGCAACCTGGCCCAGGTAGCGGACCTGATGATCCGCTGCGCGTTGCTACGGAAGGAGTCTCGCGGATTGCATTACACCCTGGATTACCCAGGGTTGCTGGAGGAGGCCATCGACACCATTCTGGCGCCGGCAGGCTGATACCGGTTACCGACTAACGCCTGTAGGAGCCGTCCCGCTGCCAAGGCGCCGCGCTGTCGCGCAGCAAACAGGGGTGTATGACGCTTGACAGCCACCCTCGCGGTGCAGCTTTCGCCAGCTTCGCTCACGCCTACAACAATCGCGCTTAAGCGGTATCTAAAGCGCATCACCCGCAGGCGGCTTAAACCGATCGCGGCTAAACCGCAACCGTAAACGCAGGCGGCGATGGGTATCGGTGGGCAGCGCGTCGGCGGGAATACACACCGATCGCGACCAGCGCTGCCCAGCCACACGATAACGCAGCACTACCATCAGCGGCAGGGCCAGGCTGTCATGGCGTAATTGAACAGGCTGCCAACCCTTGGCACGGCTGAACACCGCCCAGCCTCGAGGGCTACGCTGCAGGCCGGTGATTGAATGCGCCGAGCCAAGAAGCACATGCCGCGGCAGCACCCAGGCACCATGTGCAAGGCAAGCCAGCGACAATGCGAATACCGCTGGAAAGGGCAAGGCCAAGGTAAGCGCCGAGCACTGAGCGAGCAGTTGCGCCGCGCAATAGCCTATAAATAGCGCCTTCGAAGGCTGCCAGCGGCATTCGAAGCGGTTATTTCGGCTGTACACGGTCCAGGATCATGCGCACCATGCGCTGCAGTTCAGGATCTGGCGACTCGTTGCGCTCCATGAACCAGCCAAACATGTCCTGGTCTTCGCAGGTCAGCAAACGTACATAGGCCGCACGGTCGGTTTCGTCGAGGTTGGGATACACTTCTTTGACGAAGGGTACCAGCAGCACGTCCAGCTCCAGCATGCCGCGGCGGCTGTGCCAGTACAGGCGGTTGAGTTCAATATCCGTGACCATGGGCCCCTCCTCGAAAAGGCCGCCAGTATACAGCCCAGCACGGGCGTCGACACCCGCGCACTGTGAGCGAATATGCCGTGCCTGTTTATTTTTCGCTGAGCGCACTATGATGAACCCCTTCTCGCTCAGCAAAGTGACCCATGTCCGACTCTGCCTTTTTTTGCGTTCTCGACCATGAGGGCGTGCTCGCGGTTCGCGGCTCGGATGCCAGCAAATTTCTGCAAGGCCAGCTGACCTGCAACCTTAACTACCTTGGCCCAAATGCCAGCAGCCTTGGCGCGCGTTGTACGCCCAAGGGGCGTATGCAATCGAGTTTTCGCATCGTGCGGCACCAGGATGGCTACCTCTTGGCGATGGCCGCGGAGTTGCTGGATGCGCAACTGGCCGACCTCAAAAAATACGCGGTGTTTTCCAAGGCTACCTTGACCCACGACACCAGCCACTGGGTGCGCTTCGGCATTGTGCAGGGCGAAGGCTTCCTGACTGAACTAGGGATCGAGCTGCCCGCCGAGGCCAATGCCGTGGCCAACCTAGATGGCGCGCTGTTCATTCGGGTTTCCCCACAACGCGCCGAGGCATGGGTTGGGGCCGAACAGGCAGAGGCGTTCCAGGCCCGGCTCGCTACGGCCATGGCCCAGGCCAGCGTACAGGCATGGTTGCTGGGGCAGGTTCGGGCGGGCCTGGGCCAGGTCTTCGGGCCTACTCGCGAGCTGTTCATTCCGCAGATGATCAACCTGCAGGCGGTGGGCGGCGTAAGTTTCAAAAAAGGCTGCTATACCGGTCAGGAAATCGTCGCCCGCATGCAGTACCTGGGCAAGCTCAAGCGGCGGTTGTATCGGCTGGCCCTGGCGGAGGGTGAACTGCCCGCGCCTGGCACTCCACTGTTCGCCCCAGTCCATGCCACAGCGGTGGGCGAAGTGGTAATGGCAGCGCCAGCCGAAGCAGGCTTTGAATTGCTGGCGGTGCTACAGGGAGATGCCGTGGAACGCGGCGAGGTTAACCTGGGTGCCGTTGACGGCCCTCGCTTAACCTTGCTTGATCTACCCTATACGCTTGACCGCGACCGCGAAATCCAGCGCTAGTCGTTGCACACCCAGGTGCTGGATTCACCCATGCCCTGGCGCTGTACCAAGGTAGCGCCTTGCGAATCGCGCATTACGTTGAAAGCCCGAGAGGCCTTATGACCGAGCTGGCGCAAGCGGTTCAAGACGATTTGCTGGTCGCCATCGACCGGGACGAACTCTTGTTGCCGACCTTACCCGAGGTTGCCTTCGAGATCCGCCAGGTCGCCGAAGACAGTAACGTCAGTATCCGCGAGCTAGGCCGTGTGGTGGGGCGCGACCCGGCGCTGACCGCGCGGCTGATCAAGGTGGTGAATAGTCCGTTGCTGCGCAGCCAGATGGAAGTGACCAACCTGCACACAGCGATCACCCGGCTGGGCGTCAATTACACCTGCAACCTGGCTGTTGGCCTGGTGATCGAGCAGATTTTCAGCACCCGCCTTCCCATCATTGAAACCAAGCTAAGAGCCGCCTGGGCCACTAGCATTCAGGTGGCGGGCATTGGTTACGAACTGTGCCGCCGACAGCCTCACCTCAAGCCCGACCAGGCCGCGCTTGCCGGCATGGTTCACCTGATCGGGGTGTTGCCGATTCTGACCTACGCCGAAGAGCACAACCTGCTCAGCGACCCGGTGTGCCTGAACCATGTGATCGAGAACATTCACCCCGTACTGGGCGCGCGGATACTCAAAGCCTGGGACTTCCCCAAGGTGCTCTCGGACGTGCCGCTGTTCTACCTGGATTACCAGCGTGAACAAGCCACCGCCGATTACGCCGATGTGGTGCAGATGGCCTCACTGCTCAATATGCCTATCACCAAACGCCCGGTGATCAGTACGTTGCCGTCCTATGCACGGCTGGGCATGGACCACCTTAACCCGCCGTTGCTCAGCCGCGAACTGGACGAAGCACGGGCGATGTTAGCGTGATACCTAGCCAGGAGCGCTGCCACTGGCATTGGCATCGAACGCCACCCGCACCTTGAGCCCGCCTTGGGCGCCGTCGTGCAGCGAGATACTGGCCCGGTGAGCACGGCAGATTTCCCCAACGATAGCCAAGCCCAAGCCTGTGCCTTGCTGGCTGCCTCGATAGAAACGCTCGAATACCCGTGCCCGCGCCACTTCAGGAATGCCTGGACCGTTGTCTTCTACCTCCAGCACGCCTGTTGCCAATACTCGGATCACCACCGTGCCGCCGGCGGGCGTATGGGCCAGGGCGTTATCCACCAGGTTACTGAGCAATTCGCTGAGCAACGTGAGTTCACCTACCACCTGCATGGGCTCATCGGCCTCCAAGGCCAGGGCAACTCCAGACGCGTGGGCCAGGGGCGCCATGGCCATGCCCAGCTCCCGCGCCACCTGCGACAGGTCCACAGCGTGCGCTCCACCCTCGGCAATGGCCTGGGCGCCATTTTCGATGCGCGCCAGTGAAAGCAACTGGTTGGCCAGGTGGGTCAACCGGTCGATGCCGTGCCGGTTGTCTTCCAGCGCAATCCGCAGCTCTGCGGCTTCGGCGGTACGCAACCCAAGCTCGGCCCGGGCCTTGAGCGCTGCCAGTGGCGTGCGCAGTTCATGGGCAGCGTCAGCGATAAACTGGCTCTGGCGCTCGAACTGCACGCGCAGCCGTTCGGTGAAGTGATCGATGGATTCCACCAGCGGCAGCAGCTCATGCTGCACTTCTTCACGAGGTAACGGCCGCAGGTCATCGGAGCGCCGTTCCTCCACCGCGCGGCGCAGCCGCTCCAACGGGCGCAGCGCACCGCTGACGGTAATCCATACCAGCAACAAAGCCCCGCCCCCGAGCATTCCCAGGCGCAGCAAGGTGTCGGTCATCAGGTCCCGCGCCATGCTGACCCGAGCTTCGTCGGTTTCCGCCACGCGGATCTCGGCCATGCCGTTCATGCTCGGCTCGCTCACCGCGGTCAGCAGGCTTACCACGCGCACGTCCTGGCCGCGATAACTGCCATCGTAAAACTTGGCCAGGGCGGGATAAGTATCGGTGCGCGGCGTACCCGGCGGTGGGGCCGGCAGGTTTTCGTAGCCGGAAATCAGTTTTTGATCAATGCCGTTGACCTGGTAATAAATACGTCCAGCGCTGTCGTAGGCGAACGTGTCCAAGGCCACATAAGGCACATCCAAGCTCAGCTTACCGTCTTGCTCGAACAGCCCGGCGGCGATGGTACGCGCCGAAGCCAGCAGGGTACGGTCATAAGCGATGTCCGCGGCTTGGCGCCCATTCCAATAGGCACTCAGGCCGCTGGCCAGCATCAACAGCACCAGCAGCGAGGCCAGGTTGCCCAATAGCCGCCAGCGCAGGCTCGCTGGCTTAGGCATCACGGCCCTCCAGCAGGTAGCCCAAGCCACGGAAAGTCACAATAGCCACGCCTTGGCCGTCCAGCTTCTTGCGCAGGCGATGAATATAGATCTCGATAGCCTCGGCGCTGGCTTCTTCATCCAGACCGAATACCTGGGCGGCCAGTTGCTCCTTGCTCATCACCCGCCCCGGCCGGGCAATCAGCGCCTGGAGCACCGCCTGTTCCCGCGAAGTGAGCACCAAGGGCACGTCGCCAACGCTGAATCGCCGGGCTTCAAGGTCGTAAACCAGAGGGCCGCAGCGCTGTTGCCGCTCGCCACCGAGCAGGGTGCGACGCAGCAGTGCCTTAACCCGTGCCTCAAGCTCAGTTAGCTCGAACGGTTTGGCCAGGTAATCATCCGCCCCCAGGTTTAGCCCATGCACCCGGTCTTTGACATCGGCCCTGGCCGTGAGCATCAGCACTGGCAAGTTACGACCACGGTCTCGAAGCCGAGCCAGTACCTCGAACCCGTCCAGCCGGGGCAGGCCAACGTCTAGAATGGCCATGGCGTAATCTTCGCTGGCCAAGGCCAGGTCCGCTGCCACGCCGTCATGGAGCACGTCCACGGTTAGCCCAGCGGCCTTCAATGCCTGAGCGATGCTTTGTGACAGCTGCACATGATCTTCCACCAGCAGAATGCGCATCGGCCCTCCTGTTCGCGCCACCGCGGTTGCGCAGTGTCTACGATCTAGCTTGCGTTGGCGATATGTGCATGGCATCAGCGCGGTTTTAATCCCTGCGCTGATTGACTGAAAGGCTGGCGAAAGCTTCGGCCCATAGGCTTGGACGAGGCAGGCACCGACCTGTCAAACAAAAACAACAACAGTGGAGTCACCATGAACGCGATACTGCGCCCCCTCGCGCTGGCCGTCACTTGCTTGGCGCTGGCCGCCCCCTCCTTCGCCGATGAACCCAAGCGCCCCGAATGCATCGCCCCGGCCTCCCCTGGCGGCGGCTTCGACCTGACTTGCAAATTGGTGCAAAGCGCCCTGCTGAACCAGAAGCTGCTGGAAAAGCCGATGCGCGTGACCTATATGCCCGGCGGCGTTGGCGCGGTGGCCTATAACGCAGTGGTCGCCCAACGGCCAGCAGATGGCGGTACTCTGGTGGCATGGTCCAGCGGTTCGCTGCTTAACCTGGCCCAGGGCAAGTTCGGCCGCTTCGACGAAAACGCCGTGCGCTGGCTGGCAGCGGTAGGTACCAGTTATGGCGCCATCGCGGTGAAAAGTGACTCCCCCTACAAAACCCTCGACGACTTGGTTCAAGCTCTGAAAAAAGACCCAGGCAGCGTGGTGATCGGCTCAGGCGGCACCGTGGGCAGCCAGGACTGGATGCAAACCGCGTTGATTGCCAAGGCCGCCGGGATTAACCCGCGAGAACTGCGTTATGTCGCCCTTGAAGGGGGTGGTGAGATCGCCACGGCCTTGCTGGGTGGCCATATTCAGGTCGGCAGCACGGACATCTCCGACTCCATGCCGCACATTCAAGCCGGTGACATGCGCATTCTGGCTGTCTTCGCCCCCGAGCGCCTGAATGAACCAGAAATGAAAGATATCCCCACCGCCAAGGAACAGGGCTACGACATTCAGTGGCCCGTGGTACGCGGCTTCTACCTGGGGCCCAAGGTTAGCGACGAAGACTACGCCTGGTGGAAAAACACCTTCGACAAGCTGCTGACCAACGAAGAGTTCGCCAAGCTGCGCGACCAACGAGAGCTGTTCCCCTTCGCCATGACCGGCCCGGAACTGGACGCCTACGTGAAGAAACAGGTAGCCGACTACAAAGTGTTGGCCAAAGAGTTCGGGCTAATCCAGTGATCCCCTGCGCCCACGGCAACGGGGGGCGCGCCGGAGGCAAAACATGAAAACATTGCAACGGCTATTTGCCGCGGCGCTGCTGGCGGTGTGCGTGGCGCTGGCGGTCATGGCCTGGCCTTATCAGGCTGCTTTTTCCTATGAACCCGTCGGGCCCAGGGCCTACCCCTTACTGCTGCTGGCCTTGATGAGCATCGCCTTGGTGTACATGATCGCGCGCCCGGCGCTGGTGGTACACACCGAGGACGAGCCCGCGCTGGACCGTCACAGCCTGCTGAAGATCGGTGCCTGCGTCGTGCTACTGCTGCTGTTCGCCGGCTTGTTCGAGCCGCTGGGCTTCATCCTTAGCGCCCTGGTGGTGGGCATCCCTATGGCACGGCTCTACGGCGGCCGCTGGCTACCCACCTTGGTGGTGATTCCTCTGGCGGCGGTGGGCCTGTACCTGCTGTTCGACCGCGTGATGGACGTCCCGCTGCCCTTGGGCTTGCTTAGCGTATTGGAGAACTGACCCATGGACACTCTTGGTTACCTAGCGCAAGGCTTCGGCGTTGCCATGACCCCTTACAACCTGACCACCGCGCTGTGCGGCACGTTGATCGGTACGGTAGTGGGCCTGTTGCCGGGGCTGGGGCCTATCAACGGCGTGGCCCTGTTGATTCCTATCGCCTTCGCGCTGGGCCTGCCGCCGGAATCGGCGCTGATCTTGTGCGCGGCGGTGTACCTGGGCTGCGAATACGGCGGGCGGATCAGCTCGATTTTGCTGAACATCCCAGGCGAAGCCTCCACCGTGATGACCACCCTGGACGGCTATCCATTGGCCCGTCAGGGCTTGGCGGGGGTGGCGTTGTCGTTGTCGGCCTGGAGTTCGTTCATCGGCGCCTTTATCGCGACCTGTGGCATGGTGCTGTTTGCCCCTATCCTGGCTAAATGGGCCGTAGCCTTCGGGCCAGCGGAGTATTTCGCCCTGATGGTCTTTGCCATCGTGTGCCTGGGCGGCATGGCGGGCAACCGCCCGCTGAAGACCTTTATGGCGGCGCTGATCGGGCTGTTTCTGTCCACCATTGGTATCGACGCCAACAGCGGTGTGTACCGCTTCACGGGCGACAGCGTGCACTTGGCTGATGGTATTCAGTTCGTGGTGTTGGTACTTGGCCTGTTCTCGGTATCGGAGATTCTGCTGCTGCTGGAGAAGACTCACCATGGCCATGTAGCCGCTCAAGCCACTGGCCGGATGATGTTCAACCTCAAGGAAGCGGTAAGCGTGTGGTGGGTCAACATGCGCTGTGGGCTGCTGGGCTTCGTCATGGGCGTTCTGCCCGGGGCCGGTGCAACCCTGGCCAGTGCCGTAGCTTATATGACGGAAAAACGCATGGCTGGGACCACCAGCAAGTTTGGGCAGGGTGACCTGCGTGGCTTGGCTGCGCCGGAAACGGCAATTGGCGCTGCGGCCTGCGGCGCGCTGGTGCCCATGCTGACCTTGGGCGTACCGGGGTCTGGTACAACAGCGGTAATGATCGGTGCCTTGAGCCTGTACAACATCACGCCCGGGCCATTGTTGTTCGAGCAGCAGCCAGACATCGTCTGGGGCCTGATCGCGTCCCTGTTCATCGCTAACGTGATGCTGGTGATCCTCAACATCCCGATGATCCGGATCTTCACCCGCATTCTGTCGGTGCCGAACTGGGCGCTGGTGCCCATTATCGCCATCATTACCGGCATCGGGGTGTACGCAGTGCACGCGACCACCTTCGACCTGTTCTTGATGGTCGGCATCGGTATCTTCGGGTATATCCTGCGCAAACTGGACTTCCCACTGTCGCCGTTACTGCTGGGCTTTATCCTGGGCGGGCTGATGGAGCAAAACCTGCGCCGGGCGCTGTCGATCTCCAATGGCGACCTGCACATTCTCGTGTCCAGCCCGATTACCGTCGGTACCTGGGTCGTGACCGCAGTCATGTTGATCCTGCCTCTGGTGCGCATCTGGCGTAAACGCAGCCGCGCTCGTCATGTCGCCAACGCCTGACCCGCTTAGCCCTGCCTGGTATTTCACCGCCCTGGTGGGGCTGGCAGGCGGTTGGCTGGCTAGCCTCGCTGGTTGGCCCTTGCCGTGGATGACCGGCGCGTTGCTAGGGGTGATTCTGGTGCGCTGCGCCACTCCCTGGCAGTTGCGGGAAATCCCCAACGGTCGCCGTTGTGGGCAATGGATCATCGGCATCGGCATCGGTTTGCACTTCACGCCACTGGTGCTGGAACAAGTAGCCGATCACTGGGGGCTGATTGTGTCAGGCGCGCTGGTGACGAGCCTGTCTAGCCTGGCCAGTGTGTGGTTGCTGCTGCGCACCGGTGAAGACCGAGCCACGGCGTTCTTCTCCAGCATGCCCGGAGGTTCAGGCGAGATGGTCAACCTTGGCGCGCGCAACGGCGCCAACCTGGGCCGTGTAGCGGCGGGCCAAAGCCTGCGGGTACTGCTGGTGGTGCTGTTGGTGCCTGCACTGTTCAAGTATCTACTGGGCGAAGGCGCCGTGGCCCATCACGCCGAGGCCCTGGGGTGGGGCTGGCTGTTGCTAGTGGGGTCACTAGGGCTGGCTGCGGCTTTGGCTTGGCAGGCCCTGGGGCAACCCAACCCTTGGCTGTTCGGGCCACTATTGATCACCGCTGCGCTGAGCATTGGCTTTAACTTGGAAGGCAGCCTGCCCTTCGGTGCCAGCCAGATCGGCCAATGGCTGATCGGCAGCGGCTTGGGCTGCCACTTTAACCGCGCGTTCTTCCGCCGCGCGCCCTCGTTCCTGGGCCGAACATTGATCGGTACCCTGCTCACCATGCTGGTAGCGGGCCTTGCGGCCTGGCTACTGAGCACCGCTACGCAGCTGGACCTGCGCTCACTCACCCTGGGGATGATGCCAGGGGGTATCGCCGAGATGAGCCTGACCGCGGAAACCTTGCAGCTGTCCGTGCCGCTGGTGACCGCGCTACAGGTGATGCGGCTGATGTTCGTGCTGTTTTTGGCCGAGCCTATCTTCCGTCGCTGGAACCGCCCGCCCCAAGGCTGATCACAGCCGCCAATCCACCGGTGCGACGCCGTGATCTTCGAGAAAGCGATTGGCCTTGCTGAAGTGGCCGTTGCCAATAAAACCCCGGTGGGCGGACAACGGCGAAGGGTGTACGGAGGTGAGGATCAAATGCCGCGTGGGGTCGATGAGCGCGGCTTTGCTCTGAGCGTGGTTGCCCCATAACAAGAACACTACATGCTCGCACTGGGCATTGACCGTCTCGATGACCCGGTCGGTGAACGGCTCCCAGCCTTTCTTGGCATGGGACGCGGCCACGCCGCGCTCTACGGTCAAGGTAGTATTAAGCAACAGCACGCCCTGCTCGGCCCAAGGTTGCAGGCACCCCGTGTTGGGGATATCCAGGTTCAGGTCGCGTTTAAGCTCTTTGAAGATATTCACCAGCGAAGGCGGCGCGGGCACCCCCGGCTGTACTGAGAAGCATAGGCCGTGGGCTTGACCAGGCCCGTGATAAGGGTCTTGCCCAAGAATCACCACTTTTACCTGAGCCAAGGGCGTAAGGTTCAGTGCATTGAAGATCAACGGCCCAGGGGGGTAGATTGCCTTGCCCTGGGCTTTTTCCTGTAGCAGGAACTCGCGCAACTGCTGCATGTAGGGTTGGTCGAATTCTTCTTTGAGTGCCTGCTTCCAGCTCGGCTCAAGTTTGATACGGTCGGTGTCGGTGTCGGTGGTGGTCATGTGGTAGTCCATGGAACAATCCCAGGACACTAGGAAACCCCTTCTCTGTTGTCAATCGAACTGGCCCGCCTGGGCCTGATAATTCCAACAAGCACTGCACAGAGGTTGCGATGAATTTGAGTTTCGAAGAGCTGATCGGGGCCAATGGTGCCATGGTGGGCATTGCCACGCTGGATGCGCCCAATTCGCTCAATGCGCTGTCGCTGCCCATGATAGAGGCTTTGCACGACAAGCTCGACGCCTGGGAACGTAATCCGCGCATCACCTGCGTGGTGCTGCGGGGCAACGGCTCCAAGGCGTTCTGCGCCGGTGGTGATGTGCGCAGCCTGGTCGAAGCCTGTCGGGCTCACCCAGGGGAAGTGCCAGCCCTGGCGGCGCGGTTCTTCGAAGCGGAATACCGACTTGATTACCGTTTGCACACCTATCCGCGGCCGGTGATTTGCTGGGGCCACGGCTATGTGTTGGGCGGCGGCATGGGCCTGTTGCAAAGCGCGGCCATCCGCATCGTTACCCCTAGCAGCCGCCTGGCCATGCCGGAGGTGAGCATCGGTTTGTACCCGGACGTCGCCGCTGGCTGGTTCTACAACCGTCTGCCGGGCAAGTTGGGGTTGTTCTTGGCCCTGACCGGTGCCCAAGTCAATGCCGCCGATGCCTTGGAACTAGGCCTGGCCGACCGCCTGTTGCGCGATGATCAACAGGATGCGCTGATTGACGGCCTGGTTCAGCTCAATTGGCAAGAAGACGCCGATTTGCAGTTGATCAGTTTGTTGCGCGCGTTGGAACACGAAGCCCAGGCCAGCCGCCCCGCCCCAGCCTGGCTGGCGCGGCGCGGCGCGATTGACGCGCTACTGGACGTTCCTGGGCCTGTACAGGCATGGAAAGCCATTGCCCGCTGGCGCGACCATGCCGACCCTGCGCTCGCCCAAGCGGCGCAGAATCTGGTCAACGGCAGCCCACTCACCGCGCACTTGGTATGGCACCACCTCGAGCGCGCGCGCCGCCTGTCGCTGGCCGAGGTGCTGCGAATGGAATACGGCCTGAGCCTGAACTGCTGCCGCCACCCGGAATTCAGCGAAGGCGTACGCGCGCGCCTGGTAGATAAAGACAATACCCCCCACTGGCATTGGCCCGACGTGGCAGCCATCCCAGAAGCCGTGGTCAACGCTCACTTCAGTCGCGCTTGGGAAGGGGAACACCCGCTGGCGGATTTGTAGGGTTTGGCATCGGATTCGCCAGCTTCGCTGGCCCCTACAGCCGAATCAAGCGGTAGGCGCCAGCAAAGCTGGCGAACAGGTTGGACAGGTGAGCAGTTCAGCCTGTGGGAGCCAGCGAAGCTGGCGAACCGTTCTAAAGGTATAATACCGGCTCAACGCCGCCCACGCCCGTGCCAGCCGTGGCCCCTGTCCGGCCCGCCGCGCCAACCTCCACGGTCGCCGTGATCGCGCCAATACGGGCCAGGCCGGCCTTGCCACTGGCCAGGTGGGCCGTAGCGCCATACCGGTAGCGGCGCTGGCCGGTAATACACAGGCGGCGGGCCGTAATACCGAGGCGCGGGCCTTATGTAATAGCCCTGGGTATAGCCGTAAGGTGCCGCATAGGTGGGGTACTCGTAAACAGGGGCTTGTACGTTGTAGACCTCCGTTCGTACATAGCCCTCGGTGGCATAGGGCGCGCAGCCTCCAAGCAGCGTACCCATCGAAGCGATCAGCAATAATGTGCGATACATAAGCGGCCTCCAGGACCGCGGTGGGTAATCTGCTGAACCTCAGACCCCGCCAGAAGGCTCCAGTGCGGCTCTGAAATACCTGGCAATATATTTACCGACACACCGCCCAGCCGCCCATATCCAGATGGAAGTGATTACGGTGGGCCGCGTTGTAGTCGGGGCTGAGTACCGTACTGAAAGCCTGACAGGCAGCCGCTCGTGCCTGGCGTAAAAAGGCGCCGTTTTCACCCTTGTTCCAGTCTTTCAACACACTGATGCGCCTGCCGTCGGCCAAGCGAAAACCTGCGATATCCAGGGCATTGGCGCTAGCATGTTCGCTAAGCCGCCCTTGGCTTCGGCCATAGACATTGCGGCAGGCAAAGCTGCCCAGGTGTTCGACCTTGGTCACCCGCATGTTGAAGGCCGCCAGTGCCGCTGGCTGCAAGCCATGGCGCTCGAACAGGGCAAACGCCACCGCCAGCGGGCAGGTGGCGAGAAAACTACTGCTTAGGCTCACCGGCCCACCACTGACTCGCAACACATTCTGCAAAAGGCAACGCTGGCCTGCTGGTGAGTCCGCTTGAGCACGCACGCTTAGCCCTGAAGTGGCCAGCGCGGCAGCACACAGCGCAGGGTCACTGCGTAGGCGCATCATTTTGTAAGGGGTAAGGGCATTGGGCGGGTCACTTACATTCAATGGGGCCCAGGGGTTCCAGCGTGACGGCGGCGGCCATTGCCACCAGGCCAACGTCAACAACACGCCAACCCCTACTCCTGCGATTAGCCAGCGCATGTGCGAGTGCCCTCAACCTAAAGCAACCCCAGTTGCGCCGCTGACGGCGACTCAGGCAGCGGGGTGAGTGGCGCCAGGCCCGGCAAGCGGGCCGTCAAGCGAGTGTGAAAATGCCGCGCCAGGGTTGGCGCGTGTCGGTTATCCGCAGTGTGCAGAAACACATAGGGCCGCAAGCCTTCTTCGATCCACCCTGCCACTTTCTCAACCCAAGGCGTAAGGAAGCTGTCGTTATCCATGACCGCTGGCAGGCCAATGAAGCGCACTTGCGGGCACTGGCTGAACGCCGCGGGGCGCGGTGGCACCTTAGGCTTGCGCGCTTGGGCATGGCGTACCGCCGGGTCATTGCTGACCACACTGAACAGCGCCCTTGGGTCCAGACAGATGCGCTCCGTGCCGCTGTCGCGAAGCAGGCGATTTACCCCGCGCTCTTCTTCGCCTTTGGCAAAAAATGCGGGGTGGCGCAGCTCCACGGCCAGTGGATGACCGATGGTGTCGATAAAGGCGGCCAGCTCAGGCAGGCGTGTGGGGCCGAAACTGGCAGGCAGCTGTAACCAAACCGGCGCTACCCGCGGCCCCAAGGGCGCCATCAAGCGTAGAAACTGCTCAGCAGCTTCTAAGTGGGCGAGCAAGTCTGGCGCATGGCTGATGTCCCTGGGAAACTTGGCGGTAAAGCGAAAGTGCTCGGGCATCTCCACCGCCCAACGGGCTACCGTGGTGGGCGCAGGCCAGGCATAGAAGGTAGTGTTGCCTTCCACGGCATTGAACGTGTGGGCGTAAAGCCCTAGCAACTCGGAAGGCGAGGCGTCATCGGGGTAGAGATCGCCACGCCACGCCGCTTCGCTCCACGAAGGGCAACCCAGGTGATAGGGCAGGGCCAGCGAACTCAGATGTGTACGTCCAGGCCGAGTACTTCGCCGTCCCAATCCACAAAGCTTGCGGTGGTCAGGTAGCTGGCCAAAGCGCTGGCAACACGGGCATTCACGCCGCGTAGCAGGTCTTCATGATGGCGTGACGGCAGCGTGGCTACGAGGGTACCGCGGCCCGCGCCAGCGGCTGGGCGCTGGCGAGCTTCGATAACTTCGACTTCGGCTTCCTGTTCGTCGACCGCTTCGTCTACCCGCGTGAAGCCACTGCGTGGCTTACGCTTGATGGGGTATGACCGCGATGCGACGCCGTCTATGCGCATACAGGTTCTCGTTAGGATGATAGCAACGGGCCGGACTGTAGCCTGAGCGCGCGTAGTGCTGGTGATAACTGGACCACATAAAGCACAAAAGGTTTACAAAACGCTACCAAAACCGCCTAGTGGTGCTGCCGCCCTGCCCCGCTGTTTAGGCTTTGGGTACACCCTTTGGCGTAGCGACGTTATCGCGCAAGTACACCGGCTGAGCCTGCTCTGGGCCTATGCCTTCCCCTCGGGCCCAGGCAAAGCGTGCCAAGGCGAGTACGTCCTCGGCATGGGGCAGCGCTTGAGCATCGAAGGCCTGGGGTTGTACAGCCAAGCGCTCGGCATAACCCCA
This sequence comes from Pseudomonas artemisiae, assembly GCF_057128685.1. NCBI lineage: Bacteria > Pseudomonadati > Pseudomonadota > Gammaproteobacteria > Pseudomonadales > Pseudomonadaceae > Pseudomonas > Pseudomonas artemisiae. The sequence goes on from NZ_JBSKHS010000007.1 coordinate 130,475, forward strand.
ACCCGTGCCCACACCGTACCAGCCTTGAAGGTTATCGGCGGGCAGGGTCACCGCATGAGGCGGTAATACCGCTTCGGCGCCCAGCAAGCGCATTTCCCCGTGGGTTTCCTGATAACAGCCCCAGTACACCTCGTCCATGCGCGCGTCGATGGCGGCCGCCACTTGGGCCTCGCCCTGCCGACGCCAGGCGCCTTGAGCCAGCGCAGCCAGGTTGGATACACCCAGCACCGGGCGATCCAGAGCGAAGGCCAAACCCTGCACCACGCCAATGGCAATGCGTACACCGGTAAAGGCCCCAGGGCCGCGGCCAAAGCCAATGGCGTCGATAGCGCTCAGGCCCACGCCCGCCTCAGCCATGATGAGTTCGATCATCGGCAAGAGCTTTTTGGCATGTAGCCGAGGGATCACCTCGTAATGGCTAAGCACCTTGCCATCGTGCAGCAGGGCGACAGAACAGGCTTCGGTGGCGGTATCCAGGGCCAACAGGGTGGGCATTGCGGTATCCGGAGCAGAAAAAAGGCAGGCAGTATAAACGACGAAAGCCCGCGAACGGGCCTTCGGATGTCAAAGCAGGTGGTTAGCTCAATGCCTCCACGACCTTCGCAGTAATAGCCTCAACCGTGCCCACGCCTTCGATCCGGGCGTATTTGGGCTTGCCCTGTTCAGCGGAGAGGTTCTGGTAGAAATCCACCAGAGGCTTGGTTTGCTCGTGGTACACGCTCAAGCGGTGACGCACGGTGGCCTCGGTATCGTCGGCGCGGTGGATCAGGTCCTCACCGGTCACGTCATCCTTGCCCGCGACACGCGGCGGGTTGAACACGGTGTGGTAGACCCGGCCCGAGGCTTCGTGCACGCGCCGCCCGGCGATGCGTTTGACGATCTCTTCGTCTTCGACGTTGATCTCCACCACGTAGTCCAGTACTACATTGGCTTTCACCAAGGCTTCAGCCTGGGGGATAGTGCGCGGAAAGCCATCGAACAGGAAGCCATTGGCGCAGTCCGGCTGGGCGATACGCTCCTTGACCAACGCGATGATCAAGTCGTCAGACACCAGTCCACCGCTGGCCATCACGCTCTTGGCCTTAAGCCCTAGCTCGGTCCCAGCCTTTACCGCCGCGCGCAGCATGTCGCCGGTGGAGATTTGCGGAATACCGAACTTCTCGGTGATGAACTTGGCCTGCGTACCTTTCCCGGCTCCGGGAGCTCCCAGCAGAATCACGCGCATCGATGTGCTCCTCAAATGTTTTTTTATATAACAACCCCGATGACCCTGGAGAAAACCTAACTGCCGGCGGGCCACCGATATAAATCGGGCTGGCCAGACAATCGGCCAAAAGGCTGACCAAGATACACAGCCGCCCCAAGCCAGACAAGCCATCGAAAGTCACAGGTGCCTAGGTCAGTAGCCCCGGCACGGCACGGCGCCGCGCCGCTTCAATCCAAGACGTTGGAGTTGGCGGCCTGCCCGCCCCTCCCCGCCCGGCCTTTAACCCGTGTTGCGCAGGCCTGCGGCGATACCGGCTACCGTTACCAACAAGGCCTGCTCAAGGCCGCTGCCTGGGGCGCCTTCCCGGGTGCGCGAGCGCGCCAGCAATTCAGTTTGCAACCGATGCAGCGGGTCCAAGTAGGTATTACGCAGGGCGATGAATTCCAGGGTTTGTGGGCTGCTGGCTAGTAACCTGGGCTGGCCGGTCAGCACCAGCACCTGTTGCGCGCAGTGCGACAATAGGTCGCGCAGCTCGACGCCCAGCGGTAGCAAATGCGGCTCTACCAGACGCTCGTCGTATTGCCGAGCAATCTCGGCGTCTGCCTTGGCCAGGACCATCTCCAGCATGTCGATTCGAGTGCGGAAGAACGGCCACCGCTCACGCATGTCGTGCAGCAGGGGGCCATCGCCGCGCGCCAGGGCATTGCCCAGCGCGGCTTCCCACCCTAGCCAGGCGGGCAGCATCAGGCGGGTTTGGGTCCAGCCAAAGATCCACGGAATGGCTCGCAGGCTTTCGATGCCGCCTTGGCGGCGCTTGGCCGGGCGGCTGCCCAGCGGCAAGCGCCCCAGCTCCTGCTCCGGGGTGGATTGGCGGAAATACTCCACAAATTGCGGGTGCTCTCGCACCACCTTGCGGTAGGCGCTTACGCCATCGCTGGCCAGCTGGTCCATTTGCGCGCGCCATGCAGGCTCTGGCATGGGCGGTGGCAGCAGGGTCGCCTCCAGCACGGCAGCAAGGTAGAGGTTAAGGTTCTGCTCGGCGATATCTGGTAGGCCAAATTTGAAACGAATCATTTCCCCTTGCTCGGTGGTGCGGAAACGCCCAGCGACCGAGCCTGGCGGTTGCGACAAGATCGCCGCGTGCGCCGGGCCACCACCCCGCCCTACCGTGCCGCCGCGACCATGGAACAGCACCAATTCCACCTCTTGCTCGGCGCAGAGCTTCACCAAGGTTTCCTGGGCTCGGTATTGCGCCCAGGCAGCGGCCGTGGTGCCTGCATCCTTGGCCGAATCCGAGTAACCGATCATCACTTCTTGGGGCCCTTCCAGGCGCGCTCGGTAACTTGGCAGGCTTAACAATTGCTGAATCACCGGGCCTGCATTGTCCAGGTCGGCCAGGGTTTCGAACAAAGGCACCACCCGCATGGGGCGCAACAGGCCTGCTTCTTTAAGCAGCAATTGCACGGCCAATACGTCCGAAGCAGCTCCGGCCATGGAGATCACATAAGAACCCAGGGACGCCGCCGGCGCGCTCGCGACCTCCTTGCAGGTGGCCAGTACCTCGGCGGTGTCTTGCGAAGGGCTGAAATGCGCCGGCAGCAAGGGGCGCGGGTTGCTCAACTCAGTCAGTAGGAAAGCCTTGCGGTCCTCCTCGTTCCAGTCGCCATAACGCCCCAGGCCCAGGTATTCAGTGATTTCGCTCAAGGCCGCGCTATGGCGGGCCGCATCCTGGCGCACATCAAGGCGCGCAAGGAACAAGCCAAAGGTCACTGCGCGGCGAATGCAGTCCAGCAATGGTCCATCGGCGATCACGCCCATGCCACAGGCATGCAGGGACTCGAAACACAGCATTAGCGGGTCGAGCAGGTCCTGGTTATCGTGCAGTACCGCCACGTCTGCCACCTGGGGCCCTTTAAGTGCCGCCTGGGCCCAGTTGCGCGTAGCCCGCAGGCGCTCGCGCAACTGCTTGAGCACCGCGCGATAAGGCTCGTCGGCATTAGCGCTGTACTCACGCAAGGCATCGCTGGCCTGCTGCATTGACAGCTCAGCAGCCAACTGGTCCACGTCGCGCAGAAAAAGGTCCGCGGCCATCCAACGGGCCAATAGCAGCACTTCCCGAGTCACGGTGGCGGTCACGTTAGGGTTGCCATCGCGGTCGCCCCCCATCCAGGAGGCGAAACGAATAGGCGCGGCGCGTAAGGGCAGGCGCTGCCCGGTAGCGGCCTGCAAGGCGGCGTCTACCTTGCGCAGGTGGCTGGGAATGGCCTGCCACAGGGAGTGTTCGATGACCGCAAAGCCCCATTTGGCTTCATCCACAGGCGTGGGGCGGGCGCGGCGAATTTCATCGGTGTGCCAGGCCTCGGCGATAAACCGCTGCAAGCGCTGGTGAATGGCGAGGCGCTCAGCTTGAGTAAGGTCGCTATGGTCCAGGGCCGCCAATTGCGCGGCAACAGCGTCATATTTCTGGATCAGCGTGCGCCGTGCAACCTCGGTAGGGTGCGCGGTCAACACCAGTTCGATGTCCAGCTCGCTCACTTGGTGGGCCAGTTGCTCGGGGCTGTGGCCAGTCGCCGTCAGTCGTTCGAGCAGCTCCGGCAGGCGCGCGGCGTAGAGCGCGTCGGTGGCCGGGTCACTGGCTGTGATAGTGGGCGCTTCGCCATCCGGCTGGCGGCGAATCAGCTGATACTGCTCGGCAATGTTGGCCAGATTGAGAAAGTGGCTGAAGGCCCGTGCCACGGGCAGCAGCTCGTCTTCGCTAAGGCTGTCGAGGCTATCGCGCAACTGGGCGGTGCTGGCCTCGGCATTGCGGCGGTCGGCCTTGGCGCCTTGACGGATGCGCTCGATTTTCTCCAGAAAGGCATCGCCGTATTGTTGGGCGATGGTGGTACCAAGCAACTTGCCCAACACATGAACCTGTTCACGCAAGCGCGCATCGATTTCGCTCATTTCCCTAATCTCCATCAAAGGCTGCGGCTGAAGCAGGATAGCGCGGCAGCACTGAACGCGTGGGGCTAAAACCGCTCAATACTGCTGTAGCCGCCACCACTCAAGGCACGTCGACCGCTGCCATGGGGCTGGCAATGTTCCATCCGACCCTCGAGGTACCCATGAAAATCCGTGAGCTTGCCCGTCATTGGGAGCAGAACGCCAAAGGCCGTCTGACCAAGACCTCTTACAGCATCCACCTAGACGTCGAAGCAGCAGCGCGCCTGGCGGCCTTACAGGACATGTACCCCAAGCACCATGCCGAAGAACTGCTTGGCGAGCTGATCGGCGCGGCGCTCGAAGAACTGGAAACCAGCTTCCCCTACAGGCCGGGCAGCAAGGTGATCGCCACCGACGAAGAGGGCGATCCCATGTATGAAGACCAAGGCCCTACCCCTCGCTACCTGGCGTTGTCGCGCCAGCACTTGAAAACCTTGAGCGAAAAAGCCTTGGCAGCGCTTGGCGATGACGAAACGGCACCTACCCGCTGAGGCTTATAACAGAGCCTTCAGTTTGTAAAAAACAAACCAAGCGGTCGGATTTGTGAACTATTCAAAAAACACTTGAGTCCCAAACATTAGCCATTGCAGTAGATGCGCTCACTGGCCATGTCGCCGTACGCCGCTGCCATGCACACAGTGTTTTAGAGGAGCCCTCCTATGGAGTTGATGATCATGAAGACTTGCACTGCCAAACCCTCGTCCAACGCTTTGCGTGGGCTCAAGCTTGCCGCACTGGCGCTGGGCAGCAGCTTCATCCTGGCCGGTTGCGCAGGCAACCCACCGACCGAACAGTACGCCCTGGCCCAATCCGCGGTGAACAGCGCTGTGAGCGCCGGTGGTACTGAGTTTGCCGCGGTGGAAACCAAGTCGGCCCAGGACAAATTCAAGGCGGCGGAAATCGCCATGCACGACGAGAATTACGACAAAGCCAAGATGCTGGCCGAACAGGCTGAGTGGGACGCGCGCGTTGCCGAGCGTAAGGCTCAGGCCGCCAAAGCCCAGAAGGCTGTGGACGATGCGCACCAGGGCGTAGAAGACCTGCGTCAGGAAGGCCTGCGCAGCGCCCAGTAATCGCCTTTGCATTTCGGACTTATAAGGAAGAACCCCATGCGTAAACAATTGATGATCCCTGCCCTGTTGGCCGTGGCCGTGAGCTTGAGCGCCTGCTCCCACGACCCGAACGCTAACCTGGAAAGTGCCCGCACCAACTTCTCGTCGCTGCAGACCAACCCTAAGTCGGCCACCCTGGCAGCCCTGGAAACCAAAGACGCTTCCGAGTGGCTGGACAAGGCTGACAAAGCCTTCCGCGAAGGCGACGACGACAAGAAGGTCGACCAGTTGGCCTACCTGACCAACCAGCGTGTTGAGTTCGCCAAGCAGACTATTGCCCTGCGTACGTCTGAAGATGAAATCAAGAACGCCGCCGCCCTGCGTGCCAAGGCCCAACTCGACGCTCGTGACGCTCAGATCAAAAAGCTGCAAAACAGCCTAAACGCCAAGCAGACCGACCGCGGCACCCTGGTGACCTTCGGCGACGTGCTGTTCGACCTGAACAAGTCTGACCTCAAGCCTAGCGGCATGACCAACGTGATCCAGCTGGCCCAGTTCCTGCGGGACAACCTGGACCGCCAGGTGATCATTGAGGGTTACACCGACGCTACCGGTTCAGATTCCTACAACCAAAACCTGTCCCAGGCTCGCGCCACCTCCGTGATGGCCGCGCTGGTACGCCAGGGCGTGGATGCCAAGCGCATCGTTGCCCAGGGTTATGGCAAGCAGTACCCAGTGGCTGACAACAGCAGCAGCTCGGGTCGCGCCATGAACCGTCGTGTGGAAGTGACCATTTCCAACGACAACCAGCCTGTCGCGCCACGCTCTTCCATGAAATAAGCGCTTCGGTTGTAGAGAAACGCCAGCAAATGCTGGCGTTTTTTATTGCCTTCTAAAGGCTTCGCCAGCTATCGCTGGCTCCTACAAAATCGAACCCTACGCTCTCTTGCCGGTAGCTCAATGAATGACGTGAGATACACCAAACCGAGGTGTCATTACGGCTGCGAAATGGGTCACCCAAACCGACGTATCTACAAGCACAGCCATCAATCAGCTTCGCCTTGACGGCGGGGTATATCTTTAATGGAGGGCATGGCAGAACCAAGCGAAGCAAGACGTTTCGCTGCTTGAACCCGAATGAAGGTCTGTACCGCTTCACGAAACAAATCAGCCTTGTCCATATTCGGATCTGCAACCTCAAGCGCGCGTTTATAAAGCGCATCATCAATGGTAACCGTAGTCCTCATTGCCTTTTTCTCATCAAATTTGATGCGCTACTGCATCAATCAAGATAATTGAACGCGAGCGCCTGAGCTTCAACCCATCGATAGGCGCTCGTCCTCGTCACGGGTAATTCGGAATTTCCCCTAACCGCCGCAGGCCATTGAAATGGCCAGGGTCTTCGAGGAATTTCAGCATCACCTGACGATAGGTAGGGTCGGCGAAGGTTTGCACGTGGGGCCCACGGGTCAGTTGCAGCACGCGGGGCGGCGGCAGCGCTTTGTAGAGGCTCAAGCCGTTATCCAGTGGGACCACGCTGTCGTCCAGGCTTTGGAACAACAGCTTGGGTACATTGGCCAGTTGTGGCGCGGCGTTCAAGGCGCTGTCGGCATCCGGCACCAGCCACGATAGCGGCACTTGCAGCGGCCAGGTCAGCCAAGACATGCTCAAGGCGAACTGCCCCACTTTGCGGTAACTGGCCGGTGCGCCATCGAATACCATGGCCGAGAACCTCGCGACTTCGGCGGGGTGCTCAGCCAGGTAGCGGATAGCCAGGGCGCCACCCAGGCTTTGCCCCAGCAATACCAGCGGCTTGCCTTTAACTTCAGGCGCGGCAGCGAGCCAATCCAGCGCAGCCTGAATATCCCGGTACACCCCAGGTAGGCCAGGCTGGCCTTGGGAACGGCCATAACCACGGTAGTCGAGCAGCAGCACCTGATACCCTGCCGCCGGCAGCCACCAACTGCCCCCCAGGTGGCGCGAGAGGTTGCCGCCATTGCCATGCAGGTGCAGTACTGTGCCTTTGACTTCTACCCCCGGCCTGGCCGGCAGCCACCAGCCATGCAAACGTATGCCGTCAGCGGTTTGTAGTGCAACGTCTTTATAGGCCAGGCCCGCTACCTGGGGCGTGAAGGGTTCGCCAGGTTCAGGGTAAAACAGCAGGCTACCGCAACCGCCAAGGCTGAGCCAGGCAACCAGGCTCAGGCAGCGTGCCAGGCGCTTATAGAATGTTGGAGTAATCCGCTTCAATGCGGTCGAGGCTCAGGTGATTGAGGAAGTTAGAGAAACACATCCATGCCGATAGCGCGTTCATGTCACGGAATTGCTCAGGCAGGTATTTGGGCGGCTCCACCAGCCCTTGGTCCACCAGTTGGCGCAAGATACGCATGTCCTCCAGGGTAGTCTTGCCGCAAAATAGCAGTGGCACCTGTTCCAGCTTGCCCTTTCGCACGGCCAGTTGAATGTAGTTGTAGACCATGATGAAACCTTTCAGGTACGACAGGTCCTTGGTAAAGGGCAGGCCCGTAGGCGTCGAGCCCCGGAACACACGGCTGGCGTTGCCGTAGCTGTCTTCCATGCTAAAGCCCTGTTCGCGGAAGAACGTGAACACTTGAAGAAAATCCGCGCCCTCTTCCACCATATGAATGGCCCGGGTGCGATTGGTCAACTTGCGCAGGCGGCTGGGGTAAGACGCGAAGGCTATCACTTCCATCAAAATGGCCAGGCCTTCCTGAGTCACGGTGGATGAGGGCGGCCCTTTGGACAGGAACGTGCAAATCGGCTGGTTCTGGCCGTTCAGGGTTGTTCCCACATGCACCAAGCCTTCGTGTACTTCGAGCGCGCGCACGTCCCGCTCGTTGAACATGGCATCGGCGCGCAGCTTGATATAGTCCGCGCCAGCGGCTGCATCGGCGACGATCCCGTCGGATTCAAATACCCGGATGGTTTCTTCGGCCTCACCGAACACCTTGTTCAGCCGGCCTTGAAGCAGGGCTACCGCCTGTTTGGCGTTAAGGTCCTTGGCTTCGTCTTTTAGGTCGCCCCGGTTGTCGATTTTATCGAGGTAGCCCGAAAGCATCAGGCCCAGGTCAGACAGGGTGGGGTCCCCAGCGTGGAAGGCATCTGACGCAGCGCCATACAGCTCTTGGGAGATCAGGCCAAAGTCCTCGGTGCCGCGGGCTTCGAGCATACGCACCACCATGCGGTACTCCCGGCACATGCGGCGCATGATCTGCCCCACCGGGTTGAACTGCCCTAACTGGCGGGTGACGTCCCGCTCAATGTTCTGAAACTCCAGTTTTACCGAGGCGGCATCGAACCCCAAGGGCCGACCTTGGTACCACGCGCGGTCTACCTGCGGCAGCTCGGTGCCTTTGGCCTTGAGAAAGGCTTGGCGAATGCTGTCGTCCCACTTCACCGCATCCAGGATGCGAATAGGCGTTTGCGCAGCGACAATGCGGTCGGACAACCTACGCACGCTCTGCTGATAATCGTCCATCGGCCCTCCGTTGCAATGAATGGAAACTAACGTTTTGCGACTTTCTTATACCGGGCTATTTCCACGAATACGTCTGAGTTAGCCGGGTTGTCCAGCCAGGCGAAAACCTGGGCTGGCGTCGACTGCACGGCCACGCCCTGGCCATCCTGGGTGTCGAAGCGCTCCCCTGCCAGCCCGCCTTGGGCGATGGCCTGCTGTAGCTGCTCCAGGTCCAGGTTATAGACCACCAATTCGCCGGCTTCGCTCAGTTCGAACCCCACGATGGCGAAGCGGCCACCATAGGCTTTGGACATGGGCGCGCTGGCGTACCAGCGGCCGCCGTGGCGGCTGACGGTGAAGATAAGCTGGTCTCGGGGCGCGAGCGCCCCTTTCTGATAACTCGTGGCGGTATAACGCCCATTTGTGGCGGGCTCAATAGTGAGTTTCAGGTGCTCACCCCAGGCGTCGCGGGCCTGCCAACGCCCCAGCAAGGCCGCCGGCGCCTTTTCGCCAGGGGCAAAAGGCTCATCGAAGGTGGCCAGGCAGCCTGCCAATACAGCGCCGATCAGGGCCACAGCCAGTAACTTGAGCCAGGCGTTCATTTAGGGTTCTCCTTCAGCCCGCTGCCAGCACCAGGTGCATATAGCGGGTCAGTATCTCGAGCATGCCGCTGTCTTCGGCGGGCAGTGCCGGGGCTAGTAACGCTTGATATTCCATCTGCCCAATCAGCGCCGTCAACATCTGTGCATCTTGCTCAGGGCAGCGCGAGCCCAGCACACACAACATATGGCAGGCGCCCTGGTGAAGAATGCGTTGATGGGACAGCACCAGCCCGGCCAGGCGCGGCGTGAGCAGCGCTTCCTGGCGGAACGCTTGCTCGGCCATCAGGTAGTCCCGGCGGGTATCGAGCTGCCGATACACGTAATCGGCGGTCATCCGCGCGATCGCATCGGCCAATCGGCCTCGGGCTTCAGGTGTATCGCTGGTTGCGGCCAGCAATTGGCGAAGCATCTCTTCACTATTGGCCCACAACTTGGCCATATGAGCGGCACTGCGCTCTACGTAGCGAGCAAAGCTGTCGGCAAGCAGGTCTTCGATATCCTTGAAGTAATAGGTAGTCGCTGACAGCGGGACCCCCGCTTCAGCCGCCACGGCGCGATGGCGAACACCCCTTACCCCATCGCGTATAACGATGCGCATGGCGGCATCGAGAATGGCCTGACGGCGCTGCTCACTGCCCTCGCGGGCGGGTTTACGGCCTTCATAGCGAACGCTGCGGGCCACGGCGCTGGCCACGCCGGCCGCACCTGCTGTAAGAGTTGCGTATTCCACTGCAGATCCTTTTGGTTGTCGCATCCATTGATGCCCTATCGGCACCTGCCCCTTGGGCTGCCCTATCCCGGGCCGTGGGGCCCAGGTAAAAAAAAGCCGCCCCGAAGGACGGCGGATAACGGTTACGCCTGCGGGCGCATGTGTGGGAAGAGGATCACGTCGCGAATAGACGGGGAGTTGGTCAGCAGCATCACCAAGCGGTCGATACCGATGCCTTCGCCGGCGGTGGGGGGCATGCCGTATTCCAGCGCGCGCACGAAGTCTGCGTCGTAATGCATGGCCTCGTCGTCACCGGCGTCCTTATCCGCCACTTGGCGCATGAAGCGTTCGGCCTGGTCTTCGGCGTCGTTAAGTTCCGAGTAGGCATTGGCCAGTTCACGACCACCGATGAACAGCTCGAAGCGGTCGGTCACGTTCAGGTTGTCGTCATTGCGGCGCGCAAGCGGCGACACCTCGAAGGGGTACTGGGTAATGAAGTGTGGCTGCTCAAGCTTGTGCTCCACCAGCTCTTCGAAAATCATTACCTGCAACTTACCCAGGCCTTCGAAGCCCAGCACCTTAGCCCCGGCCTTCTTGGCGATGGCGCGGGCGGTATCCAGGTTCTGCAGGTCAGCGGCGGTGATCTGCGGGTTGTACTTAAGGATCGAATCGAACACCGACAGGCGGGCGAAGGGCTCACCGAAGTGGAACACCTTGTCGCCATAAGGCACGTCGGTAGTGCCCAGCACTGCCACGGCCAGTTCCCGGAACAGCTCCTCGGTCAGGTCCATGTTGTCGCGGTAGTCCGCGTAGGCCTGATAGAACTCCAGCATGGTGAACTCAGGGTTATGCCGGGTGGAAACACCTTCGTTACGGAAGTTGCGGTTGATCTCGAACACACGCTCGAAGCCACCGACCACCAGACGCTTGAGGTACAGTTCCGGCGCGATGCGCAGGTACATGTCCAGGTCCAGGGCGTTGTGGTGGGTTTCGAACGGCTTGGCCGCGGCGCCGCCTGGAATGGTCTGCAACATGGGCGTTTCAACTTCGAGGAAGTTACGCTCCCCCAGGAAACGGCGAATATGGGCGATGACCTGGGAACGTACGCGGAAGGTGTCGCGCACCTCTTCGTTGACCATCAAATCCACATAGCGCTGGCGATAGCGCTGCTCGGTATCGGTCAAGCCGTGGTGTTTGTCCGGCAGCGGACGCAGCGATTTGGTTAGCAGCCGTACCTGGGTCATTTCCACATACAGGTCGCCCTTGCCTGAACGCGCCAGGGTCCCTTCGGCGGCGATGATATCGCCCAGGTCCCAGGTTTTAACCTGGGCTAGCGTGTCTTCAGACAAGGTTTTACGGTTTACATACACCTGGATGCGGCCGGACATGTCCTGAATGACCATGAACGAACCACGATTAAGCATGATGCGACCGGCAACCTTGACCGGAATGGCGGCGGCCGCCAGGGCTTCCTTGGTACTGTCGGCGTACTGCTTCTGCAGGTCACCTGCGTAGCTGTCCCGACGGAAGTCATTGGGGAAGGCCTGGCCCTTGGCCCGCACCGTGGCAAGTTTCTCCTTGCGCAGGGCGATCAGGGTGTTTTCTTCCTGTTGGAGGTCTTGCGGGTCGAGTAGTTGGTCGCTCATGTCAAATCCATAAAGTCTTTCTGGGGCTTCAAGCTTCAAGCTTCAAGCTGCAAGTAAAAGCAAGATCAAGGGCTGAAAGGCAGAAGCCGGCGTAATGCCAGTCGCTTCTGGCTTGCAGCTTGCCGCTTGAAGCTTGCCGCTCAGGGCCTCACAGGGCCCTGTTAAAGGCCCTGCTTTAGGCTGGCCTGAAGGTATTCATCCAGGTCGCCGTCGAGCACCTTGTCGCAATCGCTACGCTCTACGCCGGTACGCAGGTCTTTGATACGGGACGCATCCAGTACATAGGACCGGATCTGGTGACCCCAACCGATATCAGACTTGCTGTCTTCCAATGCCTGAGACGCCGCATTGCGCTTTTGCACTTCCTGCTCGTACAACCGGGCCCGCAGCATTTTCATGGCGGTATCCTTGTTGGCGTGCTGGGAACGCTCGTTCTGGCAGCTGACCACGGTGTTGGTAGGCACGTGGGTGATACGCACCGCTGAGTCGGTGGTGTTCACGTGCTGACCGCCCGCGCCGGAGGAGCGGTAGGTGTCGATGCGCAGGTCCGCCGGGTTGATGTCGATTTCGATGTTGTCGTCAATTTCCGGCGACACGAACACCGCGGTGAAGGACGTGTGCCGACGGTTGCCGGAGTCGAACGGGCTTTTGCGCACCAACCGGTGCACGCCGATCTCGGTGCGCAACCAACCGAAGGCGTACTCGCCCTTGATATGCAGGGTGGCGCCCTTGATACCGGCTACCTCGCCTTCGGACAACTCCATGATGGTGGTGTCAAAACCGCGTTTGTCCGCCCAGCGCAAGTACATGCGTAGCAGCATGTTGGCCCAGTCCTGGGCTTCGGTGCCCCCGGAGCCTGCCTGGATGTCCAGGTACGCGTTGTTGGCGTCCATTTCACCGCTGAACATACGGCGGAATTCGAGCTTTTCCAGAATGCCTTGCAAGCGATCAAGCTCGCTGACGATGTCACCCACGGCGCCTTCGTCGTCTTCGTCCACCGCCATGTCCAGCAATTCGCGGGCATCGGCCAGGCCGGTGGCCATTTCGTCCAGGGTATCGACGATGGTTGCCAGGGTGGAGCGCTCACGCCCCAGGTTCTGAGCGTACTCAGGGTTGTTCCAGACGTTCGGATCTTCAAGCTCACGATTGACTTCGGTCAGACGCTCATGCTTTTGATCGTAGTCAAAGATACCCCCGAATGGTTTCAGAGCGCTCTTTCAGGTCCTTGATGGTGTTCAGGATCGGATTGATTTCCATGGCAACGGCACACTCAGTTCAAAAGCCGGGGAGTATAGCATGGGGTGGTGGGGGCTTTGGGAGGCAACTGGCCCGGCCTCCTGAAAAAACGCGCCGCAGTGTAAGGGGAGTACCCCCTCGTTCACCTCAGAAATAGACGGGCCGTGAACCATCGGCGGTTTCGCTGTTCTATTCAGGCCGTGAAGCAAGGGAGCGCCGCGACACATTCGAACCCTTTGCGATTGCGTCCGGTACCTGCCTTGGCTAACGTTTGTCATTTCCAATAAGGGTTGCCTATGCACCGCAGAAGTCTGTTGAAAGCCTCCATGGCCCTGGCGGCCTACACTGGCCTGTCCTCCAGCACGCTGTTCTCCGCCACTGCCCTGGCCGCTACGGCCAACGGCGACGCAGAGTATTTCGACTTCGAAGGCCTCAAAGCCCAGGCCAAGGCGCTGGCGGCCAAGCCTTATACCGACCGCAAGCAGCAACTGCCGCCTACCCTGGCCAACATGACGCCTCAGCAGTTCAACGCCATTCAATACGATGCCAATCACTCACTGTGGAAAGACGTAAAGGGCCAGCTGGACGTGCAGTTCTTCCATGTGGGCATGGGCTTTCGTACGCCCGTGCGCATGTATAGCGTAGACCCGACCAGCCACCAAGCGCGGGAAGTGCATTTCCGCCCGGAACTGTTCAACTATAACGACAGCAAGGTAGACCAGAAGCAGCTTAAGGGGGATTTGGGCTTCTCGGGCTTCAAGCTGTTCAAGGCACCAGAGATCGCCAGCCACGATATCCTGTCCTTCCTGGGTGCCAGCTATTTCCGCGCTGTAGACGCCACCAAGCAATACGGTTTATCCGCCCGAGGCCTGGCGGTGGATACCTATGCCAAGCGCCAGGAAGAATTCCCGGACTTCACCAAGTTCTGGTTCGAAACACCGGGCAAGGACGCCACCCGCTTCGTGGTCTATGCCTTGCTGGAATCGCCCAGCGCTACAGGCGCTTACCGGTTCGATATCGACTGCCGTGCCGAGCGCGTGGTCATGGCCGTGGACATGCAGGTCACCGCGCGTACCGCCATTGAACAGCTGGGCATCGCGCCCATGACCACCATGTTCAGTTGTGGCACCCATGAACGTCGCATGTGCGACACCATCCATCCCCAGATTCATGATTCCGACCGCCTGGCGATGTGGCGTGGCAATGGTGAGTGGATTTGCCGCCCGCTGAACAACCCGGCCAAGCTGCAATTCAATGCGTTCGCCGATACCGATCCCAAAGGCTTTGGCATGGTGCAGACCGACCATGACTTCGAGAGCTATCAGGACACCGTAGACTGGTACAGCAAGCGCCCAAGCCTGTGGGTAGAGCCCACCACGCCTTGGGGCGAAGGCAGCATCGACCTGCTGGAAATCCCTACCACCGGTGAAACCCTGGATAACATCGTAGCCTTCTGGTCACCCAAGAAGCCTGTGGCCGCGGGCGATACCCTGAGCTTCGGCTACAAGCTGCATTGGAGCGCGCTCCCGCCGGTGCGTACGCCATTGGCGCAGGTGGCGGCGACCCGTTCAGGCATGGGCGGTTTTCTGGAAGGCTGGGCACCGGGGGAACACTACCCAGAGAAGTGGGCACGGCGTTTTGCTGTGGATTTCAGCGGCGGCGGCCTGGAGCGCCTACCCGCCGGCACGGGCATCGAGCCGATGGTGACGGTCAGCGAAGGCAAGGTGCAGGACTTCCATGTGCTGGTATTGCCCGATAACAAAGGCTACCGGGTGATCTTCGACTGGTACCCTACTAGCGACAGCGTGACGCCGGTGGACATGCGCCTGTTCATCCGTACCAACGACCGCACCCTAAGCGAAACCTGGCTGTACCAGTATTTCCCGCCTGCGCCTGAGTTGCGTAAGTACGTGTAATCCTAGTCCCGGATCGCCGCTTTACAGCGGTCTGTTCGCTGGCTTTGCCAGCTCCCACACGAGCTGGCAAAAACCCCTCCATCAATCGCGCAAATCAGACTCATGGATTGGCTGGTCGCGGTGGGTCGCGCGTTGGTATTGGGCTGGCCATACGGCTTGGCGGCCACCTAAATCCTCGTCGGCACGCAGTGGCCAGTAAGGGTCACGCAGCAACTCGCGGGCCAGCAGAATCAAATCTGCCTGGCCAGTGCGCAGGATATGCTCGGCTTGGGCGGGGTCGGTGATCATACCAACGGTACCCGTGGCAATCTCAGCCTCCTTACGCACGCGCTCGGCAAAGCGGGTCTGATAACCAGGGCCGGTGGGGATGTCCGCCTTGGCAGCGGTGCCGCCCGTAGACACGTCTACCAGGTCCACGCCTATGGCCTTCAAGCGCCGAGACAGTTCCACGGTTTCGTCCGGGCTCCAACCGCCCTCGACCCAATCCGTCGCAGACACCCGCACGAAAACCGGACGGTCCGCGGGCCATAGGTCACGTATTGCCTGCGTCACTTCCAGCACTAGGCGCACGCGATTGTCGAAGCTGCCACCGTAGTGGTCGGTACGCCTATTGCTCACCGGTGACATAAATTGATGCAGCAGGTAGCCATGGGCCGCGTGCAGCTCTACGACCTCGAAATTGGCCGTCAGCGCGCGCTTGGCGGCGGCAACGAACGCCTCGCGGATCTCGACAATAGCCTCTAGGGTGAGTTCGGTAGGGCGAGTGTGCTCAGGGTCGAAAGGAACAGGCGAAGGCGCGACCGGCGTCCAGCCGCCCTCCTCCAGGGTGATACTGCCATGCTTGCCCAGCCATGGCCGCCAAGTGCTCGCCTTGCGCCCCGCATGGGATAACTGAACACCGGACACCGCGCCTTGTGATTTGATAAAGCGGGTGATGCGTTGCAGGTGGGGAATATGCTCATCTTTCCACAAGCCCAGGTCTTCAGGGGTGATGCGCCCGTCAGCGGTGACCGCGGTGGCTTCAAAGATCACTAGCCCCGCGCCACCTGAGGCACGGCTGCCCAGGTGTACCAAGTGCCAATCGTTGGCCAGGCCATCTTCGGACGAATACTGGCACATGGGGGACACCACGATGCGGTTGCGCAGGGTCAATTCCCGCAGGGTGTAGGGTTCCAACAGCAGGCTCATGCAGCACCTCTTGAGTAAGGACAGTCATTTACAGTAAGCGGTAGACCCCTCAAGGGTGCGGCAGATTCCGCCTATCGCGGATTCATATGCGCAATCATCAGCTGAACGCTTTCTATTCCCCGGTATTCGTTTACATCCAGCTTATAAGCCAACTCCACCCAACGAACCTCGGGGTTGGGCCATAGCTCCCGGTCTATCCCGAACGCAATACCGTCCAGCCGCAGGCTGCCGCATTCGCTTTTAAGCACCACCTTCAGATGCCGCTCACCTACCACACGCTGCTCCACCAGCTCGAACACGCCATGGAACAGCGGCTCGGGGAAATGCTGGCCCCAAGGGCCAGCGTTGCGCAAGGCACGGGCCAGTTCCAGGTGAAACTCTTCTACCGCAAGGCCGCCATCGGACAGCAAACGCCCGGTCAGGTCGTCCTCGCATAGCTGTTCACGCACTTGGGCATCGAAGGCTTCAGCGAACGCCGGGAAGTGCTCCGCCGGTAGTGAAAGCCCAGCGGCCATGGCATGACCGCCAAACTTGGTGATCAAGTGTGGGTGACGCGCGGCGACAGCGTCCAGCGCATCGCGGATATGAAAGCCTGGCACCGAGCGCGCCGAACCTTTGAGCAGCCCCTCGCCCGCATCGGCAAAAGCAATGGTGGGGCGGTGATAACGTTCCTTGAGGCGCGACGCGAGAATCCCAATCACCCCTTGATGCCAGTCAGGCTCGAACACACATAGACCAAAGGGCATGGCATCGGCAGGCAGGTCCTTGAGTTGGGCCAGGGCTTCGCGCTGCATACCCTGCTCCACCGATTTACGGTCCTGGTTGAGGCCGTCGAGTTCGGCGGCGATATCCCGCGCCAGTGCCAGGTCATCGCTAAGCAGGCATTCGATGCCCAGGCTCATATCGTCCATGCGCCCAGCCGCGTTCAACCGTGGCCCGAGAATGAACCCCAGATCGGTGGAGGTCAGGCGCTTATGGTCCCGCCGAGCTACCTCCAGCAAGGCCATGATGCCAGGCCTGGCGCGGCCAGCGCGGATACGCTCCAGCCCTTGATGCACGAGGATCCGGTTATTGGCGTCCAGCGGGACTACGTCCGCAACGCTGCCCAACGCCACCAGGTCCAGCAGTTCGCCAATATTAGGCTGAGGGACCTGGGCGTAACGACCAAGGGCGCGCAGCCGGGCACGCAGGGCCATCAGCACATAGAAAATCACCCCTACTCCCGCCAGGGCCTTGCTGGGGAACTCGCAACCCGGCTGGTTGGGATTGACGATAGCCTCGGCCTCGGGCAATTGCGCGCCGGGCAGGTGGTGGTCGGTGATCAACACCTTAAGCCCCGCGCGGCGTGCCGCCTCTACCCCTTCCACGCTGGAAATACCGTTGTCTACCGTTACCAGTAGGTCGGGCTGGCGTTCCAGCGCCACGGCAACGATCTCTGGCGTCAGGCCGTAACCGTAGGTGAACCGGTTAGGTACCAAGTAATCCACATGGGCCGCGCCCAGCAAGCGCAACCCCAGCACCGCCACCGTACTGGCAGTGGCGCCATCGGCGTCGAAGTCCCCGACCACCAAAATACGCTGCCCCCCGTCGATGGCACTTACCAACAGGCCCACCGCCGCGTCTATACCCTTTAGCCGCTGGTACGGAATCAGCCGCGCCAGACCTTTATCCAGCTCAGCAGGGCTTTGCACGCCCCGGGCGGCATACAGACGCGTCAACAGGGGTGGAAGGTCCCCTAAAAAGGGAAGTTCGGGGGGCAACGGGCGGGGCTCGATACGCATGTACGGCGGCAGTCTCACATCAGTCGGCGGGGCACGGCAGGTTACAGGTGGGCCACCTTGCCCTACCCGCGGTCACCCAGCAACCATTCCAGTTGCACTTCATGCTGGCCCCGATCATCGGTTACGAACAGCGTGCCTTCGCTGATCATCACATCCCATTTGATCACCCGTGGCATGTCGGTGGCGATCACATCCAATACCTCCTGGGGTACCGCGGCAATATTTACGTTGCGCAGGGGTTTAGCGGCATCCACTACCTTGCCCTGCCACACCCGCAGGCTGCCATAGGCCAGTAGGCTGGTGCGTTCGGTACGGCGCGAGCACCAGGTCAGGCGCTCCAGGTCAGGCTGGCCAACTTCGATCCAGTGCAGTACCCGGTCATCCAGGCTTTTTTCCCACAAGGCCGGCTCGTCTACATCGGACAGCCCTCGGCCGAAACTTAGCTGTTCGTTGTACCAAAGGGCATAGGCCAGCAGGCGCACGGCCATGCGCTCTTCGGTTTCGGACGGGTGACGGGCAATGGTTTGCTTGATGTTTTCGTAAACACCCCGATCCAGGTCGGTCAGGTTGAGTTCGAACTTATAAGTGGTGGACGGCTGGGCCATGACGAGCTCAAGTAACGAGGGAGCGCCAGTTTACCCGATGCGCGCTGCTGGTAACCATGCAGGCAAAAGAAACCCCGGCCGGTGGGGAGGCCGGCCGGGGCAAACATGACCCCTCAGGGCCACCGAACGACTGAATGGCACCGGAGCACAATGCCATTCAAGCGTCCTTGTAAAATAAGAGGACAGGGTCTAGGGAAGGTTCCCGATTTAACGCATCTCAATCGCAAATTGGTTACCGGCGCTGGCGACGCGCAGGGCGGCGATCATGCTAGGCTCCAAGCGCCCTTCGGCGATCAGCAGATCGCGGTGCAGGCCGTCGACCACGTCGGTAAGCGCACGCTTATCCGCCAACTGCGACGGGTTCACGTCACGTTTCAGGATTACCGCGCCCGCCTGGCTGGTCACTGTCAAACGCAACCGCCCATGGAGATCCGACGGAGCTAGGCTAACGTCGTACGGCGCCAGCGCATCACTTAGCAACAAGCTGATGTTTTCCATCTCGATCACCCTTATTGACCCAATAATTCAGTTCAGTGCCAATAACTGACCTATGTGCTGCGACAAAAGTTCGCAGTACATAGGTCAGGCAAACGTAACGGAACGCTTCAAAGCGCTTCAGGCGATAAGCGGCTCGGCGCACAAGCTGATGAAGCGTTTTAGCATGCTGTGCAACGGGCAAGTGGCCTCGCCCAAGGGCAGCACGCCCAGCACCACAAGCCCTGCTTGGCGCGCGCGGCGCAGGGCTGCCGCAGTTTCCGCGGACTCGGTGCACTGTTGGATGATAAGGGCCGTGGTGGTGGTTTCAGCCAGGCTGTCGAGAAATACCAGGGCGGATGTGGATTGGCTGCCAAAGATGACGATATCCGCACGCCCCTGCTGCCCAAGACTTAAACGCGCCGCCTGACAATCCTCGGCCACTCGAACACCGTAAACACCACAGGCATTGAGCATCTGGTGCAGCTGGAGGAGCCTGGCGGGATGCTGCTCGACCACAAGAACCTTAAGCGAACGCATGGCGGCCTCCGGTTATAGAGAAAAGGACCGCCACCTTAAGGAAGGCATACCCAAAGGTGAATGAGATAAGTCTGAAAGTTCTGCAGGAAAATTCGCCGCACTCCGTAAGGGCTTACGAGAATTTTCCTACAAACCCGCCTTTGTAGGCGCGAGCATCAGCTCGCGAACAAGAACTGCCGCGTATTACAAAGGTTTGCCACGGTTCCCATGAGCGCTAACGAAGGCCTGCACCGCGGCAATGTCATTGGGCAATACGGTGCAACGCTCTTCGCGCTGGAAGAGGTTTTCCAGGTGCATGGGCAAATACAAGGCTTTGCCTACGCCGGCCTTCTCCACGGCGTCAGGGAACTTCACCGGGTGAGCGGTTCCCAGGATCACCATGGGAATGTCTAGGCTGCGGCGACATTCCCGTGCGGCCCGCACGCCAATGGCAGTGTGAGGGTCCAGCACTTCACCGGTGCTGGCGAACACCTCGGCGATGGTTTCGCAGGTTTGCTCGTCACTGACCGCCAGGGAATCGAACAAGCGGCGCGCCTCGGTCCAACGTTCTTCTTCGACGCTGAAGCCGCCACCTAGCTTAAAGCTGGACATCAACTGCGCAATGGCGGTGCCGTTGCGGCCGTGAAGGTCGAACAGCAGCCGCTCGAAATTGGACGACACCATGATATCCATGGACGGCGACAAGGTCGCGTGCAGCGCTTCTTTCACGTATTGGTTGCCGCTCATAAAGCGGTGAAGAATGTCGTTACGGTTGGTGGCCACGATCAATTGGCTGATGGGCAAGCCCATGTTGCGCGCCAGGTAACCCGCGAAAATATCGCCGAAGTTGCCGGTAGGCACCGAGAAGGCAACCGAGCGCAGCGGGCCGCCCAGCTGCAGCGAGGCATGGAAGTAGTAAACGATCTGGGCCATGATCCGCGCCCAGTTGATGGAGTTCACCGCAACCAGTCGAGTGCCTTTGAGGAACGCCTGGTCAGCGAAGCTCTCTTTGACCATTTCCTGACAGTCATCGAAGTTGCCTTCCACTGCCAGGTTATGGATGTTATCGCCGAACAGCGTGGTCATCTGCCGGCGCTGCACCTCTGACACCCGCTGGTGGGGGTGCAGAATGAAAATGTCCACGTTCTCGCAATGCTTGCAGCCTTCGATGGCCGCCGAGCCGGTGTCGCCGCTGGTTGCCCCCATGATCACCACACGCTCGCCACGCTTGGCTAGCACGTGATCAAGCAGACGGCCGAGCAGTTGCAGGGCGAAGTCCTTGAACGCCAGGGTGGGGCCGTGGAACAGCTCCAGCACCCACTCATTACCCTTCAATTGGCGCAGCGGCGCGACTGCCGAATGGGCGAAGGTGGCGTAGGTATCTTGCAAAATTTGCTTGAAGTCCGCGTCTGCGATCGAGCCCGCCACGAATGGGCGCATCACCCGGAAGGCCAACTCGTGATACGGCAGCCCCACCCAGGAAGCGATTTCTTCTTGGGTAAAGCGTGGCAGGTTCTCGGGCACGTACAGGCCGCCGTCGCTGGCAAGGCCGGTGAGCAACACGTCTTCAAAATCGAGCGCGGGGGCCTGGCCGCGAGTACTGATGTAGCGCATTTGGGCAAACCTTTGGGTTTGAGCGGCAGGCTGCACGCGGCAAGCTATAAGAGAAAGCGGTCGGCGCTGTCTAGTAACTTGCGGCGTGCCTATGCCGCTGGGTTTATGTCAGAACGGCAAGCGAGGGGCCTGCACAGGCTGCTTCTACTTGCCGTTTGAGGCTTGTGGCTTGAAGCTGCGTCGCTTCAAGCCAGGTGTTCAACGCGGATACGGACCACGCTACCCACTACATCTTCAAGGGCTTCCAGGGCTGTAATGGCATCATCGATGCGTTTTTCCACCACCTTGTGGGTGAGCAGAATCATCGGCACCAGGCCGTCGTGTTCTTCGGCTTCTTTTTGCATGATCGACTCGATGTTGATACCTCGGGCCGACAGAATGCTTGCCACCTGGGCCAATACGCCTGGGTGATCCTTGGCCTGGATGCGCAGGTAGTAGGCGCTTTCGCAGGCATCGATTGGCAAGATAGGGTGCGCCGATAGCGAATCGGGCTGGAACGCCAGATGAGGCACGCGGTTCTCCGGGTCGGAGGTCATGGCGCGGACCACGTCCACTACATCTGCCACCACCGAAGAGGCCGTGGGCTCCATGCCCGCGCCCGCGCCATAGAACAGGGTAGACCCAACCGCATCGCCGTTGACCATTACCGCGTTCATCACGCCGTTCACATTGGCGATCAAACGGTCCGCCGGGATCAGGGTGGGGTGCACCCGCAACTCGATACCACTGGCGGTACTGCGCGCAACGCCCAAGTGCTTGATGCGGTAGCCCAGGGCTTCGGCATAATTCACGTCAGCGGTGGTGAGCTTGGAGATCCCTTCGGTATAGGCCTTGTCGAACTGCAAGGGGATGCCAAAGGCGATGGACGCCAGGATGGTCAGCTTATGGGCCGCGTCTATGCCTTCCACGTCGAAGGTTGGGTCTGCCTCGGCATACCCCAGTGCCTGGGCCTCGGCCAGCACATCGGGGAACGCCCTGCCCTTCTCGCGCATTTCAGTAAGAATGAAGTTGCCGGTGCCGTTTATGATACCGGCGACCCAGTTGATACGGTTGGCCGACAGCCCTTCGCGAATGGCCTTGATCACCGGAATGCCACCGGCTACCGCCGCCTCGAAGGCCACGATCACGCCCTTTTCTCGCGCCTTGGCAAAAATTTCGTTGCCATGCACGGCGATCAACGCCTTGTTGGCGGTCACCACGTGCTTGCCATTGTCGATGGCCTTGAGCACCAGTTCGCGGGCCACGGTGTAGCCACCGATCAATTCGATAACGATGTCGATGTCCGGGTTGGTGGCAACCTCGAACACGTCTTGGGTAATGGAGGTACCGGTAATCTGGCACTGAGGGTTTGGCGAACGCATCGCAATCTGCGCAACTTCGATTCCGCGCCCGGCACGGCGGGCAATCTCCTCGGCGTTGCGCTGAAGTACATTGAAGGTGCCGCCACCGACGGTACCTAACCCACAGATGCCTACTTTGACCGGTTTCACTCTTGACTCCCCATGAAACGGCAGGCGTTGCCGCCAGCCGCAAATAGCACCGCGATTACCGCGGCCTGTGTGTTTTACAACCTGTCACTGCGCCGCCAGGGCTACCTTGGCGACCTGGGCCGCGGGCTGGTAACCGGGGATCACCTGGCCGTCTTGCAGCACGATGGCAGGGGTGCCGCTAACGCCGATGCTCTGGCCCAAGGCGAATTGCTTGCTCACCGGATTGGCGCACTTGGCGGCGTCCACGGACTTGCCCTCGATCAGCTTGTTCAGCGCCGCGCGGCGATCAGAGGCACACCAGGCAGCCTGCAATTGCTGGTCGCCTTCGGAGCCCAGGCCCTGACGCGGGAAGGCCAGGTAACGCACTTCGATGCCCTGGCGGTTGAGCTCAGGCACCTCGGCATGAAGCTTCTGGCAATAAGGGCAGGTGGTGTCGGTAAAGACGGTGATATGCGCCTTGGCCTGGCCTTGGGCCGGGAACACCACCATCTCGCCAGCAGGGATGGCATTGACGGTTTTGGCGATGGCTGCGCGCTCGGTTTTTTCCGTAAGGTTGACCGGCTTGCCACCTTGCATCTGGTACAGGTAGCCCTGCATCACGAACTGACCATCGGCGCTGGCGTACAGCACGCGGCCACCCTTGAGACGTACTTCATACAGGCCGTTGAGGGGGCTGCTGGACACCGCCTCGATGGGCACGTCCAACTGCAAGCTATCGAGGGTTTTGCGAATGGCTTGCTCGGCGTCATCGGCCATAGCGAAGGTACTGGCCAGCGCCAACGCGGCGGCGGCAAAAAGGCGTGTCACGCGCATGAAAACTCCTGGGGCGACGGACGAACGGCCCACAGGCGCCTGACGGTTACAGGCGCCCTGGTTGGGCACAACTAACGCGCAAGCCTACCACATAAGGCACGCGGGGCCGACTGCGCGAGCGGCCACTAACTGTACGAAAGCACTCAACCCCTTGGATGATGGCGAGCATGCAGTTCCTGTAGCCGCGCCTTGGCCACATGGGTGTAGATCTGAGTGGTGGACAGGTCCGCGTGGCCTAGCAGTAATTGCACGGAGCGCAGGTCCGCGCCGTGGTTGAGCAGATGGGTGGCGAAGGCATGGCGTAGCGTATGGGGCGACAGTGCCTTATTGATGCCGGCGCGCAGTGCGTGTTGCTTGATCCGATGCCAGAAGGTCTGCCGGGTCATCATATCGCCCCGTTGGCTAGGGAACACTACATCACTTGGGCGGCCATTCAATAGCTCGGCGCGGCCATCGCGCAGGTAACGTTCCAGCCAGTTGATCGCCACCTCCCCCATGGGCACCAAACGCTCCTTGCTGCCTTTACCCATCACCCGCACCACCCCTTGGCGCAGGTTGAGCTGGTCCAGGGTCAGGCTTACCAACTCGGTGACCCGCAGGCCGCAGGCGTACAGCACCTCCAACATGGCACGGTCTCGCTGGCCCAAGGCTTCGCTCAGGTCGGGCGCGGCTAGCAAGGCGTCCACGTCCGTTTCAGACAAACTTTTGGGCAAGGGTTTGCCCAGGTTAGGCAGCTCTACCAGCAGCGTAGGGTCTACCGGGATAATCCCCTCACGCAGCAGGTAACGGTAAAACCCGCGAGCGCCAGACAGAAAACGCGCCGTGGAGCGTGGCTTGTACTGGTTATCCACCCGCCAGGCCAGGTAATCGAGCAACACGTCCCGCCCCGCCGCTGGCAACTCTACCGCCCGCTCCACCAACCAGCCATTGAAATGCGCCAAGTCGCTGCGGTACGCACTGCGGCTGTTTTCAGACAGGCCTTTTTCAAGCCAAAGGGCGTCGAGGAATTGGTCGATCAAGGCGTGGTCGATAGCGGGCATGGCAACAGTACACAAAAAATAACCTTAGCATCGTCTTTGAAATCATGGAACCCCTTCGTCATCAGAAGCAGCTTGTTGCAATTTCTGACAACTAACGACGGAATAATTTTAGGATAATCTCCTGCTTTATAGGAGGCTAAAATGAAAAAAATACTAATACCCCTTATGATTTTTATATTGCAAGGCTGCGGCACAATTAAAACTAACTTCGAAGATGATGCAAAGATATCTAGCACCCTGACACTTAGAAAAACAAAATGCAATAGGATCCCTCGCATATATAGCGGCATCACCTATAACTGGTGCGTACTTAATGCCAGCCCGACCAATCTGGCCGGGTGGAATCCAACCCTAGAGTCTACGATACTAGATATGGCTTTTTCCGCAATAGCAGACACCATTATAATTCCTTACACAGCAATCCTTCAAATCAATATTGGAGCTAACGAACTAGATAAGTCAAAATAAAAAAGGGGCATCCTCCCAGGATGCCCTTCTAGAAATTAATTGAACTTAAATACGGTATAACTCCATGGACCCCATACTTTTACTTTTCGCTTGGGTGCTTGTCGGAGCCCAAATCTGGCCCAGACAGGCCGCTCAATAGCCACTGAAAAATTTCCGTTGCTTTGAAACTGGGCATAAGCTCCAGGATTTCCTGCGGTATTGGTTGTCCATAAGACATTGCCATTGGCGCTAATCACAAAATTACCATCCGGTTGCATTGCAGCTGCATTGGCTCCCTTTCCTTGAGTTCCGCTTCCCCAAAGCCGATTTCCACTCGAGCTGAAAGCTACGAGTTCTCCATCTGACTGAAATACTAGCTTTGCCCCATCTGTGACGTATTCCTTACCAATCTCAAGCAATTCCCCCGAATCGAAGCGATATCCTACTTTCACCGCAGAGAATTCCCAAATTGATTTATTAAAACTCCACAAAGGAATTCTATCAACCAAGACTAGATTTCCGTCATCTTGTAATACAGCAAAAACTCGCTGCGCGCCCGCCTTGTGATTATTTCCGTGCGTACTATAACCAACAGCGCTCCAGTATCGCTTCTGATGAGGCTGATGCACCTCTAAGTACTCTCGCATAATTACTGCAGGGTGGTCATATCTTTTTATTTTATAATAGCGACTATAGCGCTGACTATCATTAGCTATCCATATCACATTACCATTATCCCGCAGGACAAAATTTGAATCTTCTTGAAGCAAAAGCTGGTATTGCCCGGATGGTGACTGTAGATATTGCCCAACAGACATCCTGTTCATAGCTGGTAATATTGGGCCGCCTGAACCACCAAACACGGTATACTCGTCCATATACATTCCTCATAAGAAAGTGCACAGATATTTTTCATCAGTCAGATTATTGATTTAACTTAATTAATTATTTTTCTATGGCCGAAATATTTCCTTGGGCAGTCGCTCACCAATTTTGCTTTTTGAAGCCACCATGCATCGAAAACCATAAGACTGTTGATTCTCGACTCATCAAAAGCGTCCAGGGTTTTACGCGGCAAACGTTAGACAAGGGAATTAGCGCATGAGCTTGAGTTCGTCCAGGATGCTTCCATAGCTGGCACGCTCCTAGAGCACCTGTTCTACAGCAGGTAAACACGCCAGATGACCTACAGTGAATAAGACTTACGACCTCCTCCAGCCACCCATTGAAATACGCTAAGTCGCTGCAGTAGGCGCTGCGGCTATTTTTAGACAGACCTTTTTCAAGCCAAAGGGCGTCGAGGAATTGGTCGATCAAGGCGTGGTAGCGGCTAAGGCCGGCTGCTACAAGACGTATAGCTTTAAACACGGGGCTTTCGTGAGAGACGGGCAAAACGGTATATACAGGTGCCACTCTTTCTCGTAGGAGCCTAGCTTGCTGGAGACCGGTCGCACCACCGTATTGAGTCTGGTCACGCCACCGTGGCGCGCGCCTGCCGCTATGGCGGCACCTATGGCCTGTAGAAGCCGTCCCGCCGCTAAGACGCTGCGCTATCACACAGCAAACTGGGGTGTATGACGCCTGATAGCTACCCTCGCGGTGCAGCCTTCGCGAGCTATCGCTCGCTCCTACACCCTGAACCGCGCCCGAAGGTTGGACAAGCGCGCAGGTCAGGCTGTGGCCAGCGAAGCTGGCGAATAGGTCCGACACGTCCGCGCCTTGCTCGCAAGGCTCGGCAACTGGGCATAGAGCAGGTTAAAGCGGCGTGATTTCTAAACCTTTAAAATAAATGGCTTAGATTTTGTTTGATGGGAGCGAGTGCAAGCTCGCGAAGATTACAACACAGGCAACCAATGGCTTACTGTTCGGCCGCTTTGCTGGCGCCTACCTACAGCAAATTCCGCGTCTTCGATGAGCATCAAGACGGGATCTACGGTGCGAATATCATCCTGCCCCAGAAACAGAAAACCCCGGCACGAGGGCCGGGGTTTTCGGGGAGCTTAAGCTCAAGCCGCTATCAGGACAGTTTTTCCTTGATGCGGGCGGCCTTGCCGGACAGCTCGCGCAGGTAGTACAGCTTGGCTTTACGCACGTCACCACGACGTTTCACGGCCAGGCTGTCGATCTGAGGGCTGTAGGTCTGGAAGGTACGCTCAACGCCAACACCGTTAGAGATTTTACGAACGGTGAATGCGCTGTTGATGCCACGGTTACGCTTGCCGATGACAACACCCTCGAAGGCCTGCAAGCGGGTACGCTCGCCTTCCTTTACCTTCACTTGAACGACAACGGTGTCGCCAGGCGCGAAGGTTGGGATTTCCTTGGTCATCTGCTCGGCTTCGAGCTGAAGGATGATCTTGTTGGTCATGCTGTGCTCCTAAGGCAAAGGGTTGGTTTGCCATCGATACGTTAACTATCGTTCCGCTCACGGAGGTATTCCGCCAGCAGCTTTTGCTCTTCTCCAGAAAGTGAGCGACTTTCCAGAAGATCGGCACGTCGTTCGTAGGTCCGACCAAGGGACTGCTGCAAACGCCAGCGCCGGATGTGTGCGTGGTTGCCGCTAAGCAACACGTCGGGTACACGCCGTTCCGCATACACCTCAGGTCGGGTGTAGTGCGGGCAATCCAGCAAGCCATCGGTGAAGGAATCTTCCTCCGCCGAGCCCGCATGCCCTAAAGCTCCAGGCAGCAAACGGGTAACCGCATCGATCAGCACCATGGCCGGCAACTCGCCACCGGACAACACGTAATCGCCAACCGACCACTCTTCATCCACATGCGCTTCAATAAAGCGCTCATCGATGCCTTCATAACGCCCGGCGATGAGAATCAAGGACTCTTCCTCCGCCAGTACTTTCACCGCCGCCTGATCCAGGCGTCGGCCTTGTGGCGAAAGATAAATCACCTTCGCCGTGCCTCCGGTTGCCTGCCTGGCATCAGCCAGGGCATCTTCCAGTGGCTTGATCTTCATTACCATTCCTGGCCCACCGCCAAACGGGCGATCATCCACTGTGTGGTGACGGTCCGAAGTGTAGGCCCGCGGGTTCCAACAGGTGAGGCTAAGCAACCCCTGCTTTACCGCGCGGCTGGTAATGCCGTATTCACTGATGGCCGAAAACATCTCGGGGAACAGCGTGATGACGTCTATGCGCAGGCTCGCCATGGCCTAGAAGTCCGCGTCCCATTCAACCTGCATGGTGCCGGCTTCCAGGTCGATGGCTTGCACGCAGTCGTCCGTATAGGGCAACAGCCGCTCGCGATCATCCAGGCTACCCGCGCAGGGTTTTACCACCATCACATCGTTAGCGCCGGTTTCGAGCAGGTGATCAACCTTGCCCAACAGTTGCCCTTCGCCATTGGTGACCTGTAAACCCTCCAGCTGATACCAGTAGTAATCGCCGTCGGTAAGGTCGGGCAGCAGGCTGCGCGCGATGCAAATCTCGTAACCGGCCAAGAGGCGAGCCTCTTCGCGATCATCAAGACCTTTCAACTTCGCGACCAGTACCTTGTTCTGAGAACGGCCACTGATCATCTCTACCTGCCGGGTTTTACCGTCGTGCCGAAGCAACCAGGTTGTGTACTGCAGCAGGTTTTCAATCGGATCGGTAAAGGAATACACCTTCACTTCACCACGAACGCCGTGTACCGAAACAATCTTGCCGATGACAATGAGGTCATCCGCGGAGTTTGGCGTTGCGTTCATACTGCTCAGGCGGCTACCGCAGCCTTGGCAGCGTCCTTCAGCAACTGAGCAACGCGCTCAGACGGCTGTGCGCCCTGGGACAGCCAGTAGCTTACGCGCTCCTGGTTGACGGACAGGCGAACTTCGCCACCGCTAGCGATCGGGTTGAAGAAGCCAACACGCTCGTTGAAACGACCGTCGCGCGCATTGCGGCTGTCGGTCACGGTGAGGTGGTAAAACGGGCGCTTTTTAGAGCCGCCACGGGCAAGACGGATGGTTACCATATGAACATCGTTCCTGTTGTCGGTGCTGCAAATCTGTAAGGCACAGCGGGCACGGGTGCCCGAAAGGCCGCATATTCTCAAGGAATGCAGGGTTTTTTGCAAACCTCTTTTTCCCAAGCGCCACGAAGGTCATTTCAGCACGAGGTCTGGCTTTTTTTAAGTGGGCATAAAAGGCGATTGAAAACGTAGGCGAGGCAGGCGAGGCGAGGCAAAAACAGGCGAAAAAGCGCAGTTTACGTGTTGTAAATGAGCATTTTTCGCCTGTTTTTAACGAAGTATCGGCAACGCAGGTAGTTTTCAACGCCTTTTACAGGCGAGGCATGCCACCCGGCATCATCCCCCCCAGCCCGCGCATCATCTTGGCCATGCCGCCCTTGGCGGAGAATTTCTTCATCATTTTCTGCATTTGCTTGTGCTGCTTGATCAAGCGCCCCACGTCTTGCACCTGAGTGCCGGAACCCAGCGCGATACGGCGCTTGCGCGAACCGCTGATCAGGTCAGGGTCACGGCGCTCGCCGGGGGTCATGGAGTTGATGATCGCCTCCATCTGCTTGAACTGCTTCTCGGCCGCGCCTTGGGCATTGCCCATCTGTGACAGGTTCACCCCGCCGATATTGGGAAGCTTTTCCATCAGGCTGCCCAAGCCACCCATGGTTTTCATTTGCAGCAACTGGTCGCGGAAGTCTTCCAGGTCGAAGCCCTTGCCCTTTTTGAGCTTCTTGGCGAGCTTGTCGGCCTTGTCGCGGTCCAGGTTTTGCTCGGCCTGCTCGATCAGGCTGAGCACGTCGCCCATGCCCAGAATGCGAGACGCGATGCGGTCTGGGTGGAAGGGCTCCAGCGCTTCGGTCTTTTCCCCCATACCGATGAACTTGATCGGCTTGCCAGTGATAGAGCGCACCGACAGCGCGGCACCGCCACGGGCGTCACCGTCCACCTTGGTGAGCACCACACCGGTCAACGGTAGGGCGTCGCCAAAGGCCTTGGCGGTATTGGCCGCGTCCTGGCCGGTCATGGCGTCGACCACGAACAGGGTTTCAACTGGCTTGACCGCCGCGTGCAGCGCCTGGATCTCGCCCATCATGTCGGCGTCGATGTGCAAGCGGCCGGCGGTGTCGAGGATGACCACATCAATGAACTTGAGCTTGGCCTCACGGATGGCGGCCTCGGCGATGGCGACCGGCTTCTGGCTGATATCGGAGGGGAAGAAGGTCACGCCCACTTCGTGGGCCAGGGTTTCAAGTTGCTTGATGGCCGCGGGGCGGTACACGTCCGCGGACACCACCATCACCGACTTCTTTTTACGCTCCTTGAGAAAGCGCGCCAGCTTGGCGGCAGTGGTGGTTTTGCCCGCGCCCTGCAGGCCGGCCATCAGCACCACGGCGGGGGGCGCCACGTTGAGCATCAGGTCTTCGTTGGCCGCGCCCATTACACTTTCGAGCTCGGCGCGCACGATTTTCACGAACGCCTGGCCTGGGGTAAGGCTGCGCGACACCTCGGTGCCCACCGCGCGCTCTTTGATGGCGTTGACGAAATCCTTGACCACTGGAAGGGCCACGTCGGCCTCGAGCAGGGCCATGCGCACTTCGCGCAGGGTGTCTTTGATGTTGTCTTCGGTCAGCTTGGCCTTGCCGGTGACATGGCGTAGGGTCTGGGAAAGACGATCGGAAAGATTTTCAAACATGGGCGTTCCTTACAGGCTCGTTCGAACCGAAGTGGCGTGCGGCCTGCCGCTGTGTTCTGGCCACGGGCAAGGGAAGACCGGCGATTATAGCGAGAAGTTGGCCGCGCCGACACAGGCCACGCGTAGCTGCTTTATCCCGGCAAACGTTCTATGCCACACTCGCCCCTTTAATAGCCGTTAATCAGGACCTATGTTCCCCTTGCCCTCCAGTTTGCTTCCAAGCATCGCCTCGGCCCTGATCTACGCAGGCGTAACGGTGTACCACGGCACCCGGCTGGCACGCGGGGCCACCGCCGACAAACGCATCCTGTGCGGCGGGGGCGTGGCAGCCGTGCTGCTGCATGCCCTGGCGCTTTCGTCGCAGATGCTTGCGCTTACCGGGCTTAACCTGGACTTCATTACAGCCGCCAGCTTGGTCGCCGCCGCGGTCATTGCCCTTACGCTATTGGCCTGCGCGTCGCTGCCGGTCGAGAACTTGCTGGTGCTGCTCTACCCCTTGGGCGTCATCACCACCCTGGTGGCGCAGTTCGTACCCTCTGGCACCGTGCCACGCATCGATGACGAGCCCGGCATACTGATCCACATTCTGTTGTCCATCCTGGCCTACGGCGTGTTTACCATTGCCGCTTTCCAGGCCCTGCTGGTGCTGCTGCAAGACTACCAGCTCAAGCACAAGCATCCTTTAGGGCCAATCCGCGCCTTCCCGCCCCTGCAAACCATGGAAAGCCTTCTGTTCGGCTTCCTCTGGGCGGGCTGGGTGCTGTTGTCGCTGTCGTTGATCTCCGGCTGGGTGTTTCTAGAGAATATGTTCGCCCAACACCTGGTGCACAAGACGCTGCTCAGTTGCCTGGCGTGGATAGTGTTCAGCGTGTTGCTGATAGGGCGTAACCGCCTCGGCTGGCGCGGCCATGTGGCCATACGCTGGACGCTTTCGGGCTTCGTGCTGCTGATGCTGGCTTACTTTGGCAGTAAGCTGGTCCGCGAATACATCCTGCATATTTAAGGCGCCATCATGGCAATCTCCGTGGCACCCGCGGTCGGCGTCATCGGCTTGGCACTGTTATGGTGCGGCGCGCTTACCGCCTACGACCATGCTCGCCTGGCCCAGCAGGGCCGAGGCCGACGTGGTACCGATGCGCAACAGTCCGCCCTGGCCCAGGCTCGTTTGGGCTTTCATGTAGTGATCGTGAGCCTGGCAGTGCTGTTGGGCGTGCAGGCCTACGGCGCGGCAGGCGCAGCCATGGCGGCGGTACTAGCGGGGCTGGCAATTGGGCTGCTAACGAGCGCCCTGCCAAAGCTACTGGCCCAGCGCCAACCTGCTCGCTTCCAGAACAGCGGCGCCCTGCTATGGCTACCCACGCGGCTAGCGGCGCCTACGGCCCGGCTACAACAAAAGCTGTTCAATCGGCCTTCGAGCCTGGGCATAGCAGCCCCCAGCACCGCAGGGCGTCAGGCTCAGATGCCACTCCACCTTGAGCGCGAGGGTGAAAGCGGCGATGCGCGAGCCGCCAAGCAAGGGGTAGCCACCGGCATCCTGGGGCTGGAACGGATGACCGTGAACGATATTCTGGTTCCGCGCCACGAAGTGGACGGGCTGGACCTGAACGACCCTATCGAGATGATCATCGACCAACTCATGGTCAGCCGCCATACCCGCTTGCCGGTGTTCCGTGGCGATATCAACCAAGTGGACAACGTGGTCAACACTCGGCAAATCAGCCATTTGCTGCCCAGCCGCGGCCTGACCCTGGACGCGCTTATGGCCGCCTGTTACGAGGCGTATTTCATTCCAGAAAGCACGCCTTTGCACACGCAACTGCTGAACTTTCATAAGCAGCAGCGCCGCTTGGGCATGGTGGTGGACGAGTACGGCGAGGTGCTTGGCCTGGTTACGCTCGAAGACATCCTCGAAGAAATCGTGGGTGAGTTCGAAAGCGAGAACACCCATAGTCACCCCCATGTATTCCCTCAAGCCGATGGCCGCTACATCCTCGACGGCGCGGCCAGCCTGCGCGACTTAAATAAAGTGCTGGGCTGGCACTTGCCCAGCGACGGCCCCAAAACCCTCAACGGCCTGGTAACCGAAGCGCTAGAGTCCATTCCGGCCCGGGCGGTGTGCTTGAAAATCGGCCGCTATCGCCTGGAAATTCTCGAAACCGAGGAAAACCGTGTGAAGCGCCTATTGGCTTGGCAGCATGTGCCAGTCGAGCCAGCCGCTTAAGCCGCGCATTGCCCAACACCGCCAACGCTTCCTATACTGACGCTGGCTTACCCAGCCTGCCGAAGCCGGTGCCACCCGCTCCGCCCTACCCGGCCCGCCACCAGCCTGTGAATCCACACCCCCGGTTCACCGGCTCCGCCCCCACCCAGGGCAGTCTTTCGCACGTACTACAATAATCCGCCAGCGCGGCCCTGCCGCCCATGGCCCATGACTGTCGAGACCACCATGACCTCTATTCCACTCGCGGCCGACGTGTCGCCGCTGGCGCCCCCGGCCAACTCCCCCGCCCGCGTAGCCACGGCCAGCTTTATCGGCACCGCGATCGAGTTCTATGACTTCTATGTGTACGCCACGGCTGCGGCCTTGGTGATCGGTCCGGTGTTCTTTCCCCAAAGCTCCGGCACGGCGCAGATGCTGTCGGCGTTCCTGACCTTCGGCATTGCCTTTTTAGCGCGGCCGTTAGGGTCGGCCCTGTTCGGGCACTTCGGCGATCGAGTGGGGCGTAAGGCCACCTTGGTCGCTTCGCTGTTACTGATGGGCGTGTGCACCACACTGATCGGCGTATTGCCGGGCCATGACCAGATTGGCCTATGGGCACCGGCCTTGCTGTGCCTGTTGCGCTTTGGTCAGGGCCTGGGGCTGGGCGGTGAGTGGGGTGGCGCGGCCTTGCTGGCGACGGAAAACGCCCCCAACAGCAAGCGAGGCTGGTTCGGCATGTTCCCTCAACTGGGCCCGTCCATTGGCTTTCTAGTCGCCAACGGGCTGTTCCTGGGCTTGGCCCTGGGCCTGGACGACCAGCAATTTCGTAGCTGGGGGTGGCGGCTGCCCTTCCTGCTCAGCGCAGGCTTGGTGGTGATCGGCCTGTACGTGCGCCTGAAACTGGTGGAAACGCCCGTGTTCGCCGCAGCCCTGGCGCGCCATGAGACCGCCCGGGCACCGGTGGTGGAGGTGTTCGGCCACCACTGGCGGCCGATGCTGCTGGGCGCGGCGGCCATGGTGGTGTGCTACGCACTGTTTTATATCTCCACTGTGTTTTCCTTGAGCTACGGGGTATCCACCCTGGGCTACAGCCGCCAAGGCTTTTTGGCCATGCTGTGCTTTGCAGTGTTGTTCATGGCCGCGGCTACCCCGGTGTCGGCCTGGCTCAGTGACCGCTACGGGCGCAAGCCTGTGCTGTTGACCAGTGGGGTATTGGCGCTGCTTTCCGGGTTTGCCATGGAGCCACTGCTTACCCAGGGCTCCACCACGGGCGTGGTGGTATTCCTGAGCCTGGAGCTACTGCTGATGGGGGCGACCTTCGCGCCCATGGGTGCCCTGCTCCCTGAGCTGTTCCCTACCCGCGTGCGCTACACCGGAGCATCTGCCGCGTACAACATCGGCGGCATCGTAGGCGCGTCGGCGGCGCCCTTCTTCGCCCAGAAACTGGTTGCCATGGGTGGGCTGAGCTGGGTCGGGGGGTATGTGTCGGGGGCTGCGCTGATCAGCCTGGCAGCGGTGCTGTGCCTGAAGGAAACCCGCAACAGCACCCTTTAAATCACCACGCAGTGGGGCCGAGCAGTGCCCGGCCCAAGCCTGAAGTTACTAAGTATTTAGCTACAGCTCTACCGTGATCGCCTGGGCAGCGCGGGTGGCCTTGGCACGGGCGGCTTCGATGGACTCACTCCGCGCCAAGGCTACGCCCATGCGCCGCTGACCGTTGACCTCTGGCTTGCCAAATAGCCGTAAGGCAGTATCCGTCTCGCTAAGCGCGGCGCCCAGGTTGGCGAACGCGGTGTGCTCGGAGGCACCCTCTACCAATACCACCGCCGAAGCCGAAGGGCCAAACTGGCGAATAACAGGTACTGGCAAGCCAAGGATGGCGCGGGCGTGCAGTGCGAACTGGGAAAGGTCCTGGGAGATCAGCGTCACCAGGCCAGTGTCATGGGGGCGCGGCGACACTTCGCTGAACCACACCTGATCACCCTTGATAAACAGCTCAACCCCGAACATGCCACGGCCACCCAAGGCTTCGGTTACCGCGTGGGCTACGGCCTGGGAGGCCTCTAGCGCCTTCTGGCTCATGGCCTGAGGTTGCCAGGATTCTTGGTAATCGCCCTTTTCCTGACGATGACCGACCGGTTCACAGAAGGTGGTGCCATCGGCGTGGCGCACGGTAAGCAGGGTGATTTCGTAGTCGAAATCAATAAAGCCTTCGACGATCACGCGGCCTTTGCCCGCCCGACCGCCTTCCTGGGCGTACTCCCATGCCCGTTGCACATCGGCTTCGCTCTTGAGCAAGCTTTGGCCTTTACCCGACGAACTCATCACCGGCTTGACCACGCAAGGGAAGCCCAGCACCTGCACCGCCGCGCGGTAGTCCTGCTCGGTGTCGGCGAAGCGATAGGGCGAGGTGGGCAGGCCCAGCTCTTCGGCGGCCAGGCGGCGAATGCCCTCGCGGTTCATGGTCAATTGGGCGGCACGCGCGGTGGGGATGACCGTGAAACCTTCGTTTTCCAGCTCTACCAGGGTAGCGGTGGCGATGGCCTCGATTTCCGGCACGATGTAGTGCGGCTTCTCAGTTTCGATCACCGCCCGCAGCGCGGCACCGTCCAGCATGTTGATCACATGGCTGCGGTGCGCGACCTGCATGGCCGGGGCATTGGGGTAGCGATCCACGGCGATCACCTCCACGCCCAGGCGCTGCAACTCGATCGCCACCTCTTTGCCCAGCTCTCCCGAGCCGCAGAGCAATACACGGGTGGCCGTCGGCGACAGCGGGGTTCCGATACGGGTCATGTCAGGTCCTTAAGGTCAATGAGCAAGGGTGGCCGGGGCGCGGCCCTTCGAAGGCGCGCATTCTACCTCAAGCCAACAACAAAGGCCGAGGGCCCAGCGTCAGCGCATCAACCCTTGGGCCCTGGCACGGGCCTCGGCCAGGGCAATGACCTGGCGTCGCTCGTCATTGTTCATGCGGCCCCAACGGGTGATTTCGTCACCGGTGCGCTGGCAGCCGAGGCACAGGTCTTGGTCATCCAGCGCACAGATGTTGACGCAGGGCGAGCGCACCGGGCGCTGGGCATCCACGCCAGAGGGGTGATTCATAAGGCCTCGCAGGGGATCATGACAGGCGCACCGGCACCGAGGGGCGGTCGAAGGTGATACCGGTGTCGTAGAGCAGGTTGACCAGCTCCACGATCATGATCGCGGTGAGCCCCCATATCTTATAGTTGTCGTACCTGTAGCAGGGCACGAACCATTCACGCCCCCAGTCATCGACCCGATGAGTATGCTCCTGGGGCGGCTCGCGAAAGAACGCCAGCGGCACGGAAAACACCGCAGCGATTTCCGCATCGTTTGGGCGGTACTCGACGAAATCCGGGATGATGCCGACGATAGGCGTGACCTTCAGGCCATGCACGGAAATCAACGGGCTTAACGGGCCGACCACTTCCACCATGCCCGGCGGCAGGCCGATTTCCTCCTCGGCCTCGCGCAGGGCAGTGAAGGTCAGGTCAGGGTCTTCCAGGTCACGGCGCCCGCCGGGGAAGGCCACTTCGCCGCCGTGGGTAGACAGCCCCTTGGCTCGCAACGTAAGAATCAGCTCTGGGCTGTCGGTTCGCGTGATAGGCACCAGCACCGCGGCTTCGGGGAAGCGCCTGTCGGTTTCCAGCGTGCGTGGAACATGATTGCCAATACGCCGCAATAACTCCTCGAGCATGGTCTTCCCCGCTACGTTGCCTGCCCTCCATCATGCTACAAAGGCGCGTATTGCCCAACCCAAAAATGCAGCCGCCTGATGATGGCGCGCGCGTAACGAGGCCTTGATGAATTTTTGCAGCCGCTGCGGCCATGCCGTCTCCAAATTGATTCCTGCGGGGGACTCGCGCCCCCGCTATGTGTGCTCCGCCTGTGGCACGGTGCACTACCAGAATCCAAACATCGTGGCAGGTACCGTGCCGGTGTGGGGCGACCAGGTGCTGCTGTGCCGCCGGGCCATCGAACCACGCAAGGGTTTTTGGACCCTCCCTGCCGGCTTTATGGAAAACGGCGAGACCGTGCAGCAGGCCGCCGTGCGGGAAACCGAAGAAGAAGCCTGCGCGCGCCTGAACAATCTGAGCCTGTATACCGTGCTGGATGTACCGCACATTAATCAGGTGCATGTGTTCTTCCGCGCCGAGCTGGCCGACTTGAACTTCGCCTCTGGGGTAGAAAGCCTGGACGTACAGCTGTTCAGCGAAAAAGACATACCCTGGTCGGAGCTGGCTTTTCGCACCGTGGCCCGTACTTTAGAATGCTGGCTAAATGACCGCCGGGAGGGCAGCTTCCCGGTGCGTAACGAGGCCTTGCCGCCCATGGCCGCCCCGCCTTCACCACTAGCCGGATAAGCCTGGAGTTGTATTCGTCGATGCGTATGCTGTTTGCCATTGCTGGGCTGTTCTTTGCCTGCGCGGCCAATGCCAGCTTTACCCAGACCATCGTCCCGCGGCCCGTGAACGCCCCGGTCGCCATGGTGCCTTTGGCACCCGATGCGCCGGTGGATAAACTGCTGGTGATCAAATCCGCCCGCCAGTTGCAACTGCTCAGCCATGGGGTACCCCTGAAAACCTACCGCGTATCCCTGGGCAAGCAGCCCCGTGGCCCCAAGGAACGCGAAGGCGACAAACGTACGCCCGAGGGGCTGTACTGGGTGGACTGGCGCAAGGTCAGCGACCGCTACAACCTGGCCCTGCACCTGTCCTACCCCAATACACGGGATGCCAATAACGCGCGCACTGCAGGGGTGGAGCCTGGCGGTATGATCATGATCCACGGCACACCGGTCAACGAGGACTACCCGGAGTGGTATTTCCAATCCCTGGACTGGACCGATGGCTGCATCGCCTTAAACAACGCGGATATGCAAGAGGTGTGGAAACTCGTCAAGGACGGCACACTGATCGAAATTCGGCCATAGCACGAGACTTTTCTTGCAAGGTTATCTAACGCATCCTGCAAGGCTATAGGATGCGACTGACGCAACTACCCCTTCAAAATTGGATAACGTAAAACCATTCATTCGGATGGTTTTATGGCTCGTATTTATATCCCTTTGGTTGTCGCCTTGACAACTTGGCTACCCTCGGCGTTCGCGCAGGGCCAACCTACCTTGCCCTCCCTCCCCTTGCCCGCCGCGCCTCGGCAATTTTTGCAGGAAGCTGAAGAACATCGGCAACACCTTGAACAGGAACAACGGCAACGGCAGTTGCGCCGTGAACCTGCCCCGGCGCCGCCGCCCAGGCCGGTGCCGCCACCCAGCCCAAGCCCCGACGCCCCTTGCTGGTACCTGAGCGGTATCAGCCTCACGGGCAACCAGGTAATGCCCAGCGCAGCGCTGCGCCAAGCGGTGCAGCCCCACCTTAGCCCTTGCCTGTCGCCGGGGCAAATCAACCGTTTGTTGGCCACGATCACCCAGGTGTACGCAACCGCGGGTTATGTGGCCAGCCGGCCCTTACTGCTGGCGCCCCCGCAGGATGGCCAGCCCCTGCAATTGGCCGTGGAAGAAGGCTTCGTTGAGGCCATCGAGCTGGCGGAAGAAAACCTGCCCATCAGCCTGAGCGCGGCCTTCCCGCGCATGCTGGGTAAGCCCCTGCGGTTGCGTCAGCTTGAGCAGGGCCTGGACCAGCTCAACCGCCTGCGTTCGGTGGACCTGGTCGCCGACATCGTGCCGGGCGCCTTGCCGGGTGGCTCACGCATTGTGCTGCGGGCCCTTAGCCGCCCCAAACGCTGGCAGTCAGCGGTCGGCTGGGATAACAACGGCAGCCTGAGCACCGGGCGCGACCGGGCGAACCTGAGCCTAAGCCTGGATAACCCGTTCCAGCACAACGACATGCTGAGCCTCTATGCCAATGCCGCCCAAGCGCGTCACGGCGCGGGCAACGAAGCGCTGAGCCTGTATTACAGCGTGCCCTATGGGCCCTGGAGCGTTGCCGTGAGCGCGAACCACTTTCGTTACCGCATACGCCCCCAGGGCCAGGCCGCGCCTTTGGCTTTTAGTGGTAGCAGCAGCGTATTTAGCTACTCCCTGGAGCGTGCCCTGTGGCGGGACCAACACCGGCTCCTCAGCGCCACCTGGCGCCTGGACGACAAACGCGCCGAGGGCCGTTTGCAGGGCCAGCGCCTAGGGGTGCAAAGCCCCCGATACCACAGCCTGGAAATGGGATTGAACGCGCTATGGCTGAGTGACGCCACCTGGACGGGCTACTTGGGCTATGCCCGTGGGCTGGGCGGTTGGAGTGGCAACGATGGCAGGCCCGTCAAGCAACCGGGCGCCCAAACTGCCCGCTATGGCAAGTGGCGAGCCAGCCTGTCGCGCACCGCCACCTATCAGTGGGCAGGGCTGCACTGGACCCTGGTCAACGCCATACAGGGCCAGTACAGCGACCACTACCTGCCTTCATTGGACACCCTGGCCTTGGCCGGCGGCACTCAAGTACGGGGGTTTCGCAGCGCCGGCGCTGACAGCAGCAGGGGTGCTGCCTGGCAAAACACCCTCTACCTGCCCTGGGCGCTCACCCCTGCCCTGCAGCTTACGCCCAGCGTGGGCCTGGATGCCGGCTGGGCCGATGGGCACGGCAGAACACCAGGCGCCCGGCTGCTAGGCGCCTCGCTGGGGGCAAGCCTAAGCCATGCCCACGGCGGCGTTTCTATTCACTACCAGCGCAGCCTTTACCGCCGTGACCTGGCTGCCGAGCCAGGCTATTGGCGCCTGGCGATGCAAGTGCAGTTTTAACCCCCACCCGAGAAACCCAATGAAAAAAACCAAAGGTTCTCCCTTGTTTCGCCTGCGTCCCGACCCGCTACGTTGGTCCATTGCCGGCGCCCTGCTACTGCAACCCATACTCGTCTTGGGCAATGGCCTGGTGCCGGTGCCGGGCCCAGGCGGCACTGCTGTGGTCAGCGAGCACAATGGCGTGCCGGTGGTCGCCATCGGCGCACCCAATGCCCATGGCCTGTCCCACAACCAATTCAGCGACTACAACGTGCCGGTGCAGGGGTTGGTGTTGAACAACGCCGTGGCGCCGGGCAGTTCCGTGTTAGCCGGGGCGCTGGGGGCCAACCCGCAATTCAACGGCCATGCCGCCACCAGCATCCTGAACGAGGTAGTAGGCCAGTTGCCGTCCAACGTGCTGGGTACACAAGAGGTCTTCGGTCAGGCTGCCGATTATGTGCTGGCTAACCCTAACGGCATTCATATTCAAGGGGTGGGCTTTATCAACACGCCTCGGGCCGTGTTCTTGGTAGGCACGCCCGAACTGCAAGATGGCCGCCTCACAGGCCTCAATACCTTCGCCGCCCCAGGGAGCTTGCACATCAGTGGCGCGGGCCTGAATACGGCTGCGGCGGTGGATTTGATCGCGCCGCGCATCGACAGCCAGGGCCAACTCCACGCAGGCGCCACCCTTACCGGCATTGCGGGGCGCAACCGGGTCACCGCAGACGATCTGCGCCTCCTGGAAACCCGCCAGGCGCCAGGCGAAGCACCGGGCATCGACCTTAATGCGTTGGGCGCCATGCGCGCAGGCCGTATCCGCTTGGTCAGTACCCGTGAAGGCGCCGGTATTCGCCTGGCGGGCCCTGAGGTCAACGGCACCCAAGGGGTGAGCGTCGACGCTGCCGGTGATCTGCTGGTGGGGCGTGAAGGCGAGCAAGGCCGCACAGTGTTGGCCGCTGTGCAAGGCAAACTTGACCTTAACGCCCGACGAGACATCAGCATTACCGGTAGCCGCCTGGCTGGGCGTGAGCTGCGCGCCCACGCCGGTCGCGACTTGACCCTGGATGCCGCAACCCGAGAAAGACTCGAAGAGCGCCGGGAGGCCTGGAACAAGAACGCCTGGTTTATTACGACCGAAACCTACACACAAACCACCAAGGCCACCCGCTCGCGCGTGGAGGGCAACACCCTGACCACCATGGGCAGCGCAGAGCTGAGCGCGGGCCGGAACCTTAAGCTCAGCGCCACTGACGTGGATGCCCAGCACAGGCTCGACCTTAAAGCAGGGCATGATCTAAGCATTGAGGCGGGCGTAGAGCATGCCGTCGAAGACAAAGAAACCCATCACCGCAAGCACCTATGGCGGGGGGATAAGCGCGAACAGCGCATGGAGCAGACCGCCACCCCTTCAACCCTGACCGCAGGCACGGTCAGCCTCAACGCCGGGGATAAGGCGCTGGTGCGTGGTAGCCAGCTCGTCAGCAGCGGTGACCTGACTATCCGTGGCCAATCCATCGAGATCGATGCTCAGCCGCTGCATTACAGCGACAGCCAGGAGGGCTATCGGGGCGACTTGGTCAGCGGTGCGTTTTCCGGCAGCCGTGGCCAGCGCGAAGAAACCGGCACCCGCCACCAGGGCAGTGATGTGAAGGCCGCGGGCAAAGTGGTGATGGTGTCCGATGATGTGCTTATTCAAGGCAGCCAGGTAAAAGGCGCCCAGGGCACCCTTACTGTTGGAGAAAAAGGCGCAGTGGTCATCGAGAGCGTGACCGATGTGAAGCACGTGCGCGAGCGCACCAGCGATACCCAACTGGGTGGCCTGCTCGGCACCAAGGGCAGCCGCAATCGCCACAGTAAACAGGCCTTGAAATCGACCCTAAGCAGCGAGGCGGACAACAAGGTAGCCAGCGCCACCGACATTCTTATCGAGGGCTCGCGTGTGAGCGCCGCTGGCCATAACCAGCTTGATGCCAAAGGCAGGCTGCAAATCCTCTCGGCAACCGACCAGTTGAACGAAACCTCGGCCACCGACCAACGCGCCCTGATCGCCGACGCCGGGGAAACCCGTACGGCCGAAGACGGCAGAAGTGGCTCCAATCAGTATTACAGTGAAGTGGGTTACCAGCGCAAAACTCAAACCCAGGCTAGCCAAACCACGCAACACCAAGCCTCCCAAGTCATCGGCGCTACCAACACACTCACCGCCGATCATCTGGAGGTGTCGGGTTCGGCCGTTGCGTCTACTGGGGGCGATCTAAACGTTAATGCCAGAGAAGTGACCATTGCCTCGGTGAAGGGGCATACCTTGGAAGAGACTACCACCTCCACCAGCAAGGGCACGCTGAAGGTCAGCGGCGGTGCCGAGCGCGTAGGCAGTGCTTTCAAGGGCAGTCATCAGAGCGAGCGCGAGAAAACCGAAGGCACCCCCCTGGCGCTTGCATCGCTTGAAGCCGAAGGCGATATCAACCTCGTTGTCGACGAGCGCATTGATAACAAAGGCGCGTTGATAAAGGCCAAAGGCACTGTCACTGAAACCGCCCAGCACATCCACCGAGAGGCAGTGGCCGAAGTGGACGATAGGCAAACGCAACGCACGGGGTGGGAGGGAGAACTGGGCGCTAGCGTTGAATGGAAAGACCTGGTCAACCCCATCAAGAAGGCGATCGAGGGGAAAGAACAGGCCCGCTTCCAGCAGCCTGGCGTAGAAGACGCCCTGGTGCCGCCCTCTCTCGGCGCGGACGGAACTGTGACGTACGTAAAGCGGGCTGAAGGCCTGCGCATTGAACGGCCCCAGGTGACTGAGCTGCAAGGCGCGCAGGTGCAGACCAAAGCCGAAAGCGGCCTATACGACGAAGGCACTCGCTACAGCGCCAGTGAAGGCAAAACCACCATCGAGGCGCATAGCCACGAGCACGCCGCCGCCCATGAGCGCCGCCAAGAGCACCTTACCCGGATCGACGCCGATGGCGGGCTGCGGGTGGATACCACTACCGGGCACGATGTGAATGTGCGCTTGAACGCTAATGGTGCCTCGCAACGCACCCTGGCCGATAGCACTACTGCTGTACCTGGCAGCCTGTACGGCAAGCAAGGCCTTGCCGTGCAATTGGGAGCGGACGGCACCTATGAAGGAACGGTGTTCGACGCCGGTGAAGGCGCGCTCCAAACCCATGGTGAGGGCGACCTGAACATGCGCCAAGCCGAAAACCGCCAACACAAAGAGCACTCCACCACCAATGGCTATGGCCTGCTCAAGGTCGGCACCGGGCCCGCGGGCAAGAGCGGGCTATTGATGGGTGCGCTGGACCATAACACCCTCACTGTCACCGATACTCAAGGGGTAGG
This sequence comes from Pseudomonas artemisiae, assembly GCF_057128685.1. NCBI lineage: Bacteria > Pseudomonadati > Pseudomonadota > Gammaproteobacteria > Pseudomonadales > Pseudomonadaceae > Pseudomonas > Pseudomonas artemisiae. The sequence goes on from NZ_JBSKHS010000007.1 coordinate 173,219, forward strand.
TGGCAGCATCAAGGCCGCCACGGGTTCGGTAAAGGGCGCCGGTGACGTTGAGCTGCAAGGCGTGACCATCAACAATGGCAAGCAGAAGACCGAAGGGTTCGACATTCAGGCCGGTGGCAGCGCTGAGCTTACCGCCACGAGAGATACCCATCATGCGGAGGGGCAGCAACTGGGTGGCGCCCTGCAACTGGGGTTGAGCGCCGACCCCGCCGCTAATGCCCAGCGCAAGGGCGGTGCCATTGGCGGCCATATCGACATTGGCCGGGTCAACGAACACTCGGAAAGCCGCCAAGGCGCAGCCCTTGAAGTGCGCCAGCTTACCGTTAAGGCCGATGCTCACAACACCAAGGCCGTGCGCCTGGAAGGTACGCAACTGGCCGGCGAAAGCCTGCGGCTCGACGCCCCCAACGGGGGTATCCACCTGGAGGCGGCCCGTAGCGAGGCGCATAAAGACAATGTACGCATTACCGCGGGCGCAGGGGTAAATGGTAGCAAAGGCCTGAATAAGGACGAAGACGCCTCGGCCCTGTATGCACGCGCCAAGGTAGAGGTGGATAAAGTAGACAGCATCACCCACACCAATGCAGACATTCGCCTCAAGAGCCTTGAGCTAACGTCGGCCATGGACACTCGCCTGGATGGCGCAACGGTCGCGGCTAACACCGTGAGCGGCACCATCGGCGGTAACTTGGTCGTGCGTAGCCTGCAAGACGACGTAAGCTCGACCCAGGTTACCGCCGACGCCCGCTTTGGCAAAGAGCATAACCCGCAGGGCCTGCTCAACGGCTTGAGCGCGGTGACCGGGCCGCTGGCGGACAAAGTGAAGGAAAAAGTCGGCAAGCCGGTTCAAGCACTTGACCAAAAAATCAGCCCAACTCTATTGCTGGATGTGGTCAACGAACAGCGTAACCAGGTGGCCAACTCCGCTGTCTTGAGCGCACGCGAGGGTATCGACCTAAGCGTGGCCGGCGATACACAGCTGATCGGGGCCAAACTGCGCGCTACCCAGGGCAAGGTGCAGTTGGGAGGAAGCGAGGTACAACTGACCAACCTCTTTGGCCAGGACTACCGCGCTGACGTCAGCATCAATGCCGCGGCCGGCCCGGCTGAGCTGCTAACCAACGTAGTCAATGAGCTCACCGCTCGCCGCAGTGAACAAGCCAGGGCCGATGAACACGGCAATCTGGGGGTGATTCGGACAGGCGGGCACGATAAACAACACACCCTGAACGCCACCGTGGAGGAGCGCCGCTAAACACAGGTAGGCGCCAGCGAAGCTGGCGAAAGAGGTTTCGCAGCAGCACGAGTCGAGCACCTTCGCGAGCTGGCGCTCGCTCCTGCATGCAGCAATCTGTAGCGAACGGGCAGCCCTACAGGTCGTGCAACCGCCATACTTCATAAGCGGGTGTTTCATAGGGGTGGCTGTGCTTGAGGGCGGCTACCGTGGCTTGCACCACGGCGTCCGCCACTACCAACTCTACCCGCCACTCCTCGAGGGTTTCCACCTGGCCAACGCTACCCATAAACGGCTGGCTACCCCGTAATGGCCGAAACTGGCCTGTGCCCAGCACTTGCCAGCAGCAGTGGTCGTATTGGCCAATGTGGCCGCCCCCGGCGCTGAACACCGCCGCCTTGACGGCCTCCACGTGGCTAGGGGGTACGAAGAAACACAGTTTGTACATTCGTACCCCTGCCCGTTTAGTTCACCCACACCCGCGCGTTGCGGAACATGCGCATCCAGCCGCCGTCTTCGCTCCACTCGTCCGAGTACCACGAGTTCTGCACGGCGCGGAAGACCCGCTCCGGGTGCGGCATCATGAGGGTCACGCGACCGTCACGGGACGTTAATCCAGTGATGCCACGGGGCGAGCCATTGGGGTTGGCGGGGTAGGTTTCAGTGACCTTGCCGTGGTTATCCACGAAGCGCAGGGCTACGCAACCTGAAACGTCCGCCTCGACCAACGCCTGCTCGCTGGCAAACTCCGCATGGCCCTCGCCATGGGCGATGGCGATTGGCATACGCGAGCCGGCCATGCCCTGCAGGAAGATGGAGTTGGATTCCTGCACCTGCACCAGCGCAACCCGCGCCTCGAACTGCTCGGAGCGGTTACGCACGAAGTGAGGCCAGCTTTCGCTGCCTGGAATCAGCTCATGCAGGTTGGACATCATCTGGCAACCGTTGCACACGCCCAGGGCAAAGCTGTCTTCACGCTCGAAGAACGACTGGAAGGCATCCCGGGCGCGCGCGTTGAATAGCGCCGATTTTGCCCAGCCTTCGCCTGCCCCAAGCACGTCGCCATAGGAGAAGCCGCCGCAGGCGACCAGCCCCTTGAACTCATTGAGGTCTACGCGGCCGGCCAGGATGTCACTCATATGGACGTCCAGCGCGCTGAAGCCGGCGCGGTCGAAGGCCTGGGCCATTTCCACCTGGCCGTTCACGCCCTGCTCGCGCAGCACTGCTACCTTAGGGCGCACACCTGTCTTGATATAAGGCGCGCTGACGTTTTCGTTCACGTCGAAAGACAGCTTGGCATGAAGGCCAGGGTTGTCTTCTTCGAGCAGGGCGTCGAATTCCTGGTCGGCGCAACTGGCGTTGTCCCGCAGCCGCTGAATGCGGTAGCTGGTTTCGGCCCATTGGCGCTGCAACAGGCGGCGCTCGCCCTCGAACAGCACCTGGTCGTTCAGGCGGATGGCCACATGGCCGTTGTTCACTGGCTTGCCCACCACCACTACGCAGTCCGCCAAGCCAGCGGCGCTAAATTGAGTAAGGATGGCCGGGGTAGCGTCGTGACGCACCTGAATCACCGCGCCCAACTCCTCGTTGAACAGCACAGCGGCCGCTTCCTCAGGGCCATGGGCCAGGGTGTCCAGGCGCAGGTCCAGGCCACAGTGGCCGGCGAAGGCCATTTCCAACGCGGTCACCAGCAAGCCGCCATCGGAGCGGTCATGGTAGGCCAGCAAATGACCATCGGCGTTCAAGCCTTGGATCACCGCGAAGAAGGCTTTCAGATCCTCGGCGTCGTCCACGTCTGGGGCACCTTGGCCCAGTTTGCCGTGCACCTGGGCCAGGATAGAGGCGCCCATGCGGTGCTTGCCACGGCCAAGGTCGATCAGGATGAGGTCCGTTTCGCCCTTGTCCATGCGCAACTGCGGGGTAAGGGTTTTGCGAATGTCGGTCACTGGCGCGAAACCGCTGACGATCAGCGACATGGGCGAGGTAACCGCCTTCTCACCGCTGTCATCCTGCCAGCGGGTTTGCATGGACATCGAATCCTTCCCCACGGGGATGGTGATGCCCAGGGCTGGGCACAGCTCCATGCCCACGGCCTTGACCGTGTCATACAGGCGCGCGTCTTCGCCAGGGTGGCCAGCGGCGGCCATCCAGTTGGCGGAGAGTTTGACGTCCGACAGCTTGCCGATGGCCGAGGCCGCCAGGTTGGTCAGGGTTTCGCCGATAGCCATGCGGCCAGAGGCCGGGGCGTCGAGCAGCGCTAGCGGCGTACGCTCGCCCAGGGCCATGGCTTCACCGGTGTAGACGTCGAAGCTGGTGGCCGTGACCGCGCAGTCCGCCACCGGTACCTGCCAGGGGCCGACCATCTGGTCCCGCGCCACCAGGCCGGTAATGGTGCGGTCGCCGATGGTGATCAAAAAGCTTTTGCTGGCTACGGCGGGGTGGCGCAGCACGCGGGTGACCGCGTCAGCCAAGTTTACGCTGGCCGGGTCGAAGTCATCGCCCTGCTCCGCTTCACGGACTACCGCGCGGTGCATGCGCGGGGCCTTGCCCAGCAGCACTTCCAGCGGCATGTCCACCGGGGCGTTGTCGAAATGGCTGTCGGTAACAGTCAGCTGCAGTTCTTCGGTAGCCTCGCCCACCACCGCGAACGGGCAACGCTCGCGCTCGCAAATGGCCTGGAAACGAGGGAAGTCTTGCGCCGCCACCGCCATTACATAGCGCTCTTGAGATTCGTTGCTCCAGATTTCGTGGGGCGCCATGCCGGGCTCGTCGTTCGGCACGTTGCGCAGCTCGAAACGGCCACCGCGGCCACCGTCGTTGACCAGCTCAGGGAAGGCGTTGGACAGGCCGCCAGCGCCCACGTCGTGGATGAAGCAAATAGGGTTGGCATTGCCCAGCTGCCAGCAGCGGTCGATGACCTCCTGGCAGCGGCGCTCCATTTCCGGGTTTTCACGCTGTACCGAGGCGAAGTCCAGGTCTGCCGAGCTGGCACCGGTGGCCATGGACGAGGCCGCGCCACCGCCCAGGCCGATCAGCATCGCCGGGCCGCCGAGCACGATCAGCTTGGCGCCCACGGGGATTTCGCCCTTCTGCACGTGTTCGGCGCGAATGTTACCCAGGCCGCCAGCCAGCATGATGGGCTTGTGGTAACCCCGTACTTCCTCGCCACGAGGGCTGTTCACCGCCTGCTCAAAGGTACGGAAATACCCGGTAAGCGCCGGGCGGCCGAATTCGTTGTTGAACGCAGCGCCACCGAGGGGGCCTTCGATCATGATGTCCAAAGGCGTGACAATGCGCTCTGGCTTGCCATAGGCCTGTTCCCAGGGTTGCTCGAAACCCGGGATGTTCAGGTTGGACACGGTGAAGCCCGTCAGCCCCGCCTTGGGCTTGGCGCCGCGGCCGGTAGCGCCCTCGTCGCGAATCTCCCCGCCGGAACCCGTGGAGGCCCCAGGGAAGGGCGCGATGGCGGTGGGGTGGTTATGGGTTTCGACTTTCATCAGGATATGCACGGGCTCGCGCACCGCGCCGTATTCGCGGCTGTCAGGGTCGGGGAAGAACCGGCCCGCCTCGTGGCCAACGATGACCGCGGCGTTGTCCTTGTAGGCCGAGAGCACGCCTTCGCCGTGCATCTGGTAGGTGTTCTTGATCATGCCGAACAGGCTTTTTTCCTGGGCCTGGCCGTCGATGTCCCAACTGGCATTGAAAATCTTGTGACGGCAATGCTCGGAGTTGGCCTGGGCGAACATCATCAATTCGATGTCGTTGGGGTTGCGCTTCAGCCCTTGGAAGCTGGTGACGAGATAGTCGATCTCATCTTCAGCCAGGGCCAAGCCGAGGCTGAGGTTGGCGGCTTCCAGCGCCGCGCGACCGCCACCGAGCACGTCCACCGAGGTCATCGGCCGGGGCTCGGCATGGCTGAACATCGCCGAGGCGTCCTCGAGGCGATCAAGCACGCGCTGGGTCATACGGTCGTGCAGCACGGCCTGCGCGTGGGCGGCCTGTTCGGCGCTCAACTCACCTTGCACGTAATAGGCAATCCCGCGCTCCAGCCGTTCCACATTGGCCAGGCCACAGTTGTGGGCGATGTCGCTGGCCTTGCTCGACCAAGGCGAAATGGTGCCCAGACGCGGCACCACCAGGAACAACTGCCCCGCGGGCTCCTGCACGGGTACACTGGGCCCGTACTTGAGCAGGCGTGCCAGTACTTGCAGCTGTTGGTCATCGAGGTCGGCCTTGAGCTCGGCAAAATGAGCGAACTCAGCATACAGGCCGGTGACAGCGGGGACCTTCTGACTCAATTGCTCCAGTAATTTACCGTGGCGAAAGGCAGAAAGGGCAGGAGCGCCGCGCAGGATCAACATCGTGGGGACAGCCTCGGGAGGGGTGTTGATTGGGTCGTGCATTCTAGCCTAAAGCTTCGCCGTAGGCATCCGTACCGGTGCCCCCTTTGGCAGTTGGCCGGGTTTCCCAGGCCTAGCAGAAACCCTGTTGCATTGTCGAGATATGGTCCCGCTAGCGCTTTGCGTATACTGCACCCATGTTTGCCTCGATTGTTCCCCATATGCGCCAGGCGCTGTGGCTCCTTGCAACCGGTTTCCTTTTGATGCTCAACGGCTGTGTTGAAAAACCCAGCACGCTAGAGCGAATCAAGGAAGACGGCGTGCTGCGCGTTATCACCCGTAACAGCCCGGCCACTTATTTCCAGGATCGCAACGGCGACACCGGCTTCGAATACGAACTGGTCAAGCGCTTCGCCGACGAGCTGGGGGTCAAGCTGGAAATCCAGACCGCCGATAACCTGGACGACCTCTTCAACCGCCTGGGCCAGCCCAACGGCCCGGTACTGGCCGCCGCCGGCTTGGTGAGCAGCACCGCCCGGCAGCAAACCGCGCGCTTCTCCCACCCCTATCTGGAGGTTACGCCACAGGTCATCTACCGCAATGGCCAGCCTCGGCCCACCGATGCCAAAAGCCTTGAGGGCAAGAAAATCACCGTGCTCAAGGGCAGCGCCCATGCCGAGCAACTGGCCGAGCTCAAGCAGCAGAACCCGGGCATCGAGTACGAAGAATCCGACGCGGTGGAGGTGGTAGACCTGCTGCGCATGGTGGACGAAGGGCAGATCGACTACACCCTGGTGGACTCCAACGAGGTGGCCATGAACCAGGTGTACTTCCCCAACGCGCGCGTGGCCTTTGACCTGGGCGATAGCCGGGACCAGCGCTGGGCCGTGGCGGCGGGCACCGACAACAGCCTGCTGCACGAAATCGACAGCTTTATCGACAAGGTACGCCGCAACGGTACCCTGCAACGCTTGAAGGATCGTTACTACGGCCACGTCGACGTGTTGGGCTATGTGGGCGCTTATACCTTCGCCCAACACCTCCAGGAGCGCCTGCCGCGCTTCGAGAAACATTTCAAGGCCGCGTCTCACCAGGAGCGGGTAGATTGGCGGCTGATGGCCGCCATCGGCTACCAGGAATCCATGTGGCAGGCCTCGGTCACCTCGAAAACCGGCGTGCGCGGCCTGATGATGCTCACCCAAAGCACCGCTCAGGCCATGGGCGTGGCCAATCGGCTGGACGCCCGGCAAAGCATTTATGGCGGCGCCAGGTACTTCGCCCTGATCAAGGACCAGTTGGACAACAGCATCAAGGAACCCGACCGTACCTGGTTCGCCCTGGCGGCCTACAACATCGGCACCGCCCACCTGGACGATGCCCGTAAGCTGGCGGTAGACGAGGGGCTGGACCCGAACAAGTGGCTGGACGTTAAAAAAATGCTGCCGCGCTTGTCCCAGAAGAAGTGGTACAGCAAAACCCGTTATGGCTATGCCCGTGGCGGAGAGCCGGTGCATTTCGTGGCCAACATTCGCCGTTATTACGACATTTTGACCTGGGTCACTCAGCCCCAGGGTGAGGGCAACCAGGTGGTGGATGGCAACCTGCATGTCCCCGGAGTAGACAAGGCACCACCACCCCAAGGGCAAAAGTCACCCCCGCTTTAAGGCCTATAACGTCCATTGCCCCAGGCGCATCTATATAGCGCCCTGTACTGCCAGTGCTGGGCGACCCTTGACCCTTCTCAGTCAAGGAGCTTCACCATGGAACACCCCGTACCCCCCGCGACCGCCGCTCAAAACCATTTACTCGCCTTGGCCAAGACCGTGACCGAGGCGTGCCCAGACCTGCGTGACCGTGTACGCACCCACGCCATGGCGCTGCTTCACCAGCATGGCATCACGGGGCTAACACCCGAGCAGGTGTACTGGCACCGCTTTGCCGATGCCGCCAGCAGCCCACGCACCTTTAGCGGTTGGGCCCATTATCAACGCCCAATGGAAAGCTTGAGCCTCACACAGTTGGTCATGCACCGTTTCAATGCTGATGACCAGGATGCGATCGACGACCTTGACTTGATGACGGGGTTTTACACCGCCGACGCCCATGCACAGCGTTACGACGAGAACAACGAGGTACGACTGCTGCCCAGCGACGTGCTCAAGTGGCTGTGGAAAATCGACTTCAAGGCTGATTTTCTTAAAAACGTAGAAGCATTTTGGCGGGACCACAGCGATGATTTTCGCCTGTTGACCAAGGCGCATTTCATCGGGCAAGCACTGGAGGCCCGGGAAGCCAACGCTTTGAGTGACGCAGACCTTAACTTTCTGCTCGATGCCCTGGCTGGTGGTGCCAGCGCTCCGCTTACCCTGACCCGCTTGGGCCAGGCCTGCCCCCCGCCAGCGCATGCACGGGTGTACCTGTTGCAGATTGGTGGTTACCTGTCCAGCGACATCCTGTGCGTAGAGAACCTGGCCGGTGAGCAATTCGTTTGGGAGCCTGGAGAAGTCGACAGCCTACAGAAGTTCAGCTGCGTACAAGCGATGCATTGGTGGCTATTGATGCGCAATAAGGACGCGGAATCTCGCGCCCGCTTTATGCTGCACTTCCCTCTGAGCACCTATTTATCCTCATCGCGGGGCAGCGGCTTGAATGCTGTGATCGACCTGCTCTACGCCACCTGGGGCAAGCAAGACCCACACGTGTTCCACCACCCGAAGCAGCGGCTGACCACGGATGCCTTTACCTACCTGGCCATGCAGGCACAGGCACGCATGCCGGCCGACGCCAATCTGTCACTTCGCAGCAACAGCGAACAACGCGAAAAAATGTGGATAAGCTACCTGGGCGCTTTCAACAAGGTGTTTGGCCCCATGGCGGCCCTGGATTGGCCGGTAGCCCTGGCCGTGGTCGGCGCCGGTCTGGCGGACATGGGTTTGAATATTGACCAAGCCGTGCACGCGGCCAACCCGGCACAGCGCAAGGCCAGTGTGATTGGGGCCATTGCGGCGGGCATCGACAGCCTATTCAATGGCCTCCACCTCTGGGGGGCTTGGGCCGCAGAGGCTGGGGAGCATTTTGCTGCTGTGGATGACGCCTTTACCCTCCCTGAATTTGGCAACCCCGCGCAACCGCAACCGCCCGTTGCAGGGGCTCGGCTGCCTAACCTGGACGAGCTGCCCCCCGGCCCACTGTACGTTACCCGCAACCAGGAGCTAGCTGCCTATCAAGCCGATGTTTTGCTGGCAGCCTACAGCCCTGATACAGAAGGCAAATGGGCTGGCATCTTTAGCCTGCCAGGCGGGCAAACCTATGTCGAAATCGAAGGCGCGGCCTACGCTGTGCGCTACGCCGCCGAGCTACACACCTGGGTAGTGGTGGACCCGGACTACCCATTTTCGTTTTACCGAACCGTGCCCCTGCGCAGAACCTTGGAGGGCAACTGGGAGATCGCACCCCGGCCTGGCCTTAAAGGCGGCGGCAAGTTCAACCGCCTGGTGGCTTGGGCGCGCGGGCGGCTGGACGCGGCCGAGCTGGGCCCTCGTACGTTGACTCGCTACGATTTGCCGAGCCATTTCCAGGAGGAACTGGCCGAAGCGGTGCTGGACCCGGACAACCGCCGGCTGCGCGGCTATATGGACCTTGCCCAGCCTGATTCCGGCATCGAAACAGTATTCAGTGAACACCAATCGCAGCTGATCTCAGACGCACGCGCCTTCTTTAGCCAAAAACAGGGCGTACCCCACCCTACCCTAGCGCCACCGGCGGCCGATGCGCCCGTTAAGCAAACGCTGCGTGAAATCTTCGCTAAGGGGAACGGCCTGGTTATCGGCGAAGCGCATCACGGGGTGGCTTCAAAGCAGTTTTTGATAGAGCAAATGCCTCGGCTGGCCAAGGAAGGTGTAAAGACCCTTTATATGGAGCATTTGCTGACCGATGCGCACCAGGCGGACCTGGATACCTTCGCGACCACAGGCAAAATGTCCGATGCCTTGGGCCGCTACCTCAAGTACCTGGACGTGGGCCATAAAACCGACCCTGGCGGCCGCTACACCTTCACGAATGTGGTCAAGGCAGCGGTCGATCAGCGCATTCAGGTACGCGCGCTCGATTGTGCCGCCAGCTATAAGCTCGAATCCAGCACGCACCTCACCAGGCGTCAGCAAGTGATGAATTACTATGCTCACCAAGTGTTCGCCAGTAATCCACCCAGCGCTAAGTGGGTCGCGCTGGTCGGCAATTCACATACTGATAAATACCTCACCGTACCAGGCGTGGCTGACCTGGAAGGCGCGACCAGCCTTCGCGCGGAGGACGTACCTCTGGACACGCCGGGGGGCATCAGCGAAGACCCTGGCGTGTTAGTGCCCGACGGGTCAGGCCCCGCGGTGCTGCTCAAAAGCGACCTGCGCTTGCGCATGCCTGTGGCCTCGGTCCCCACCGGCGGGGTCAGTGTACGCTCGCCCGAACTGCAACTGACCCAGGCTGGTGATTATGTGATCGTGCATCAAGGCAGCGGGCTTGAAATCATTCACCGTAGCCGCGCGGGCACCTTGGTGCATACACCCATCGTTGAAGAAGGCCGGTCGTTCTATATCAACACGCCGCAATGGCCCCAAGTAAACGGCCGGCGTTACGAAGGGCTGGTGGGGCTGACCGCGGCATTACGCCTGATGGGGCTGCGACGTATGCTTTGATACGGTCAATCGGCGGCGCGCCTGGCTTTAAAAAAAGCGCTCAATACCGCGCCGCACTCCGACGCCAGCACGCCGCCCTCCAGCATTACGCGGTGATTCAGAAAGGGTTGGGTAAAGAATTGCCCTTGGCTTTGGGCGATGCCGGCCTTGGGCTCCAGCGCGCCGAACACCACCCGTGCTACCCGCGAATGCACGATCAGCCCAGCACACATGCTGCAGGGTTCGAGTGTCACATAAAGGGTGCTACCTGGCAGGCGGTAATTGCTTAGCGCCTGGGCTGCGTCGCGTATGGCCACCATCTCGGCATGGGCGCTGGGGTCGTGGGTGCTGATGGGGCAATTAAAGCCCCGGCCCACCACTTCCCCGCCTTGCACCAGCACAGCGCCCACTGGCACCTCCCCCAACGCCGCGCCCTGGGCTGCCAGCTCCAGTGCCATCAGCATAAAGCCTCGGTCGCGACTGCGGTCAATGATCAGCGGCTGGCGCATCAGGCCACCTCGATCGCAGCCATCAGGCCGGTTTCCATGTGGTCGATCACATGGCAGTGAAACATCCAAGTGCCAGGGTTATCGGCCACCAAGGCAACCTGAGCGCGCTCATTACGCCCCAGCAAATAGGTATCGGTAAAGTAAGGCACTACCTTGTGCCGACTGGACGCGATCACCTTGAAACTCATCCCGTGCAGATGCACTGGGTGCTGGTACTGGGTCATGTTCTTGAGCTCAAAGATATAGCTTTTGCCCTTCTCCAGCCGGGCGATGGGCCGGTCGGCGCAGGTTTTATCGTTGATGTCCCAGGCCACGCCGTTGATCTGCCATAAGCTCGGCGCAGCCGTTACACCTGCCGCGGGCGTGGTGCCTACCCATTCGAAATTGAAATTTAGCTTCTCGGCATTGGCCAGATCCGGCTCGGCGATAGGGTTGGGCGCTAAGGCCGGTGGCCAGTCGCCTGCGGCCCCTGCGGCCGCCACGGCGCGGAAGGTCCCCAAGCGCACGGGGCCGTCACGCAGGGAGATCTCCCCGCCTACGGTAGGCATTTTGATAGCCAGGCAGATGCGCATGCCCGGCCCTAGCCAGTAATCCTTGCCCAGCGGGCGTGGTTCGATCGGGTTACCATCAAGGGCGTAGATCCGGGCTTCGCCCTCGCCCTTGAGGTTCAGGCGGTAGGTGGCTGTGTTGTCCAGGTTCAGCAGCCGCACCCGCACCACCTGCCCCGCGGGCAGGTCCACGGTGGGGGCAGGTGTTCCGTTGATGGTGCTCAACCGGCCCAAGGTGCCATTACGCGCGGCCTCTCGAGGGATGCTGAACGGCAGAAATCCGCCCGCCTCGTCCACATGCCAGTTTTTCAAACTCAGGGTACGCTCATGCACGAAGCCCGTGGGTTCACGCTCCTCCACGATCAACGGGCCCACCAGCCCCCGCCCTAGCTGTTCGCTACTCGCCACATGGGGGTGGTACCAATAGCTGCCAGCGTCAGGCACCTGGAAACGGTAATCGAAGTGTTCACCAGGCATTACCGGCAGCTGGGACACATAAGGCACCCCGTCCATATGCAGAGGCAGGCGAATGCCATGCCAATGGATGGTCGTCGGCACCGGCAGGTGGTTGATAAACCGCACCCGCAGCCAGGCCCCCTGACGCACACGCAACTCCATGCCCGGGGCGGAGCCCCCGAACGCCCAGGCCGGCGTGACATGGCCTGCTACCAGCTCCACATCCAAGGGTGCGGCGATCAGTTCGTAGTCATGGCCCTCGGGCGCTTCATTACGCCCCAGCCAATAACGCGCCACGCCGCCAGCGCCCAGCCCCACGACAGCCAAGCCAGACAGGCCTGCAAGGATTCGGCGACGAGTGAAGGACATGACGGAAGGTACCTCTGTGACTTAGGCTGGGCCTGGATGACGTTCAGTTGGGCCTGGCTCGCTGGGGTCGACACCATACACAACCATAGGCAAAACTTTAAGGCCCGCCGATAAACAGGCTTGGCCCGCCCAAGGAGTGCAATATGAAACTGACGTCTTTAACCCTATTAGGCGCCTTAGGCGGGTTGATACTGCCAGGGGCCTTCGTACAGGCAGGCCCTACTCAACAAGGCAAAGGCGGGGACACAAGCGCGGTACGCGCCTGTGCCGACGAACTGGGCAAGCAGGAAGCACAGCGCCGCGTTGAGGTGTGCCGCAACGTATCGCCCGCTACCCATCCGCCGTGCAATGCGGCCAACAGCTGCGCCCTGATCGAAGACGAGATTGCCCGCGGTTGCGCCCTGTTCGACGGCCAGGGCGCGCCCATGGACGGCTGCCTGCCCGCCCCCACCAGTCAGGAAGCCGCCGCTGCGGTAGTACGCCGCTATTATTCTGCGCTCAACGCCCGAGACTTTGGCACTGCCTGGTCGCAGTGGGGCGAAAACGGCAAGCCAAACCAGGCATTCGCTACCTTCGAAGCCGGCTTCAAGCTTACCCGCGAAACCCATGTCACCCTTGGTCAATTACCCCCTCCAGAAGGCGGAGCAGGCTCCCTTTACCAAACCGTGCCCGTGACCGTGGACGCCCTACTCGACAACGGCACCCATCAGCGCTTTACCGGCCAGTACATCGTGCGCCGGGTGAACAATGTGGATGGCGCCAGTACCGAGCAACGGCGTTGGCATTTGGACTCGGCCCGGTTGAAGGCGGTGGGGGTGGAGTGAATGGATGCTGAAAAAGATTGAATCGAATATCCCTAGCCTGAAAAATGTTTTGAAGAAATAGCCCCATGCCCTGCACCCCGGATCAGCAGCCGATACCCTCAAATCTCATAGGTAGAGCCGGGCAATCAATTCACTTGAGGCTAGAACATCCGCATATTCATTACCCAGTATTGCCAAGGTCAGTCCATAAACAGTTTGCGCATCCCAAGCCTCTCCATCGACCCCAATAACGGGTACGGCAGTGGTTGCGTCTGGGGGAAGGATAATGCTGTAGCCAAGCGCTTTTCCGGCACGGACAGTGGCGTCCATACTGTTGTGTATCACCACACCCGTTAGCACAAAGCGCGTTGCCCGCATCAGTTTAAGGGTGGCATCCAATTCGGTGCCGATAAACGCACAATTCTCTTGCTTGGTGATGACGGTTTCGCCTGCTACAGGGGCAACTTCCTGCTTGATACCATTCCATTGGCCATGAACGTAATAACTGGACGCGGGGGCTTGCTCATCGTGCTTTACGTGAATAACTGGCCACCCCATCGACCGCCAGCGCTCAAGAAGGCGTTGAATCACCATCAGATACCCGGGGTTGTTTTTCCCAGCCCAGTTAGGGCGATCAATCGCATCCTGAACATCAAGGATAACCAGAGGCATGGGGCTAAGAGGTTCCTTCATGTAGCGTCCTTTAGGTGATACGAACACATGAGTGTGCTCCGGCGAGGCGAGGTTTGAACAGCTAATCGCCAGTCACCCTAGGGCATACCTGAGGGCATACCTGAGCGCATGCCAATGGCAGATTCCGTGCCACTTTAACCCGCTCCATGCCCAGCTTCCGAGCCTTGCGAAGCAAGGCGCGGCGTGTCGGACCTATTCGCCAGCTTCGCTGGCTCCTACACATTGAACGGCTGACTAGCCACGGCGTTCGCCTTCCTTGACCTTTCCATAGCCAATCTGGAACGGCTCCATCGCTCGAGGCGTGGGTGGCTTGGTGGAAATCAGGTTGGCGGTGTGAATCAATTTGGGCACCAGTTCGGCGCTGGCACGTTCAAAACTCCAATAAGCGGTGGAGACAGACAAATTGATCGCCGCGACCGCTTCACCTCGCATGTTACGCACAGGTACCGCGAAGGCTACGTCCCCCAGGTAGAACTCCTCCACGCTGTAGGCAAACCCAGTCGACCTGGCAGCAGAAATCAGCTCCATGAGTTTGCCCCGGTCGGTGACGGTATGAGGTGTGAACCTGGGTCGTTCCACACGTGCCAGTACTTCCTCGACCTGCTCGTCCGGCATACAGGACAAGTAGGCGCGCCCGGCCGACGAGCAGAATAAAGGCAGGCGGCGACCTACTGGCATATGCACGATCGCCCGGTGAGGGCTTGGAAAGCGCCCTATATAGACCATGTCACTCCCATCAGGCTCGGCCAGGTTCACCGTCTCGCCTGTCTGTTTATTCAGGTCAAGCAGGTAGGGGTTGGCGCGTTCCAGGAGCACGTGGGCCTGGAGGTAACGATAGCCGGTCTGCAAGGTGCCCGGCGATAACGAAAACCGTTTGGAGGCGTCATCCTTTCGTAACAGTCCCAACGCGACCAAGGTATGAGTGAATCGCTGAGCGCCACTTTTAGTAACACCCGCGGCCTCGGCGATTTCTCGAAGGTTCATGCTGGGGCGGTCGGTGGTAAAGGCACCTAGCACCGCCAAGCCACTGGCCAATGACTGAACATACAGAGGAGATTCATCAGCATTCATCGCGCGCTCCAATCGATCATGGTGCAGAGAAGCTGTTAGCTGCACTGTTATGGGCCAATGCTAGCCAAGTGACAGAACACTCGACCGGGCACTGCAGCTTGGCATTGCCAGGCAAACCCCATTATTACGCAATAACTTCCGACCGTATCGCTGTGCGATACACGAGTATCGAAATCGGCCTAGCTTCTGCATTCTATCAGAAGGTAACCCTTGGCCCAGAGCTGCATAAAAGATGCGTGACACACAAGATCGGGAACCCCAAGTCATTGTGCTCGGTGCGGGCATTGTCGGCCTGTGCACAGCCTTTCACTTGGTGGAAAGCGGTATGCGAGTTGCCGTTATTGATGCTTGCGCCCCAGGTGCCGAATGCTCATCCGGCAACGCGGGCTCGTTGGCGTCCGGTGCGGTAGCGCCGCTGGCGATGCCGGGGGTGTTGAAGCAGGCGCCTGGCATGCTCCTCGACCCCACTGGCCCGCTTTATGTACCTGCGAATTACCTGCTGCGGGTCGCCCCTTGGATGGCACGGTTCGTTGCCGCTTCCCGGCCCGAGCGGGTTGCCCGAATCGCGCAGTCGCTGCATGCCTTGATCGGGAATGCGGTCACGGATCACAAAGCCTTGGCAACAAAGGCTGGCTGTGCGGACTTGATTGTGGAAACCGGGCAATTGCACCTCTACCCGAGCCTCTCCAGCCTCGAAAAAGATAACGCGGGTTGGGCCTTGAAAATACAGCACGGCCTTGATGCGCAACGTATTGGGTTAGACGATATCCGACGGCTGGAGCCTGCGGTCAGCTCGGCCTACCAGGTTGGCTATCACTTGCCAGATCAGCCTTGGGTAAAAGAGCCTCAGCATTACGCCTCGCGCATTGCTGAACACCTGGCGGGGCGCGGTGTGCAATTTATCAGGGACCGTATAGAAAGCGTTTCCCGCACCGCCGGTGGCTGGACCCTGCTTGGCCAGGCGGGCCGCTACCTTAGCCCGCAGCTGATAATGGCGGCCGGCGCCTGGTCTGCTCAATTGCTGCGCCCGCTTGGGGTAAAGGTCCCGCTAGAAACCCAGCGTGGCTATCACCTGCGCTTTCCCAACCCGCGCATTCAACTGCGGCGTATTGTCGTGCTGGCCGACCGTAAGGTGTTCATTACGCCCATGCAGAGCGGCCTGCGGGTAGCGGGGACCGTGGAATTCGGCGGCCTGGAGCGCCTCCCAAGCACCCCCCGCGCTCAGTTGCTCGCCGGGCATGCCAAGGCTGGGTTGCCCAACCTGGACATTACCGACCCGATTGAATGGATGGGGCACCGCCCGTGCCTGCCTGATTCACTCCCGGTGATTGGCGAGGTACCTGGCCATGCAGGGCTTTGGTGCGCCTTTGGTCACGGCCACCTGGGTTTGACCGGCGCCGCGGGTACCGGTCGGTTACTGGCGCAGGCCATGGCCGGATCAGCCCGAGCCTTAAACATACTGATGCCCTTCTCTATCGACCGTTTTTGAACCCTTGCCCCATCAGGAGTTGTTTATGACCGCTGCTATAACGCGCCACCAGCCCACGACCCGGATCGCCGACTTCCAAGGCATGAACCGGGTATGGGACGCCTGGTTGCCAGAAGGGGCCGCGCCGGCTCGCGCTACCTGCCAGGGCCTGTTGGCCACCCCAGACATGCTCGTCGAGATAATCGTGACCGCAGCGGTTTAAGACAGGCGCTAAACAAAACACTCACAGGAGATACTCCATGCTTTCGCGACTGCTCAAACTGACTGGCTGCGCGTTGCTCACCCTCCAGGTACTGTCTGCGCACGTTCAGGCTCAAGAAACCCTGCGCGTGGGCGCTACGCCTACCGCCGTGCCGTTCAACTTTCTCGACACCAAGACCAATACACTCCAGGGCGTGATGATCGACATCACTCAAGCCCTGGGGCAAAAACTCGGCTTCACTCCGGACCTGCGCCCCATACCCTTCGCCGGGTTGGTCCCCTCTCTGCAGACCGACAAGATCGACATGATCAGCTCGGCGTTCGCCATCAATACACAGCGCGCCCAAGTTGTAGATTTTTCCGACGAGCTATTCGCCTATAGCGAAGAGGTGATCGCCAACAGCAAAGATACAACGGCTTACCACAGCAGCGCGGATTTCGCCGGCAAAACCGTTGGCGTACAGACCGGTACCGTGTCGGTAGAGCCCATGAAGGCACAAGCCGGCATCAAGGAGGTGCGTATGTACGACAGCATGGCGGACATGATCCGTGAGGTAGCCCTTGGCCGAATCGACGTGGCCGTGGGCGACGGCCCGGTGATGCTCTATACCGTCAAGCAGTCGGGCTCCAAAAGCCTGCGCGTGGCAGAGGATTACAACAAGCAGATACGCATTGCCATCGGGGTGGCCGTACGTAAGGGCAACGCCCAGTTACTGGGCCGCATCAATGAGGGGATCGCCGCGCTCAAAGCCGACGGCACGCTGGCCACGATCTTGACCAAGTGGAATGTGAAGAGCCTGTGATTGAGTTGACGGGCGCCGCCCCTCGGCGCCCTCACCGGAAGGATACAGCCTATGTTTGAAGGTTTCGTAAGCCAGGCGATCGAGTACGTTCCCATCTTGATGGAAGGTGCCTGGACGACCATTGGCATTACCCTCTGCGCGCTGGTCATTGGCACTGCGTTGGGGCTGGTGTGGGCGCTGTTACGGGTCAGCAACGTATTCGTGCTGGCCGAATGCTCACGCTACCTCACCAACGCTATTCGCGGCATCCCAATCATTGTGGTGCTGTTCTACCTGTACTTCGTGCTACCAGAGATGGGCGTAGACATGAGCGCCTTCCAGGCCGGTGCGCTTGGCCTGGGGCTGGCTTATTCGGCTTACATGGCGGAAGTGTTTCGCTCAGGCATTGAAGCGATCGACCCCGGCCAGCGTGAGGCCGCGCAGTCTATAGGCATGGGCCGAACCCTTACCATGCGCCGGGTGATCCTGCCACAGGCATTGAAAATTGCATTGCCGCCGTACAGCAACAACATGATCATGCTGCTCAAGGACTCCTCCCAGACCTCCATCATTACCGTGGTGGAGCTGTCCATGCAGGGCAAGCTGATTGCCGCCGCGTCCTTTAACAATGCCACCATTTTCACGCTGGTCGCCTTGATGTACCTGTGCTTGAGCCTGCCCCTGATGGGTTTGGCGGGCTGGCTCGAACGTAAATACAAAGGGAGTGCCCGATGATCAAGATCGACAGCATCACCAAGTCGTTCGGCCGCCACCAGGTGTTACAGGGCATCAGCGCCGAGATTAACCAAGGCGAGGTGGTATGCCTCATCGGCCCATCGGGCTCGGGTAAGTCCACCGTGCTGCGCTGCATCAACGGCCTGGAGACCTACGATGGCGGCCTGATCACTATCGACGGCATGAAGGTAGATGGCCAATCCAAAAGTATCCGCCAGATTTGCCGCTCGGTGGGCATGGTCTTTCAGCGCTTCAATCTGTTCCCGCACCGTACCGTGCTCGAAAACGTTATCGAGGGGCCGGTGTACGTGAAAGGCGAACCCGTCGAGCAGGCACGCCAGCGCGGCAAGGCTTTGCTTGACCGGGTGGGGCTGTCTGCGAAATACGACGCCTACCCGCCGCAGCTTTCCGGAGGCCAGCAACAACGGGTGGCTATCGCCAGAGCGCTGGCCATGGAGCCTAAGGCGATGCTGTTCGACGAACCCACCTCGGCGCTAGACCCCGAGCTCGTTGGGGAAGTGCTGGCGGTGATGAAAGACCTGGCCAACGAAGGCATGACCATGGTTGTGGTGACTCACGAAATGGGCTTCGCCCGGGCCGTGTCCACTCGCACGCTGTTCCTGGAAAGCGGCACCATCGTGGCCCAAGGGCCTTCCGCTGAAATCCTTGCAAACCCCACCCATGAGCGGATGAAAGACTTCCTGCGCCGGGTTTCCCATTCTTAAGACTTACGAGTAATCACAGATGCAATACAAAGCCCTGCTCAGCCAGACCGACGTTCAGCAAATCCTGGCGGCGGCGTGCGCCGAAGCCCAACGTCAAGGGTGGGCCGTAGCCATCGCCGTAGTCGATGACGGGGGGCACCCCCTGGCAATGACCCGCCTTGATGGCTGCGCCGCGATCGGAGCCTACATCGCCACGGAAAAAGCACGTAGCGCAGCCTTGGGCCGCCGCGAAACCAAGGGATACGAGGACATGGTCAACACGGGCCGTACTGCATTCCTGAGCGCGCCCTGCCTGACCTCGCTGGAAGGTGGCGTACCGATCATCGTAGAGGGCCATGTCATCGGCGCGGTGGGTGTATCTGGCGTTAAAGCCGAACAGGACGCCCAGGTAGCGAAGGCGGGTATCGCCGCATTGTGAAGCGTTGGATAACGCACAGGAGAATGTGAATGACACAGTACATGCACTGCCATCGCCTGCAAGTAGACAGCGAGCTGAAGCACTTTATCGAACACAGCGCCTTGCCCGAGACCGGCATTCGAACAGAGGCATTCTGGCAAGGCTTCAGCGAACTGGTGCATGACTTGGCCCCCCGCAACCGTGCCTTGTTGGCCGAACGGGACCGCCTACAGGCCGAACTCGATGCCTGGCACCGGGCCCATCCTGGCCCTATCCAGGACATGGGCGCTTATCAAGCCTTCCTCGAAACCATTGGCTATCTATTACCACAGCCGGATCACGTGCGCGTGAGTACCGAGCACGTAGACGCGGAGATCGCCACCCTGGCCGGCCCGCAGTTGGTAGTACCGGTGATGAATGCCCGCTACGCGCTCAATGCCGCCAATGCGCGCTGGGGGTCGCTGTACGATGCGCTGTACGGTAGCAATGCCATCCCCGAGCACGGTGGCGCAAGCCGAGGGCCTGGCTACAACAGCGTGCGCGGGGCACGGGTGGTCGCCTTCGCCCGTCGCTTTCTAGACCAGGCGGCGCCTTTGTCTGAAGGCTCGCACGCCGATGCAACGCGCTATGAAGTAGTGGATGGCCGGCTGCGGGTGGTCCTCAAGAACGGCGCACAGGCGGGGCTGGCCCAGCCAGAAAAACTCATCGGCTACCAAGGTGGCGCCACTTCGCCCAGCGCGGTGTTGTTGAAGAACAACGGTTTGCATTTTGAAATCCAGCTAGACCCTAGCCACCCGGTTGGCCTGATCGACCCTGCGGGGGTGAAGGACGTTGTGCTGGAGGCCGCTGTCTCTACGATCATGGACTGCGAGGACTCCGTGGCCGCCGTGGATGCCAGCGACAAGGTGCTGGTCTACCGCAACTGGCTGGGCCTGATGACAGGCGACCTCACCGAGGCCTTGGAGAAGAACGGCAAGCACCTCACCCGCCGCCTGAATCCCGACCGAGCCTATACGGCCGCTGACGGCAGCGCGCTGACCCTTCACGGTCGTTCGTTGTTACTGATTCGCAACGTTGGCCACCTGATGACCACGCCCGCGATCCTCGATGCGGCTGGGCAGGAAATTCCCGAAGGCATCATGGATGCGGTGGTTACCAGCCTGATCGCCCTGCACGACCTGAAACGGCAAGGCAACTCCCGCCGCGGTAGCGTTTATATCGTCAAGCCCAAGATGCATGGCCCCCAGGAAGTCGCCTTTGCCAATGAGCTGTTCGAACGGGTAGAGCAGCTGCTGGAAATGCCAATCAATACGTTGAAAATGGGCATTATGGATGAAGAGCGGCGTACCAGCCTCAACCTCAAGGCGTGCATCCAGGCCGCCCGCGCGCGGGTGGCCTTCATCAATACCGGCTTCCTGGACCGGACCGGTGATGAGATGCACAGCGCGATGGAAGCCGGGCCTATGCTCAGAAAGGGCGAGATGAAAGCCTGCGCCTGGATTCAAGCCTACGAACACAACAACGTATCCACCGGGCTGGCCTGCGGCCTGCGTGGAAAGGCGCAGATTGGCAAGGGAATGTGGGCAATGCCCGACTTGATGGCCGAGATGCTCGAACAGAAAGTCGCGCACCCCCAAGCAGGCGCCACGACGGCCTGGGTCCCCTCACCGGTCGGTGCCACGCTGCATGCGCTTCATTATCACCAGGTAGACGTGCACGCGGTGCAGATAGCGCTGGAAGGTACTGACTCAGCCCTCTTGAGGCAGGATGTGTTACACGGCCTTCTCACTGTGCCAGTGGCTGCGGAACAGGCTTACAGCGACGACGCCATCCAGCAGGAGTTGGAAAACAACTGCCAGGGCATCCTCGGCTATGTCGTGCGGTGGGTAGAACAGGGTGTGGGTTGCTCAAAGGTGCCAGACATTCATAACGTGGGCCTGATGGAAGACCGGGCGACCCTGCGTATTTCCGCGCAGCATATCGGTAATTGGCTGCATTGGGGTGTGGTGGATATAGCACGGGTGCGCACGGCGCTGGAGCGCATGGCGCATATCGTAGACCGGCAAAACGCAGGTGACGCCGGCTACCTTCCGATGGCGCCGGCCTTTGACCAGTCCCTGGCCTTCCAGGCTGCTTGTGATCTGGTATTCAAGGCCCGGGCGCAACCGTCCGGCTATACCGAGCCGATGCTGCATGCCTGGCGATTACGCTTCAAGCGCGAGAAGGCAAGCCGATAAATGTTGTAGATACCGTCTGGCTCTCACCTCGCAAGTGGAGCCATTCATCCCGTAGCAGCAGGGCTTGCCCGCGACTAGGCCGCTTTACCCTGCTCTATGCTCAGTTGCCGAGCCTTGCGAAGCAAGGCATGGACGTGTCGGACCTATTCGCCAGCTTCGCTGGCTCCTCTTACAGGTTGACCTGCGCGCTTGTCAATGTGTAGGAGCGAGCGAGCGCTCGCGGAAATACAGCGTCAAGGCCGCCGCGGGCAGTTGCTCCAGCACCCGCCGAACCAACGGGTACACCTGCCGCGGGTTGGCCATGCCAATGGTGTCCGCCAGGGTCACACCCTGCATGCCGAAAGCCTGGTAAGCCTCGACCAGGTGCAGCACCACGTCTTCAAGGCTAACCGCGCTGCCCTGCGCCAACTCGATCACCTCGGTAAACCCCTGCCAGGAACTAGGTCACCTGAACTCAACACCAACCTGTGACCAGCCTGCAATCGGAATACCTCGACCTATAAATCGATGTTATATCGAGGCAATTAATGGATGCTTGGGGTCTCGAGCCGATAACGGAATGCGCCTTCCTGAAGCACTTACGACCAATCTGCACTGATGCGGGGCGAATCGCTAACGAGGCTCCGCCAGATAGCCACCAAACACCGACCCCCTCCCCACCTGGCACAGTTATTTCATAGTGTTTCATCAACCACGCAAGCCGGCCTTACCGCCTTAAGCCTTGCTACATCAGCGCAGTTTGCTGCGCCAGGTACCGAAGCCTGATCGACCTTTCACGGGGTGGATCGGGCTTTTTTTATGGATCATCGCCATGCTCGATGCACGCCCTGTTGTGACCGTTGGCTTTCTACTGTCCACCGAAGGTACCTATCGGCGGATGGGGAGCAGTGCGTTGCAGGGGTTGCAGGATGCGTTGGCGGAAATCAACGCCGAACCGGGCCGCGGCTTCAGACTAGAAGCACTGTGCATCGACCCTAAGGGCAAGGCTGCTGATTACAGCCGCGGCGTAGCGCAACTGCTTTTGGCCGGGGTGAAACATGTGTTCGGCACCACGCTATCAACTAGCCGTAAGGAGATCATTCCCGACCTGGACCAGCACGGCGCACTGCTGTGGTACTCCAGCCCTTATGAAGGCTACGAGAGCAGCGAGAGTGTGCTTTACCTGGGCGGTTGCCCGAATCAAACCCTGCTGCCCTTGCTGCGCTATGCCCTCGCCCACTTTGGGCGGCGGGCGTTTCTGCTGGGGTCCAACTACGTGTGGGGCTGGGAAAGCAACCGCATTGCACGGGAAGTGCTAGAGGCCAACGGCGCGCAGGTGCTGGGTGAAAAATACTGGCACTTGGGGGCCACGGGCTTCGACCCGCTGGTGGATACACTGATGCGCGAGCCGCCGGCCTTTGTGCTGAACAACCTGGTGGGCGAGTCTTCCTATGCCTTTTTGCAGCAGCTGGACCGCGCCTGCGCCGAGCAAGGTATGCGCCTACCCGTACTGAGCTGCAACCTGACCGAAGCCGAGCTGGACGCGGTGGGGCCGATGCAGGCGTTGCGGTTGCTGTCGTGCGGGCCATTTTTTGAAACCCTGGCCCCGGCCTTCGGCGCCCGCCAACAACGCCATGGAGCGCGGCGCTGCTCCCATTATTACGCCGGGGCCTATGCTGCTCTGCGGCTGTTCGCCGATGCCTTGCAAGCCTGTAACGACCCGGCCCCCACGGCCATCTGCACTTACCTGTTCGGCAACACCCTGCCCAGCATTTTTGGGCCTTTGACCCTCTCCGCGCGCAATCACCACAGCGCGCTGGGGAGCCATATCGCCGAGCTGCGCGAAGGCAGCTTTCACATCGTGCACTCAGCCGCCCAGCCGCTGGCCGCCGACCCCTACCTGACCGTCACTGATCTACACGCGGGCGTGGCCGATCGACACGTTCGCGGCGCAACGCATTTGAGGATCGTCAAATGAAAGCACGAGCATTTTCAACCTTGGGGCACGGTCGCTTGTTGTTGATCGACTGCGACGAGCGCAGTCAGGCCAGCCTTGGCAAAAGCCTGCAGCGCTTGGGCATTCATACCCAGGTGCTGGAACGAGACGCGCCCTTCGATACCGCAGGTTGCTTTGCTGCCATTCTCGAAGTGGAGCATTTCGCCAGCCCCCTGGCGGTGCAAGCCCTTAACGCCGCCGCCATTCCAATCGTTGCGCTCACCGCCCACGAAACCCTGTCGCAAATCCAACGGGCGCTGCAATTGGGCGCAACCGCCCTGCTCAACAAGCCCATCAGCCAGGGCTCGGTGTACACCACGCTGATGATGGCGGTGGGGTTGCGCGACCGGCAGCGGGCTGACGCCGAAGCCTTGGCCGGGTTGCGCCATCGCCTGGCACAACAGCCCTTGCTGACGCAAACCCTGGCCCGCCTGATGGTCACCCAGCATATCGACGAAGCCACCGCGTATGAGCGCTTACGCAGCCTGTCTATGAAGCTGAACCGCCCTATCGAAGCCCTGTGCGCCGACTTGCTTGCAACGCGCGACGAGGGCCGGGCATGAATACCCTCAAAGCTCTTTTACGCCGGCCAACCGTGGCCGTATCCCTACTGTTTATAACCGCCGTGGTACTGATGGCACTGCTAGCACCCTGGCTTACGCCCTTCGACCCGGATGAGCAGTTCATTGAGGGGCTGTCATTGGAAGGCGCGCCCCTGGCGCCTGCCACACCCTACTGGATGGGCACGGACCTGCTTGGCCGTGATGTATTCTCGCGGCTGGTCTTTGGCGCGCGCACGTCACTGTTCATCGGCGTGCTGGCCAACGGGCTGGCGGTGCTGATCGGCACCTTGGTGGGGCTGACCGCAGGCTTTGTGCGGGGCTGGCTGGGCAGTGTGCTGATGCGCCTGACGGACCTGATGATGGCCTTCCCTGCCCTGCTGCTGGCCATTGCGCTGTCGGCGATCTTCCAGCCCAGCGTGTGGATCGTGGCCATGGTGATCGCCATGGTCAACTGGGTGCAGATCGCCCGGGTGATCTACGCCGAAACCGTTGCCTTGAGCGCCCGGGACTTCGTTGCGGTGGAGCGCACCCTGGGCGCCAGCTCGCTGCGCATCCTGTTCTCGCACCTGTTGCCGCACCTGCTGCCGACCATTCTGGTGTGGGCCACGCTGGGCATTTCCACCACCGTACTGCTGGAAGCCACGCTCTCGTACCTGGGCGTGGGCGTGCAACCACCCACGCCCAGCTGGGGCAATATCATTTTCGAAAGCCAGACCTACTTCACCTCGGCGCCCTGGCTGGTGTTCATTCCAGGCGCGGC
Source organism: Pseudomonas artemisiae (assembly GCF_057128685.1). Taxonomy (NCBI): domain Bacteria; kingdom Pseudomonadati; phylum Pseudomonadota; class Gammaproteobacteria; order Pseudomonadales; family Pseudomonadaceae; genus Pseudomonas; species Pseudomonas artemisiae. Next base: position 197,779 of record NZ_JBSKHS010000007.1, read on the forward strand.
GATCATCCTGCTGTCGCTGGCTTTCAACCTGGTCGGCGACGCCCTGCGCGACGAACTCGACCCCACACTCAAGGGGCGCCGCTGATGCTGCCGTTCATTTGCCGCCGGGTGAGCTATGCCCTGCTTATTCTGCTGGGCGTCACCCTGATCACCTACCTGCTGCTGTTCCTGCTGCCAGCAGACCCCGCGCGGCAGATCGCAGGCCGCAGCGCCACGCCTGAAGTGGTCGCGGCCATTCGGGCGCAGCTGGGGCTGGACCAACCCTTCTATACCCAGTACCTAAGCTACCTGGGCAACCTGCTGCACGGGGACCTGGGTCGTTCTTATATCCAGCGTACAGCGGTGAGCGAGCTGATAGGCGCACGCCTGCGCCCTTCCCTTGAATTGATGGCGGCGGGCATTGGCTTTGAGCTGTTGATTGGCATTAGCCTGGGCATGCTTGCCGCGCTCAAGCGCAACAGCATCGCCGACAAGCTGCTGATGGCGCTCTCCTTCGTGGGGGTGTCTGCGCCGCAATTTATCGCCGCCATGCTGTTTCTTTACTTCTTCGCCGTGCAACTGGGCTGGTTTCCTCTCGGCGGCTACGGCGGCGTCAGTCACTTGATGCTGCCTGCGTTGACCCTGGGCCTGCTGGGCAGCGGCTGGTACTCGCGCATGGTGCGTTCCTCGATGATCGAGGTGCTGCACCAGGACTTTATCCGCACCGCCCGCGCCAAGGGCCTGAGCCGGGCACGGGTGGTGTTCGTTCACGTGCTGCCCAACGCCATCGTGCCGGTGATACCGATGATTGGCATCGACATTGGCGTGTTTATGGGTGGGCTGGTGGTGGTGGAATCGGTGTTCGGTTGGCCCGGCATCGGCCAGCTGGCCTGGCAGTCGATCCAGCAAGTGGACATCCCGGTCATCGTCGGCGTTACCACCCTATCGGCAGTGGCCATTGTGCTGGGCAACTTGCTGGCGGACTTGGTGATGCCGTTGGTGGATCCGCGTATTGATATCAAGCGTCATTAATTCAGAACATAACGGGGCAAACCATGAAGATCAAAGCGCTGACCTTGGCCGTGGCGGCCACGCTGTTCACTACGCCGCTGTGGGCCGATACGCCCAAAAGCGGCGGCAATGTGGTAGTGACTTATCAGAACGATGTGGCCACGCTGGACCCTGCCATCGGCTATGACTGGCAGAACTGGTCGATGATCAAAAGCCTGTTCGGCCGGTTGATGGACTACAAGCCCGGCACCACCGAGCTGGTGAAAAGCCTGGCCGAGGACTACAGCGTTTCCCCTGACGGCACCGTGTACAGCTTTACGCTGGTGAAGGGGGTGAAGTTCCAGAACGGCCGTGAGCTGGTGGCCAGCGACGTGAAGTACTCCCTGGAGCGCACCGTCAACCCCAAGACCCAAAGCCCAGGGGCGGGGTTCTTTAGCTCCATTCAGGGCTATGAAGAAGTTACCAGCGGCAAGAGCCAAACCCTCAGCGGTATCAAGGTGATCGACGACCAGCACCTGACCATCACCCTTAGCGCCCCCAACGCAACCTTCCTGCACATCATGGCCATTAACTTCGCCTCGGTGGTGCCAAAGGAAGCGGTAGAAAAATGGGGCGCGGATTTCGGCAAGCACCCGGTGGGCAGCGGCGCCTTCAGCCTGGCCAACTGGCAGCTGGGGCAGAAGCTGGAGCTGGTAAAAAACCCGGACTATTTCCAGAAGGGCTTGCCGTACGTAGACAAAATCACCTTCGAGATTGGCCAGGACCCTACCGTGGCATTGCTGCGCCTGCAAAAGGGTGAAGTGGATATCGCAGGTGACGGCGTGCCGCCCGCGCAGTTTTTGCAGTTCAAGAACGACCCGGCCTCCAAGGCCCTGTTGGTGACCGGCAATCAGCTACAAACCGGGTACGTGACGTTGAAAACCACCCTGGCGCCGTTCGATAACCTCAAGGTGCGCCAGGCGGTGAACATGGCCATCAGCAAGGACCGCATCGTGCGCATCATCAATGGCCGCGCGGTGCCCGCTAATCAGCCGCTACCACCGGCCATGCCGGGCTACGACCCCCAATACAAGGGCCTGCCCTACGACGTAGAGGGCGCAAAAAAACTGCTGGCCGAAGCGGGCCTGGCCAAAGGGTTCGACACCGAACTCTACGTGATGAACACCGACCCGCAGCCGCGTATTGCCCAGTCCATCCAGCAGGACTTGGCCAAGGTAGGCATCCGCGTGCAGATCAAATCCCTGGCCCAGGCTAACGTGATCGCCGCTGGCGGCTCCAAGGACCAAGCCCCGATGGTGTGGTCCGGCGGCATGGCCTGGATTGCGGACTTCCCGGACCCGTCGAACTTCTACGGCCCGATCCTCGGTTGCAGCGGTGCGGTGGAAGGCGGCTGGAACTGGTCGCTGTACTGCAACCAGGCGCTGGATGAACGCGCGGCCAAGGCCGATGCCATGGCCGCCCCGCAACAGCAGGCCGAGCGCACCGAAGCCTGGAAGAAGATCTTCACCGACGTAATGGCGGACGCGCCCTGGGTGCCGGTCTTCAACGAGCAACGCTTCACCGTGCGCGCCCAGCGCCTGGGTGGGGCCGACGCGCTCTATGTAGACCCGGTACATGTGCCGGTGAACTACGACTACATCTGGGTGAAGTGACACCTCCCGACCGCCGCCGTGGCCTGCGCCCCAGGCCACGACCGTATTGCAACGAGGATAACCACCATGTGTCAGAACTGCCTGGTCAAGACCATTCACAGCGTCAATAGCCACTTCGGCTGGGACCGCGGCCTTACCCCCGTAGAGCGCGTGGCGCCGGGGACCACGCTGCAAATGAACTGCCGGGACTCGTCCAATGGTTACTTCACGGCCCAGTCCCAGGTTGCCGATGTGAGCACCCTGCCCTTCGACCAGATCAACCCCGTCACCGGGCCGATTTTCGTCGAGGGTGCTCAGCCCGGTGACATTCTCAAAATCACCCTGGACAGCTTCAAGCCCGGCGGCTTCGGCTGGACGGCAAACATCCCAGGCTTTGGCCTGCTGGCGGACCAGTTCACCACCCCTGCCCTTGCCCTTTGGCACTACGATACCCAAACCCTGGCGCCCGCAGCCTTCGGCAAGTTCGCCAAGGTGCCGCTCAAGCCGTTCGCCGGCACCCTCGGCGTGGCACCCGCCGAGGCCGGGCTGCACTCGGTAGTGCCACCACGCCGGGTGGGCGGCAACCTGGACATCCGTGACCTGGCCGCGGGCAGCGTGCTGTACCTGCCGGTGGAGGTCGAAGGCGCCCTGTTTTCCATCGGCGATACCCATGCCGCCCAAGGCGATGGCGAGGTGTGCGGCACCGCTATCGAAAGCGCGATGGACGTAGTCGTGAAACTCGACCTGATCAAGCAAACGCCCCTGGCCACCCCGCGCTTCAGCACCCCTGGCCCAGTCACCCGCCACCTGGATAGTGCCGGCTACGAAGCCTTTACCGGCATCGGCCCCGACCTGATGCAGGCTGCCCGCCAGGCCGTGGCCAACACCGTGGACTGGCTGTGCCGCGAACAGGGCATGCCCGCCGAGCAGGCCTATATGCTGTGCTCAGTGTGCGGCGACCTGCGCATCAGCGAAATCGTCGACCTGCCCAATTGGGTAGTGTCGTTCTACTTCCCCAACGTGGTGTTCAACTGATGGCCAAACCCGTACCCAGCCTGTCGGTCGAGCGCCTGAGCATCGACGTAGGCGGCGGTGCCTCTCGGCGCCGGGTAGTCGATGAGCTAAGCTTTGCGTTGTATCCGGGGCAAACCCTGTGCATCGCCGGGGAATCGGGCAGTGGTAAATCCCTGTCGTCCCTGGCGGTCATGGGCCTGCTGCCAAAAGCGGCGAGCGTGCCCAGCGGCGCCATCCTGTTCGATAACCGGGACCTGCTCAGCCTGCCCGACCGCGACCTGCAAGCCCTGCGCGGCAAACGCATCGGGATGATCTTCCAAGAGCCGATGACCTCCCTCAACCCGTTGCTGACCGTGGGCCAGCAACTGGCCGAAACCCTGCGCCGCCACGAGGCCATGGGCCGGAGCGATATACACCGCCGTTGCCGGGAGATGCTCGAAGCCGTACGCATGCCCCAGGTGGACAAACGCCTCACCCAGTACCCCCATGAGCTGTCCGGCGGCATGCGCCAACGGGTGATGATCGCCATGGCCATGCTCTGCCAGCCCGAGGTGTTGATCGCCGACGAACCCACCACCGCCCTGGACGTGACCATTCAGGCGCAGATACTTGAACTGATGCGCGAGCTGCAACAGCAGTTCAAGACCAGCCTGCTGCTGATCACCCACGACATGGGTGTGGTAGCCGAAATGGCAGACGACGTGGTGGTGATGAACCAGGGCCGGGTGGAAGAGCATGGCAGCCTGCAGCAGGTGTTCACCACCCCCCTGGCGCCTTACACCCGCAAGTTGCTGGCCGCTGTGCCCGTGCTCGGCACGGCCAAGCCACCTCAACGCTTGAGCGAGCAGCCCGTAGTACTGGCGGTGCAGGATCTAAACGTGCGCTTTGCCCTGCGCCACGGCTGGTTCGAGCGCCCCCGCACCGTCCATGCCGTTGAGGGCCTGAGTTTCGAACTGCGTGAAGGGGAAACCCTGGGCCTGGTGGGCGAAAGCGGCTGCGGTAAATCCACCACCGGCAAGGCCGTGATGAACATGCTGGCCTATGAGGGCAGCGTAAAACTGCGCGGCCAGGAGCTCAATGGCCTTACCGGCGATGCCCTGCAACAGGTGCGCCGCGACGTACAGATGGTCTTCCAGGACCCTTACGCCGCCCTCAACCCGCGCAAAACCGTGTTCGATTTGGTAGGCGAGCCGCTGCTGATTCACCACCGCATGGTCGAACCCGAGCGGCGCGAGCGCGTGGCGCAACTGCTGCAGCAAGTGGACCTCCCCGCTGCTACCTTGGAGCGCTACCCCCACCAATTCTCCGGTGGCCAACGCCAACGCATCTGCATCGCACGCGCCCTGGCGCTTAATCCCAAGGTGATCATCGCCGATGAGTCCGTGTCCGCGCTGGACGTCTCCGTTCAGGCCCAGGTGCTGGACCTGCTCGAACGCCTGCGCGCCGAGCACGGCTTGAGCTACTTGTTTATCTCCCACGACATGGCCGTGGTAGAACGCATCTGCCACCGCGTGGCCGTGATGTACGCCGGGCGCATTGTGGAAATCGGCGCCCGCGACCAGGTGCTGCATAACCCTCAACACGCCTACACCCGCCGCCTGCTCGCCGCGGTACCCGTGCCCCAAGTAGGCCGCCGGCGGGACTTCAAAAGCCTGCTCAAAGAATTCGTACCCCCTAACCCCATCAAAGAGGCAGGCTTTATTGCCCCACCCCAGCGCTTCGCGCCCGTGGGGGCGGATCATTGGGTGGCGGTGGAGTGAGGGGCGTGGCAAGCTCGTTACCCCACCCGTAAGCGCTAGCACCGCTAGCGAACGCGCAAGATCAAACACCACCGCGGTAGGAGCCAGCCAAGCTGGCGAACGCGTCAACCTAAGCACCCAAGTGGCCCTTTCCAATATCCCTGTTAACGAACATTTTTATCCAAAAACTCACGGATCACCGGAATTATCTCCTTGCCATGGGTTTCAAGGGCAAAGTGCCCGGTGTCATAGAAGCGAATGTCCGCCTGGGGAATATCCCGCTTCCAGACCTCCGCCCCAGCCGGCAGGAAGAACGGATCGTTCTTGCCCCACACCGCCAACAAGGGCGGCTGATACTGGCGAAAGTACGCCTGGAATGCGGGGTACATGGCCACGTTCGAGGCGTAGTCCAACACCAGGTCCAGCTGGATCTCCGCATTCCCTGGCCGGGACACCTGAAGCCCTTCCAGGGTGTAGCCATCTGGTGAAACGGTGCTCTTATCAGCCACCCCTTCCAGGTATTGCCACTTGATCGAGGCCGGTGTCGGGAAGTCATGCAGCGCTTCCCGGTTCTGCTGGGTAGGTTCGCGCCAATACGTCTGGATCGGTGCCCACCCCGCGCCCAAACCTTCTTCATAGGCGTTGCCATTCTGAGAAATGATCGCCGTTACCCGCTCAGGGTGCGCCACTGCCAAGCGCCAGCCCACCGGGGCACCATAGTCATGAACCATCAGCGCGTACTTATCGAGCTTAAGCTGCTCCGTGAACTGGCCGATGGTCTTCGCCAACTGGCTGAAGGTGTAAGCGTATTGGCCCCGCGCAGGCGCTTCGGTAAAGCCAAATGCAGGCAAGTCTGGCGCGATCACGTGATAGCGGTCGGCAAGCTGGGGAATAAGATCGCGGAACATAAAGGACGAAGCCGCGAACCCATGGAGCAGCACTACCGTCGGCGCGCTCGGGCTGCCCGCCTCCCGATAGAACACCTTCACATTACCGACCTGTTCGTAGCGGTAATGGACCTGAATGTCTGCATTGGCGTGCTGGGCAACGCCAGCCAGCAACGAAGCCGAGAGCCCTGCAGCTGTAATGGATTTGGATAACGTCATAACGAATTACCTCTGTAACCTTTAAAATTGATGTTTGAAGGTTACGAGCCATTTTGGTAACCTGTCAAACATATTTTATAGGTTACAGGTCAACATGCACCCCACCACTCCCCTGCCCGACGCACTCTTTCTGGCCGACAACCTTGCCCTGGACTTCATCAACTCCGAGTACGGGGTGGGCGAGCAACACCATGACTGCTTTGTAGACGACCAAAGCGTTATCAGTTGGTTGGCGATGGCAGGGATCTTGCCCGAACAGGCTGATCAGCAAGCCCCTAACGGCCTGATGACACTCGCCCACGCACTGCGGGCGTGTTCAAGGGGGGTAATAGACGCCGCTACGAAAGGCACCAAGGTGGACCTCAGCGTGATCAACCAGGTGCTTGAGGCAGGCCGGCCCGTAAGGATATTGGAATGGGCGAGCGATGCGCAGGCGTTGCGCCTCGCCACTCGGCCAAGGGATAACAGCCCCGCCAGCCTGCTTGCGCCCATTGCCGAGGCGTTGGTGAGCCTGGTTACGAATGATAAGTTCGAATTCGTACGCCAATGCGAAGCCCACGACTGCGTGTTGCTCTTCCACGACCTAAGCAAGTCCCACCGCCGCCGCTGGTGCAGCATGGCAACCTGTGGGAACCGTATGAAAGTAGCGGCGTTTCGGTCTAGGAAGAAGGTTTGAGGATGGAGTAATCTTGACTTGGAACAATAGCCAGCTTAATTTCGGATGCCCTATAGTCCGAAACGCCGACACCGCTCCATGCGACTATCATTAACGAAAAGGCTTACTTATAGAGCGTAAATTTATAAATGAGTCGGGCTATGTCAAAATTTTGAGAAAACTCATCAAAACAATATAAAATTAATCCGCTTTAGTCCACTATCGAGGAATCCGAACTAAAAAAGGGGCGCCTTGCAAGATCGGAATATTTACCGCCCCCCTCATGCCGGGCTCGGTAGTCAAGATCTGAGTGTTTATCTCAATGACACGTTCAAATGGAAAGAAGATCAACTCCATTACATGTCAGCCAGCTTCTGAAAGGTCTTTTTGTGAGTTCTGAGAACGAGCTTTGTTTCTGAATAAACGATCTGCTTACCCAAGTCGCCACCCAAGTCCAGCTTCTTGGTGGCTTTAATTTTAGGTCTCTCTACTATGGATACGCCATAGGCGTTCAGCTTGTGGTTCATGGCTTGGTACCCCAGACGGCTTGATCAATTTCTGCTCACAAGGTAGCACACTAAGAGGAACGATACACCGAGCCATCGACAGCGTCGTGCGCCGCTTGCCGACTGGCATCGGCGCCACGCCAGCGTGTCCCCCAGCAACAGTCATTGCTGACAGAAAAAGCGTCTCCAGCAATAGTGCGTCGATACATTCAATAACATTGGCCTCAGGCTAACGCCGTAGCGGCTCCGAAATCACATTCGTATGATGAATGATGATTCAAAGGTCACTGTCCGGGCGGGCGTCTTGTCGTGCGCACTCTCAAAGGCCGCGAACTCGTAATCCGTCAGGCTGACCTTGCTGCTCATCTCGGTAGCAGCAAGCCAAGCTTGACCCAGCCTGGCGGCCTCAACGTAGACATCCAAAATGTCTCGCATCCCGGCCTTGAGATTGTGATCGTGTTGAGCTGCCTTTAAACAGATGCGCCAGTTTCGGAGGGTGACAAATGCAAAAAGCCCGCAACTGAGCGCAATGCTGTTCACTTAAGGATTGTTGACTAATCCTTGGGCAGCAGAAAAATCCGGAATCTGATTATAGATTCCGGATTTTTTATGTCTGTCGCTCAGGATTTAGGCGCTGTTCTGGACTTTGCTGAGCAGCCGCTCTCACGCCTCGACGTATT